>PNJT01000287.1 GCA_013822005.1 Novosphingobium sp. | reverse complement strand
CCCGGCCGACATCGGCGGCTGGAAGGGGCTGGAATATACCGACAGCTTCTTTTCGATGACTGCGGTTCCCAATGGCCGGGCGATGCTCGACGCCGGGTTCACCACGGTGCGCAATGTTGGTTCCGGAGATCGCAACGATATCGGGCTGCGCCAGGCGATTGAGGGCGGTTATGTGATCGGCCCGCGGGTAATTCCGGCCGGCTATGCCCTGGGGGCCACCGGCGGGCACTGCGATGAAACCGGCCTGCCGCCCAGCATGGAACGCCCCGGCAAGGTCGAGGGCGTGGGGGACACCCCCGACGAGCTGCGCCACCAGGTCCGCCGCCAGCGCAAGTACGGCTCGATGGTGATCAAGGTCTGCGCTACCGGCGGGGTCTTCTCGCACAATACCGAGCCCGGCCAGCAGCAGCTGACCGTGCCCGAGCTGACCGCGATTGCCGACGAAGCGCACATGTGGGGCCTGCGGGTTGCCGCCCATGCCCATGGCGCGGCCGGGATCAAGGCTGCGATCCAGAGCGGGATCGACACGATCGAACACGCCAGCCTGGTCGATGACGAAGGGATCCGCATGGCCGTCCAGCGCCCGCGCCCGGTGTGGTTCAGCATGGACATCTACAACACCGATTACACCCAGGCCGAGGGCAAGAAGAACGGCGTGCTGGAAGACAACTTGCGCAAGGACCGCGAAATCGGCCAGCTCCAGCGCGACAATTTCCGTAAAGCGCACAAGGCCGGGGTGCGGATGGTGTTCGGCAGCGATGCCGGGGTGATGCCGCACGGCCTGATCGGCCGTCAGTTCGCCACCATGGTTCAGTACGGCATGACCCCACTGGAAGCGATCCGCGCCGCCACGCTCAACGCCGCGATGGCGCTGGGCTGGGAAAGCAATGTCGGGACCATAGCGGTGGGGCGCTTTGCCGATTTCGTGGCGGTGGACGGCGACCCGCTGGCCAATGTCCGCGAGCTGGAGAGCGTGGACGGGGTGATCAAGGGCGGCGTGGTGATCGAGCGGGCGCGGTAGGATGAGGC
>PNJT01000286.1 GCA_013822005.1 Novosphingobium sp. | reverse complement strand
GGGTGATTTCGTCAAGGCCTGGACCAAGGTCATGAACGCCGACCGCTTCGACCTGGCCTGATCCTCCCGCTGGCGGGTTGAACTGACCCGCCAGCGGAATACTGCCCTGCCCGCCCCTGGACCTGGTCCGGGGGCGGGTTTCGTTTTGTCTGCGCTGTCGCACCATCGGCACTTGCTAGACCCGGCCTCGCACGGCATGAGAGCGCGGGGCGAAACCGGACCGATGTGTCCGCCGACCATGAGGCACCTTGCGCTTATCCCTTCCCGAGCAGGCCGAGACATGGCGCGAACGCTTGCCTGCGCAGCTCAGGCACCGCGGGATCGCGCTGGTGCTCGCGCTGGCCATCGAAGTGCTGCTGGTGCTGGCGATCCTGACGCTGGGTATCGCCCCTGAACCCCCAAAGCCCAAAAGCGGCCCGCGGCTGACGACATTTGCAGTCGAAGGTGCAAAGCCTGAAAGGGAACAGGCCCCGGAACAGGCCAGGGATCGGCCCGCGCTGGCCAAGGCGCAGATCCAGCCGCAGCAGGCCAGCCCTTCTGCGCCTAATCCCGCGCCGCAACTGGCCCAGCCCGCGCCGCAACCGCCGCCGCTGATTCAAATCCCCAGCAAGCAGCCGGGCGGCTTCAGCATTGCCAACCTGCCGCGCCAACCCAGCGCGCCTGCGCCGGGCAAGCCGGTGATGGGCCCGGCCTTCACCCCGCTGGCCGGCGACAGCAAGCGGATCGGCACTGCGCCGGGCGGCCAGCCGCTCTATGCCGCTGCCTGGTACCGCGAGCCCGATGACAGCGAACTGGCCGGGTACCTCTCGACCGCCGATGGCCCCGGCTATGCCCTGATCGCCTGCCGCACCGTGGCGGACTGGCGAGTGGAGGACTGTGTGACGCTCGACGAGTATCCCTCAGGCTCGAACATCGCCCGCGCAACGCTCGCCGCCGCCTGGCAATTCCGCGTCCGCCCGCCAAGGCTGGGCGGGGTATACAAGGTGGGGGAGTGGGTGCGGATCCGGATCGACTACGGGATCAAGTACCGCAA
>PNJT01000285.1 GCA_013822005.1 Novosphingobium sp. | reverse complement strand
CGCGCTCAGGCTGCTGGCGCGCAAGGGGATTGATCCGGCGCGGTTCCGCTCGAAAAGCTGGAGCCTCTTTTCCGGGCCAGACGCCCCGCCGATCGACCTGGCGATCACCGTCTGCGGCAATGCTGCGAGCGAGGCCTGCCCGGTGTTCCCCGGCGCACCGCTGCGCGCGCACTGGGGCCTGCCCGATCCGGCCGATGTCGAAGGTAGCGAGGCCGCGGTCGATGCGGCCTTTGCAGAGACCTGGCGCTTGCTGGAAATGCGGGTGCGCAGCTTCCTGGCACTGGACCTTGCGGCAATGGGCCGCAAGGAGGCCCAGCATGCCCTGGGCCAGATCGGCCAAATGGAAGGCGCTGCATGAAACAGCGGCTGTGGGCCGAAGCACTCGGCACATTCTTCCTGTTCGCCACGGTCGTCGGCTCGGGGATCATGGCCGAGCAGCTGGCGGGCGGGAGCACGGCGGTCGCGCTGATCGGCAATACGCTGGCCACCGCGGCGATGCTGTTCGTGCTGATCGCGATGCTGGGGCCGGTCTCGGGCGCGCATTTCAATCCCGCATTGAGCCTGGTGATGCGGCTGCGCGGCGATTGCTGCTGGCAGGGGCTGGCGGCGACGATCGCGGTTCAGCTTGGCGCAGGCGTGCTGGGGGTGTGGTGCGCGCATGCCATGTTCGGCCTGCCAGTGCTGCAAGTTTCGCAGCATCTGCGGGCCGGGCCGGGGCAGTGGCTGGGCGAATTTGTCGCCACATTCGGTCTGGTCGCAACGATCCTGCTGACCCTTCGCCATCGCCCTGCCGCCGTGCCCGCCAGCGTCGCGCTTTACATCGCGGCAGCCTATTGGTTCACCTCATCGACCAGCTTCGCCAACCCGGCGATCACGCTGGCGCGCAGTATCAGCGATACTTTCGCCGGGATTGCCCCGGGTAGCGTGCCCGGCTTCATCGCCGCGCAGTTCGCCGGGGCCCTGGCGGCGCATTTTGCGGTGCGTGGGCTATTGGAGGACTAAAGCCGCGCCGCGTGCCACTTCACGTGGTCGGCCATGAAGCTT
>PNJT01000284.1 GCA_013822005.1 Novosphingobium sp. | reverse complement strand
GCGCGGCAACCGATTGTTCGAATTGGGGCTTGGCGAAGTCGCGCTCGCCTTCACCGCGACCTCATCAAAGGCTGACCAGCTCGCGATCGATGCGATCACGGGCACGCATGGCTGCGCCGACTTTGCGGCGCGCTGGCTGCGCCATCGCGGCCTTGGCTGGGCAGCCGAGCTGCTGCCCGCCCCGTCTCCCCTTCCCCAACCCGGTCCCCAGCCCGGCCTCTTGCCGGACCAACCCCAGGAGTAGTGCCCATGAAACCCCGTAAATTCGTCTCGATGCTTGCTGCCAGCGCCGCGGTTCTCTCGGTCAGCGTCGGCGCCATGCTGCCGACCGCTGCCAGTGCGCAGATCGGCGGCGTGGTGTTCGACCCGCGCAACTATGCCCAGAACATCCTGACCGCCGCGCGCACGCTTGAGCAGATCAACAACCAGATCCGGCAGCTCCAGAACCAGGCCACCTCGCTCGTCAACGAAGCGCGCAATCTGCAATCGCTGCCTCTCACCGTGCTCGAACCGCTGCAGACGCAGATCCGGCAGACGCAGGCCTTGCTCAGACAGGCGCAGCGCGTGGCTTACGACGTCCGTCAGATCGAACGCGAGTTCCAGAACAACTATCGCGCGGGCGCGATGACCGGGCCGCAGCGTTTGCTGGTCCAGGGCGCCGAAGCCCGGTGGCAGAACAGTGTCGGCGCCTTCGAGGATGCCCTGCGGGTTCAGGCCGGTGTGGTTGGCAATATCGACGGCACGCGCGGCGCCATCGACAGCCTCGTTGGCTCAAGCCAGTCGGCAACCGGCGCGCTTCAGGCCGCCCAGGCTGGCAATCAGCTGCTCGCGGTGCAGGCGCAGCAACTCGCAGATCTGACCGCCACGGTCGCCTCGCTCGCGCGGGCGCAATCGCTCGATGCCGCTGCCCAAGCGGCCGCCAAGGCGCAGGCGCGTGAACAGCTGCGGCGCTTCCTCGGCGATCGCCGGCCATACGTCCCGGGCAATGCCCGGCTGTTCGGGAACTGAGGCGATGGACAGCAAGCTCTTTGCGCGGGTTGGGGCC
>PNJT01000283.1 GCA_013822005.1 Novosphingobium sp. | reverse complement strand
GGATGCCCTGAGGCAAGTGGGAGCGAGGCAGGAGCGCGCCTATAAGGGGCGATTCCGCGGGTGGCAAGCGGGCAATCTCGCGCTAGGGTCTTTTCATGGCCACGGCACCGATTCCTCTCGATTCTCCCCGCGAAACCCACTGGGAATGGCAGTATCTGGACCTGATGCGCCAGATCTGGGAGCGCGGGGATGAGCGGATCGACCGCACCGGGATCGGCACGCGCTCGGTCATCGGCGCACAGATTCGCTTTGATCTGGCGGGCGGGGCGATGCCGCTGCTCTCAACCAAGCGGGTCTACTGGAAGACCGCGACCCGCGAATTTCTGTGGTTCCTGACCGGCAGTACCAACATCCGGCCCCTGGTGCTGCAGGGGGTCAAGATCTGGAACGAATGGCCGCACGCCAACTTTGTGAAGGCGACGGGCGAAGCGATTTCGCTCGATGACTTCGTCGCCCGGATTGCCGGGGACGAGGCCTTTGCCCAGCAGTGGGGCGATCTGGGTCCGGTATACGGCAAGCAATGGGTCGATTGGCCGACTTATGAACCGGCCGGTGACGGTCTTTACCGCAAGGGCGCGGGGATCAACCAAGTCGCGCAGATCGTCGAAAGCTTGCGCAACAACCCGGGCAGCCGCCGCCATATCGTCGAGGGCTGGAACGTCGCCGAGATCGAGCAGATGGCCTTGCCGCCTTGCCACAAGACCTATCAGTTCCACGTCGGCGCAGGCCGCCTCAACTGCGTGCTCTACCAGCGCAGCTGCGACGTCGCCCTGGGGCTGCCCTTCAACCTGTGGAGCGCGGCGCTGTTCGCGCGAATGCTGGCGCAGCAGTGCGATCTGGAGCCGGGCGAACTGGTCTGGCTGGGCGGCGATACGCACCTATATCTCAACCATGCCGACCTGATCGAGGCGCAGCTTGCCCGGGTGCCGCAAGGCGAGGCGACAATGCAGATCGTACGGCGGCCGACAAGCATGTTTGATTACAGGATCGAGGACTTTTCAGTGAGCGGCTATACCCCTCAGGAGCACATCTCCGCACCCGTCGCGG
>PNJT01000282.1 GCA_013822005.1 Novosphingobium sp. | reverse complement strand
CTGGATGCGCAGCGCCCCGCGTCCGAAGGCACCACCGAACCCGGCGCCAACCTCGGTCATCAGCGGCATGTACAGCACCCCCGCCGCGCGGGTAGCCAGATCCCGCGTGCCCGGGTATTGCCTAAAGAGGTATTCCTCGGTCGCCGCGACCCGCGCATCGATCTGCGCGCTGCCGTTCGACCCGATCCCGTTGCCACACCCGGCCAAGGCCAAGGTCCCCGCGCCAAGCACAAGCCCGCGCCGCGTCATCATCATCTCGGTCATTTGATCCGCCCTCTCAAGCCTCTTGGGGTCTCTGGGCCCCTTGCCGCGAAATGTAGCGGGTTTCCGCCGTCCTGTCATGCCCTGAAACCTGCGCCGGCAGGCCCGCGCCTAGCCGGTCAGCGTTGCGTAAAGCCCGAAATCCTCGACTGCCGTGGCGCGCAGCAGGGCCTCGGTCGCAGCGGTCAGTTCGGTGGTCCCCTCCGGCGAGACATTCAGGCGCGGCAGGGTGATCTCGCAGCCCAGGCGGTCTTCCAGGAACTGCACGAAAGTTCCGATCGCTTCATAGCGGAACAGGCGGTCCGCGCCTGCGCCCTGCCGGGGCCGCAGGAATTTTCCCTGGCTGCCCACATCCGCGAAGTCCGGTCGCGGATCGCGGCACCAGGCGCGCACGAAGTCGTCGAAACTCATGTCGCGCGTCGATTTCGCCGGTTCGGTCTCCTCGCGCTGGCGAAACCGATACCAGCTGCCCAGCCAGTCCTTCGGCTCTCGCATCAGCGCGACCAGGGTGAAGTTGTCCTTCGAGGCCGCTTCAAGATAGGGCCCGATGAAGCGGCGATAGCGATGCACCGTGGTGTGCTTCAACAGCGGCGGGCGCTGGATCGACACGGCGGCCAGCGATTCGAGTGCTGCGGCAATCGCGGTCGATCCGGTCTTCGGTGTGGCCAGGAACGCCAGCCTCTGCTCCCAGAACACCAGCATTTCCGCACCTCCGCTTCAGCTTTTCCTGCATCGCGCCCCGGATGGGGCGTTGCCGTAAACACTCCCTTAACCAAACCCGGGAAAAAC
>PNJT01000281.1 GCA_013822005.1 Novosphingobium sp. | reverse complement strand
CCATGGTCGGCTGGCGGGTTACCGCCTGGCGATAGGCGTCGATGGCCTCGCCCTGCGCGCCCAGTGTCTTCAGCACATGGCCCAGGTTCTGCCATACTTGCGGCTGATCGGGCTGTTCGGCCAGCAATTGCTCATAAATGCCGCGCGCCCGCTCCTGCTGGCCCAGTTTCACCAGAACCGAGGCCAGGATCAGCCGGTGTCCCGCCACCGGAACGGGCGATTCGATCAGGACTTCGGCATGGACCAGCGCTTCGGGCAGACGGTTGTTCTGCATCAGCAACCGGATCAGGAAATCGCGGGCCAGATCAAAGCCCGGCGCGGCGTTTACGGCGCGCTCCACCATGTCCAGCGCCCCGGTCATGTCTCCACGCCGCCACGCGATTTCACCCAGCAACCGGCATGACGGTGGATCTTCGGGCAGGCGCGTCAGCCGCGCTTTCAGGAGCGCTTCGGCTGCATCAAGATCGCCATCGTTCACCGCTGCTGCGGCCTTCAGCAATTCGGCGTCGTGCGAGGAGGCAAAGATCGCCGAAAGGTCCGCGCGCCACGCGTCTTCTGCCTGGCCCAGCTTGCGCAGGCACCGGGCCAGCAGAAACCAGCCCGCCGGTATGCTCGGCTGCACTTGCGTGAGCGCCTGCAACGCCGCCACCGCGCGCCGCGTATCGCCGGTTTCGGCGGCAAGATCGCCCAGTTCCCACAGCACGGCGGGAACGCGCGGATTGGCGCGGGCCAGAGCGTCCAGTCGTTGCAAGGCCTGCTTGCCCTTGCCGATGCGTCGCGATGCGCGCGCGGCAAGGAACTCAGCGGGGGGAAAGCCGGGGGCCTGTCGCAGGATCGCTTCCGCCTTGGTCAAGGCCAGATGCGGCTGCCCGTCCAGCAGCGCCTCAGCCTCGGCCAATGCGGTAGCGGGCGGAGCGGGCATGCGCAGCGGCGGACGGGTGGTCTGGATCATGCGTCCTGTCTAGGCTGCGCCCTTGGCGCTGCGTGTACGCCAATCTGCGCAATCCGCGCGGTCACTTCGGCATGGCCGATCGGGCGTTGCGGGCTGTT
>PNJT01000280.1 GCA_013822005.1 Novosphingobium sp. | reverse complement strand
CCGGCTGATCGACAAGGCCGGCGGGGTCGGCGGCACCTGGTACTGGAACCGCTATCCCGGTGCGCGCTGCGACACGGCAGCGATGATCTACCTGCCGCTGCTTGACGAAACCGGCTACATGCCGAGCGAGAAATATGTCTGCGGCCCGGAAATCCTCGCCCATTGCGAGCGGATCGCCAAGCATTACAACCTTTACGACAAGGCCCTGTTCCACACCGAGGTGTCGAGCATCGAGTGGCAGGAAGACGCGCGGGTGTGGCGGATCACTACCAACCGTGGCGACGATTTCACCGCAAAGTATGTCGCAATCGGCACCGGGCCGCTGCACGTCGCCAAGCTGCCCGGTATTCCGGGGATCGAGAATTTCCAGGGTCGATCGTTCCACACCAGCCGATGGGATTACGATTATACCGGCGGCGATCCGAACGGGGCGCCGATGGACAAGCTTGCCGACAAGCGGGTCGCAGTGATCGGCACCGGGGCAACCAGCGTGCAATGCATTCCGCAACTCGCCAAGACCGCAGGGCAGCTCTACGTGTTCCAGCGCACACCCTCCTCGGTCGATGTGCGGAACAACCATCCGATCGATCCCGAATGGTTCGCCAGCATTGCCAAGCCCGGCTGGCAGAAGCGCTGGATGGACAATTTTGTCGAGAATATGGGCGGCGGCTTGCCGACCGAAGACCTGATCAACGACGGCTGGACCGAGATCTCGCGCCGTATCCGCGAACGGGCGCTGGGCGGCACGCCGGTGTGGCTCGCCCGGCTGCTGGCGCGGCTACGCAAGGCCTTTGGCGTTGCTCCCGGCCAGCAAACCACCGCTCGGGTTCGAGCAGCATTCGAGGATGCCGATATCGAAAAGATGGAGGAAATCCGCGCCCGAGTGGAAACCGTGGTCAAGGACACGCCCACCGCCGAGCACCTTAAGCCGTGGTATTCGCAGCTGTGCAAACGGCCATGCTTCAGCGACGAGTATCTGCCCGCCTTCAACGCCCCCAACACGACGCTGGTCGATACCGATGGCAAGGGGGTCGAGCGCATCACCGAAACGGGGCTGTTGGTGAATGGTACGCTG
>PNJT01000279.1 GCA_013822005.1 Novosphingobium sp. | reverse complement strand
ACGGCCAGTGCCACGCGTGGGGCAACGAAAGCCCCAGCGTTGCGGCCAGTGCGATGCCCACAAGCGCCCCTGCCGCACCGCGCGCCCAGCCCAGCCGTCCACCGAAGCGGAGCTGGCCAAGCGCAGTCGGTCGTGGAAACTTGAACATCGGCCGGCATCCTCAAAGTTTGCGCGCTCTTTCAGGCGCGGTTGCTTTGCGGGCAAGGAAAAAGGGGCCAGCCCGAAGGCCAGCCCCTTGATTTCGTTCGACCTTGCAGGCGTTGACACGCCGCTGGCCGCAGTGCGATCAGCGCCCCGAAAGCCGCCGATCGAAGTGCGATTAGCGCTTCGAGAACTGGAAGCTCTTGCGCGCCTTGGCCTTGCCGTACTTCTTGCGTTCCACGACGCGCGGATCGCGGGTCAGGAAGCCGGCAGCCTTCACGGCGCTGCGCAGTTCGGGTTCGAACTTCGACAGGGCCTGGGCGATGCCGTGCTTTACCGCGCCGGCCTGGCCCGAAAGGCCACCACCCTTGACGGTGCAGACGATGTCGTACTGCTCTTCGCGACCGGCAACCTGGAACGGCTGGTTGATCACCAGACGCAGGGTTGGGCGGGCGAAGTATACGGCCTGGTCACGGCCATTGACGGTGACCTTGCCCGAACCGGGCTTCAGCCACACACGGGCAACGGCGTCCTTGCGGCGACCGGTTGCATAGGAACGGCCCTGCGCATCGACTTCGCGATCGCGGATCGGTGCGGCTGGACCGGTGCGGATGACCGGAGCGGCAACTTCGCCGTCTTCGGCAGGAGCCGAAGTGACAGCAGGAGCAGCAGCGGTCAGATCCTTGAGATCAGCCAGGCTAGAGACGGTGTTTTCGGTGTCGGCCATGATTATGCACCCACCTTGTTCTTGCGGTTCATCGAAGCGACGTCGAGCGCCACTGGCTGAGTGCCTGCATGCGGGTGTTCAGCGCCGGCATAGAGGTGAAGAGCGCGCATCTGCGCACGGCCCAAGGGACCACGCGGGATCATGCGTTCGACCGCCTTTTCAATCACACGCTCAGGGAAACGACCGCTGAGGACTTTGTCCGCAGTCAC
>PNJT01000278.1 GCA_013822005.1 Novosphingobium sp. | reverse complement strand
CGCATCACCCCCGGACGGCGCAGTGCCCCCAGCAGGGGCTGCGTGGCGGCGACCAGCGCGGCGAACCAGATCAGGCCTAGCACGTTATGGATGCTCGCCAGCAGCACAGACCAGCCGAGCACGCTTGCGCCTGAGGGAATGAACTGCGGCAGGAACGAGACATAGAAGACGCCGACTTTGGGGTTGAGCATGTTGGTCAGGAACCCGCGCAGCAGCCAGTTGGGCTGGGCCGGGATTCCGGCTTCACTCTCCGGCAGGTCGAGCGCCTGGCGCGGGGCGCGGATCAGCTTGAGTCCGAGGTAGAAGAGGTAAAGCGCGCCCGCCCAGCGCAAGACCTCATAGGCCAGCTGCGATGCGGCCAGCAATGCGCCCAAGCCTGCACCCACCAGCAGCCCCCAGCCCAGGCAGCCCAGTGCGATCCCCAAGGCCGCCAGCATTGCCCGGCGCGGTCCTTCGGCAGCGGCGGTGCGCAGGACCAGCGCGGTATCTAGGCCGGGCGTGATCGTCAGCAGTGCGGCGGTGGCGGTGAAGGCCAGCAGCGCTGCTGCCGAAGTCATGCGTTAAACTTCCCGCCTTCGCTGGCCAGTTTCGCGAGCAGCGGGGCGACCGGCAGCTCGTGGCGTTTCAGCCCCTCGACGATTGTGCCCAGACCCTCGTGGTCGGCCCAGTACATGATCCCGCCGGTCCAGGCCGGCCAGCCGTAGCCGTTGAGCCAGACCAGATCGACATCGCTGGCGCGCTGGGCCATGCCTTCTTCGAGGATCAGCGCGCCTTCCGAGACCATCGGGTAGAGCAGACGTTCGAAGATCTCCTGCTTGTCGACTTCGCGCTGGGCAACGCCGCTCTTGGCTGCAAACTCGGCGATGATCGCCTTGACCTCGTCTGAGGGGGTCCGCTTGCGGTCGGCATCGTAATCGTAGAAGCCTTTGCCGGTCTTCTGGCCCCAGCGACCCTTGGCGCAGAGCGCTTCGCGGATCGTGGTGACTTTGCTCGGATCGCGATGCCAGCCGATGTCGAGGCCCGCCAGGTCGCCCATCTGGAACGGTCCCATCGGGAAACCGAAGTCGAGCAGGACCTGGT
>PNJT01000277.1 GCA_013822005.1 Novosphingobium sp. | reverse complement strand
GCCGATGAAGCTGTTGGGGTCGAACCCCGGCACTGCGGCCAGCGCCAGAATATCCCCGGTCGGCGCATCGACCACGATCACCGAGGCGGACTCGCCGGCCAGCCGTTCCTGCACGAAGCGTTGCAGGTCGCGGTCGATGGTCAGGGTCAACGGTGGCGGGATTTTGCTGTCGGTGCGTGCCAGATCGCGGATGATGCGGCCACGGGCATTCACCTCGACCTTGGCGACACCGGCAGTTCCGCGCAGGCGCTCCTCCAGTGCCTCCTCCATGCCGCCTTTGCCAACCGCAAAGCCCGGCGCGCGGAACACCGGGTCGTCCGCCGCCTCGATCTGCGCCTCGGTCGGCGGGCCGACATAGCCGAGCAGGTGCGCAAACGCTGCCCCTTCGGGGTAGCTGCGGGTGAACAGTTGCACCGGCTGGATACCCGGCAACTCGGGCAGGCGCACGCTGATGGCGGCAAAGGCCTCCCAGTCGAGATCGGCTGCGATTTCAACCGGCTGGAAACCGGCCTGGCGACCCGCAGCGCGCTTGATGCGGGCGCGTTCCTCGTCCGTCACCGGGTAGATCGCTGCCAGCCGGTCGAGTGCTGCGTCGATGTCGCCGGCCTCCTCCGGGATCATGGTGAGGCGAAAGGCATTGCGGTTGAGCGCCAGCGGCTTGCCCGCGCGGTCGTAGATCACGGCGCGCGACGGCGGGATCAGCCGGAGTGCCACCCGGTTGTCCTCGGCCAGCAGTTTGTATTCATCGGTCTTGAACAGCGAGAGATAGGCCAGCCGCCCTGCCAGCGAGAGACCAAACAGCCCCTGCGCGCCGGCGATCAGCAGGGCGCGGCGGTGAAACAGGCGCAGGCGGTCTGCTTCGGTCTGCATCGGTCAGTTGGTGTCCAGCGGTGGTATCCAGCGATCTATAGCCCAACGCTGGACGGGCGCACACAGCCCACTGACCAGCGGGTACGCCAGCGCGCTCGAGAGAGTCTGGAACAGAAACGGCTGTGGATCGAGGGCATAGCCAGCAAGGGACAACAATGACCAGGTCATCGCCGCAAACAGCGCCAGCGTGGGGATCGCAACCGCCCAGGC
>PNJT01000276.1 GCA_013822005.1 Novosphingobium sp. | reverse complement strand
TGTCGATGTCGCGCGGCGGCATCTGCGCTTCCCCACTTTCCTGAGGGTCTAAGCCCATGCTTTCGCTTCGCGAATATCGCAACAAGGCCGACCGACTTGCTGACTTCCTGCCCTGGGCCGCGCTGGTTGCCCCCGGCGTGGTGCTCAACAAGGACGGCAGCTTCCAGCGCTCGGCCCGCTTTCGCGGTCCCGATCTCGACAGCGCGACGCCTGCAGAGCTGATTGCGACGACCGCGCGCCTGAACAGCGCGCTGCGGCGACTGGGTTCAGGCTGGGCGATCTTCGTTGAGGCGGTGCGCCGCCCGGCGCTGGATTACCCCGACAGCGACTTTCCCGATCCGGCCTCGGCGCTGGTCGAGCGCGAGCGCGCCGCGCAGTTTGCCGAAGAAGGCGCCCATTTCGAAAGCCGCTATTTCCTGACCCTCCTGTGGATGCCGCCCGCCGAAGACGCCGCCCGCGCCGAAAGCTGGCTCTACGAGGGTAAGGCCGAAAAGGGTATCAATCCCAAAGAACTGCTCGACCTCTTCGTCGACCGCACCGAGCGCCTGCTGCGTCTGATCGATGGCTTTGTGCCCGAGGTGGCTTGGCTCGATGATAGTGCGACGCTGACCTATCTGCACAGCTGCGTTTCCACCCGCAGTCACCGTGTTCGCGTTCCCGAAACCCCGATGCATCTCGACGCGGTGCTGGCCGATGAGCCGCTAACCGGCGGGCTCGAACCGCGCCTGGGCCGCGCGCATCTGCGCACGCTGACCGTGGTCGGCTTTCCCAGCAGCACATTCCCGGGTCTGCTCGACGAGCTCAACCGGCTCGCCTTCGCCTATCGCTGGTCGACCCGCGCAGTGATGCTCGACAAGACTGATGCCACCAAGCTGACCGCCAAGATCCGGCGGCAATGGTTCGCAAAGCGCAAGTCGGTCGCAAGCATCCTCAAGGAGGTGATGACCAACGAGGCCTCGACGCTGCTCGACAGCGATGCCTCGAACAAGGCCGCCGATGCCGATGCCGCGCTGCAGGAGCTCGGATCGGATTTTGTCGGCCAAGCCTATGTCACCGCCACCGTGACTGTCTGGGACGAGGATC
>PNJT01000275.1 GCA_013822005.1 Novosphingobium sp. | reverse complement strand
ATGTCTTGAAATATCGACATATTCCTGCGCCATTCTTCCTTGCATTGAACCATAATAGACTCCGTCACGATGACCCAGAATGGTCGGGAAGTGCCCTAGGTTGATGCAAAGTTCTCCCCTCCCCTGTGGGGAGGGGTTGGGGGTGGGGGTTCCACGCCAGCGTCGAACCCCATCCCAACCCTTCCCCAACGGGGAAGGGCTATGCGATTCGAAGCAATGTCATCGTGCTCTAATACCAACCTGCACTGATCCCGTCCTCATCGGTCAGGATCAGTGCAGGTTGGTATAAATTCCCAAGAGCGGACCTTCAACGCCTGCGCGATTTTGCTGCACCGCGCATGCTCGGCTTAGCCGATCTTTAGGAAAAGTCCGCTATGGGCCAGGACATGGCGAGTTCGCACACCATTCAGATGCTGGGGCTGATCGGCGCCGCGTCCTACATCGCAGCGCGGTTGGCGCGGCGATCGGGGCGCGGGGTGTTTCACCGCTATGCCATCGTCACCCAGCCGCGCGCGGGGCTGCCCGCGATGCCGCGCGGGCTTATGGTGCGCGAGCTGGGGCCGCAGGACCTGGCCGGGCATGCGATCGATATCCCTCCCGAAGTCCAGGCCCGGCGCTTTGCCGAAGGGCTGACCTGCCTGGCCGCCTTCGACACCAGGCAGCACCTTACCGGCCTCGTCTGGCTGCGCGAGCATCGCCACGACGAGGACGAAGTAGCAGTACGCTTCCTGCTGCCCACAGGGGCCTGCTGGGACACCGGGCTGTGGATCGCGCCAAAGTACCGCATGGGCCGCACTTTCGCGGCGCTATGGGCCGGAGCAGGGCTCTGGATGGACGCGCGCGGGCTGACCCATTCGCTCAGCCGGATCAGCGACTACAATCTGCCCGCGCTATTGTCGCACAAGCGCATGGGCGCCAAAGTGCTGGCGCATCGCATCTTCCTGCAGCTGGGCGGCTGGCAATGGTCCGCCCGCACGCAGCCCCGGCTGGTCAAGCTGGGCGGCGTTGCCGGGGCCGAGCTTGACCTGCGCGGAGTGCAGTTGCGCGGGGCCTAGGGCACTTCCCGACCATTCTGGGTCATCGTGATTGGGCCAGGAAGGCCGCTGGCGAGGCGCGGCGCGTGGCAGGGGCTGGTTGCCC
>PNJT01000274.1 GCA_013822005.1 Novosphingobium sp. | reverse complement strand
TTGCGCTGTGAACCGGTCAATATCCGCCTTGGGGATATCGATGAAGAAAAAGTCCGGCGCGGTTCGTGGCAGGGTCCGGTCAACCTGCGCCCGCATGTTCGCCTCGACCACGGCCAAGGTCGCAAACAGGGTCAGGCCCAGCCCGAGGGCCATCACCACCTGCGGTGTGGCAGCGCCTGGCCGGTGCAGGTTTGCGATTGCCATGCGCAAGGTCGGGTTGGCGGGGCGTGGCACGGCACACGCAAGCCGGATCGCCCCCCAGCCGATGACCCTGAGCAGCAACAGCACGCCGAACGCCGCTCCGGCAAAGCCCAGCGCCAGCAGCCGGTCCGCAGCAGACAGCACCGCGAGCGCCACCACCGCCAGCGCAAGCAGGGCGATAAGCGCCGGGATAGCCTTGCCGACCTGACGGTCCGTCTCCACCCGGGCACGGAACAGCCGCGCTGCCGGCGTCACCCGCGCCTGCGCCAGCGGCCACAGCGCGAAGACCAGCGCGATCATCAGCCCTTGCAGCGCTGCCACCAGCAGCGGGGTGGGGTATAGCCCCATGCGCGGCGGCACCGGTAACGCATCGCCGATGACGCTGACGATGCCGAACGGCGCTACAGCCCCCAGCACCAAGCCCAATACAGTTGCGGCCATCGCCACCAGCAGCACCTGGAGCAGATACACCCGGAAGATCAGCCCGGAGTCGGCACCTAGGCTCTTGAGCGTTGCGATGGTGCGCACCTTGGTATCGAGATAGGCAGAGACCCCATTGCCGACCCCGACACCGGCCACCATCAGCGCGGTCAGGCCGACGAGCGTCATGAACTGGGTCAGATCCTCGATGAAGGTACTGAGGCCGGGTGCACCGTTGCGGCGGCCGTTGATCTGCCAACCGGCATCCGGGAAGGCCGCGTTGAGACGGTCGATCGCCGGCTGCGGATCGCCAGGATAGACGATGCGGTAGTGATAGCGCACCAGACTGCCCGGACTGACAAGACCGGTTGCCGCAAGGTCCCGCTTGCTGATGAGGACGCTCGGGCCAAGCTCGAAGCCCTGGCCCGCCCGGTCCGGCTCATAGGCAATCACCCCGCGCAGTGTGAACCGCTGGGCCCCGATGCGCACTGTGTCGCCGCTTTTCACGCCTAGCCGCTC
>PNJT01000273.1 GCA_013822005.1 Novosphingobium sp. | reverse complement strand
TGGTCGCCCGCTGTGCAGCACCGTGCCGCCAGAGCAGCAGCAAAACAGCAGCCAGCCAGCTGATCCCGGCGATCCAGCCGAGGCTCCTCAGGCGCTGTCGCTCATCCGCCTCGCGCAGCGCCTCGTCGGCATCGACCAGGCGCACAATACCCAGCCCGGCAATTCCGATCGGGCGGTATGCAGCGACAGCGGACGCAGTGACACGCGGGGTATCGCCGGTGGGCAGAGCGCCCAGAATATCCGCGGGCAGGGCTTGCGCTGGATCCTGCGCGCCGGGAGCCAGCAAGGGCGTCCCGTCCTGATCGACCAGAATGGCCCGCCCGGTCGCATACGGGTCACCCGGCTGGCGCAGGCGTTGCGCCAGCCCCGCATCCAGCGGACGCACCGCGTAAAGCAGGCCGATCGGCTGCCCCGAATCGTCCTGCAGCCTTCGGATCGGCTGGGTGATGCTCAGCGCGGGCTGGCCAGACAGCCGGGTTGCGCTGACCTGAACTTTGGTCGGGCTGACGCCAGAGCCCAGCGCCGGTAGCGGCCCGCCAGCGCGCGCGATCGGTCGCCCGTCGGGGCCAAGTACCGCGATCCCCGGGGCGTCCGGCACCTTGACCTCGGCCCGCACCACGATCTGCGCCGATCCGAAGCCGGAACGGGCGGCGGTGGCGCTCAACAGGCTTTCGAGATACTGCGCCTGGCCGGCGGCTGCCCGCGGATCACCGCCGCCACTGGCCCCCTGCGTGTAAAGCTGTACGGCCGGATTTTCGGCAAGAGCCGCCAGTTGATCCTGGGTCTCGCGAATCCAGCCCGAGACAGCTTCGGCACGACTGGCGGCGACCAGCGCCTGCTGCTGGGTCAGTGCCGCGACGTCGCGCGTGCGCTCCACCTGTGCGTTGCGTAGACCAAAGCCGAGTGCCAGCGCATAGGCAACGCCAAGCCCGACAAGGGCAAAGGTGGTCTGGCGACGCGGTGTCGGTTGCGCCATGGTGAGTACGAGCTCCTGCAAAACTTCTGTGGCGGTCCAGTTCGATTGTCACCGCTCCCCCTGAGCTTGACGAAGGGGGTGAGCAGCTCATGGTTCGTCCATGCTCACCATGAGCGAAAATGCAAACTGTCTCACAGCGAAAACTTAGCTATTTCTTAAAGACCTGTCGGCAAAAGCCAAGCATGGTCGCGCGC
>PNJT01000272.1 GCA_013822005.1 Novosphingobium sp. | reverse complement strand
CGCTCACCAGCCTCCCAAGATCGCTACACCTGAAATCCTGTAAGCAAACTGGCAGGCTGGCAAGCTAATTGGCTGCAACCGGCCTGCGGCGGGCTTCCCGATCCCGGCTGGGCGGGATACCGTGCAGCGCTCCATAGGCCTTGGCAAAATGCGTGGCCGAGGAAAAGCCGGTCGCCACGGCAACTTGCATCATCGACATGCCGGTCTGCAGCACCAGGTGCCGCGCCCGCTTGAGCCGGAGCTGCCGGTAATAGAGCCCCGGGCGCATCCCCAGCTCGCCTGCAAACAACCGTTCCAGTTGCCGCAGTGACAGGCCTGCAATATCCGCCAGCTCGGCCAGCGGCAGCGGGCTTTCGAGATTTGCCTCCATTGCCGCGATCACATCGAGCACCCGCGGATTGCGCACCCCGGTCCGCTCCGACAGGTCAAGCCGCTGCGGCTCGGCTGGTTTGCGAGCCGAATGGTGCAGCATCTGATCGGCAACTTGCGCAGCCAGATCGCGCCCCAGATCCTGCGCGATAAAGTTGAGCATCAAGTCAAGCGGGGCCGTCCCTCCAGAGCAAGTGAAGCGATTGCCATCGAATTCATAGATGCTTTTGGTCACTTCCAGCGATGGGTAGTTTTCCGCCAGCGTCTCAAGGTCTTCCCAATGGCCGGTACACCGCCGGCCGTCCAGCAGACCCGCATCGGCCAGGACAATGCTGCCCGAACAGACCGACCCGATCATTGCGCCCTGGCGAGAGGCCCGGCGGAGCTGCGCGGCGAGATCGGGATCGAGATGGTTGTCGGCGTTGATTCCAGCGCAAACCACGACCGCGTCCGCCAGTCCGATCAGCCTGAGCATGCTGTCGACCTGGACCACCGCGCCATTGCTGGCCCGCACCGGCGCGCCATCCTTGCTCAGGGTACTCCACCGGTAGATCTCGCGCCCGGCCATCCGGTTGGCGACCCTGAGCGGCTCGATCGCCGCGGTGAACGGCATCATCGAGAATTCCGGCACAAGCACGAAGCTGAAGCTGCGCGGCCAGGGAGAGCGGGTTGGATATGTCGGCTCAGACATGTCAGATGCTTATTACTCATGTCGAAAATCTGCAAGAAAATGTCGCTTTTGAACGAAGTGAATCGATCCGCGTAGCGCATGATAGAGAGGCATTCTTGGCCTCTGCAGAGGCCTGACAAAACGAGA
>PNJT01000271.1 GCA_013822005.1 Novosphingobium sp. | reverse complement strand
TCGATGACCGCTATTGGGAACGCCATGCCCTCAAGCCCGGCCTGACCGGACTGGCCCAGATCAGAGGTCACCGCGGCGCGACCGAACACGAGGAAGACCTGGCCCGGCGGCTCGAATCCGATCTTGAATACCTCGATGGCTGGTCACTGTGGCGCGACCTCGGGATTGTTGTCCGCACCGTACTAGTCCTTAGGCACGATCGGGCGTTTTAGCCGCCTTCACGCCCAAGCATCTGTATTGTATTGACTTTTGCCTGTCATTCAACTCACGTTCACAATTGTCCAACCCGCTGAAATTGTGCGATTTTGCGACGAAACGAGGTGGACTTGATAACCATTCTCGTGTTAAACGCCCGCAATTGCCCGAAGGAGAATACCCCAGTGACCTCGCAGTTCTTTGCCGCTGCAGCTTCTGTAGCCTTGATTGGTGCTGGCTTCACCGGAGCTGGCACGCGCGCTATCGATGCCATGCCTGACGTACAAACCGCCTTTGCCGACGGTAGCGGTGCTGGCAGTGACAAGGCCTGCCGCGTCGATGTGATCCGTTCGGGCACTCCGGGCAATGCCGATATCGCCCGCCAGGAACTCGATAGCGGTCAGTGCGTCTGCATCGTCACGACTGGCCCTGCCAGCAGCAACGGTTCGGCTGAGAATGTCGTGACCAACCTGCTGCGCGACAAGACTTGCGGCGATGCTCCGCTGGTTGGCAGCGAAGCAGCGACTACCGGCGGTGGCTCGGGCACGCTCGTTGTCACGCTGGTGGCAGTGGCTGGCGCGGCCGGCCTGGCCTTTGTGCTGGGCAACGACACCAACGGCTAAGGTTATTGCCGGGCCTGAGGGCCGGCAAATCGCTATTTCCTGAATCTCTCCGGCTTGGATAAGGTCATGCCGAATCCGCGTGCCGGATTCGCTTGTCCATCGCTCAGGCCTTTGGGGGGAAGTTCTGCCAGCGTCATCGCCGCCATTACCGGCCTTGCCGGAATCGCCTAACCTGTCCGGCTGGCTGGCAGCCGCGCTGCTCGCCCTGGCCTTGGTGCTGGGCGGCGGCGGATCGCCTTCGCCGCTGCCCGAACTGGCGCTCGAACTGCTGGCCGTGCTGTTTCTGCTGGCCTGGCTGTCCCTGCCATCCTGCCGCGATCAGTGGCGGCGCGTACCGGGTCCTGCGCGGCTGATCGCCGGGGTCCTGGTTGCCTTGCCG
>PNJT01000270.1 GCA_013822005.1 Novosphingobium sp. | reverse complement strand
CCAGAAGGCCAGGCTCGCCAGCGCACAGCTGGACCTGACCGAAGCCCAGGAAAAACTGCGCAGCCAGTTGGTCACCCGCTTTGCCCGAACCGACACCCGGGTCGGTGCCAGCCGCGCGACGCTCAGCTTCCTGCAGAACCAGATCGACGCCTGGAACGCACCGAGGAACTAGGACCGAACCAATGTACGCGCTGCGCTCTCCCCACGAAGCCTATCGCCGGGTCGAATTCGATGCCCGGGTCGAAGGGGCCAATCCGCGCCAGCTGGTGCTGGTCTGCTATGATCAGCTGACCACCGCGCTGGGCCGCGCGCTGCACGGGGCGAGGGCTGGTGACAATCGCCTCAAAAGCGAGGCGCTGACCCGCGCGCTGGCCGCGATTGCTGCCTTGCAGATGGGGGTCGATCCCTCCGCGCCGATCGCTTCGGCACTGACCCAGTTCCTGGGCGCGGCGCGCCGTGTGCTGCTCGATTGCGTGCTCGATTTTGACCCTGAAGTGGTCGAACGCCTGCAAAAAGACTTCTCCGAGATCAGGTCTTCGCTCGAGCGGGCCGAATTTACCTCCAGATCGGAGTGAATTAGTCAGTGCTTGCTGGCCGTTTCACGAACCCAGGTGCCGCAGTTCACTTCGTTTTCGATTCAACCCACCGCGCAATCATGGACACTCCGCCATATCCCCTAGGCAATAACAACTAGGGGCAAATTCCGATGGAACAGGGGAACTCAATAGTACTGGTTGACTGCGAATTCCGCCGCCGGGCGGCAATCTCGCACAGCCTGGCGGGCACCGGCATCCACGTCGAACCGTTCGAAAGCGTCAGTGAGATGCTGCACCGCTGGCCGCGCGGCGATGTTGCCCTGGTTGCCGATGAGGATGACGCAATTCATGACCTGATTGGTGCCATGGCCCGGAACGGCAAATGGATTCCGGTGGTGGCCTATGCGGTTCAGCCGACGATCCCGCGGGTGGTGCGCGCGGTGCTGGCCGGCGCACTGGACTATCTCGACTGGCCGGTTGGCGAAGACCAGGTTCGGGCCGCGATTGTGATGGCCCAGCAGAGCGGAGCAACGATCGGCAATGCCCGCCTGCGCGAAGCCATGGCCCGCAGCCGGATCCAGAAGCTGACCCGGCGCGAGCGCGAAGTGCTGGAAGGCGTGGCCGACGGACTGTCCAACCGGCTGATCGGCGAACGCCTGGAA
>PNJT01000269.1 GCA_013822005.1 Novosphingobium sp. | reverse complement strand
CCGGGCCGCCAACCCGCCAAGCGCGGCGCTGTCTTCCAGAACCAGTGCCGCGCCGTAAGCCTGCAGCAGGTCGCTTGCAATCGCCAGACCCAGCCCGGTCCCCGGTTTCGAGGTGTCGAGCCGCGCACCAGAGCGCACCGCCTCGGCCCGGTCGGCCTCGGGAATGCCGGGCCCGTCGTCCTCGATCACAAGTTCGATTGCCCCCTTGCGTCTCCGGGCTGTCAGGGCAAGCCGCTTTCGGCTCCATTTCAGCGCGTTGTCCAGAAGATTGCCCAGCACTTCCTCGATGTCCTGCGCATCCATCCGCACCGCAAGGCCGGGCTCGCAGGCCACTGACAGCAGCTTGCCGTCGCGTTCCGCCATCATGCCGAACAGGCGCTGAAACCTCTGGATGGAATGGCTGAGGTCGGTTTTCGCCTGCACCGTCTCGCCGGTGTTCGCGGTGCGCAGCCGCGCCAAGGACCGCGCGAGCTGCGCATCGACCCGGTCCAGTGCGTCCAGCGCCTTGCTCATGTCCTGCGCGCCCTCGGCAAGCACTGTCAGTTCATTGCGCAAGATCGCGCTGGGTGTCTTGAGGGCGTGGGCCAGGTCCGCCGCCTGCCGCCGCGACCGGCTGACGATCTCGCGGTTGCGGGTCAGCAGGGTGTTGATGTCGCCCACCAGCGGCGCGACCTCCTCGGGGTAGTCGGCTGCGCTGAGCGGTTCGTCACGATCCCAGCGCCGCGCCACATCGCGCCGCAGCCGGTCGAGCGGGCGCAGGATCGCCGCGGTCTGGAAGAGCACGCTGGCCAGGCCGATCACTGCCACCAGCGCAAAGGCCGCCCCCAGGCTTTGCCGCAAGTCCCGCCGGTCGGCTTGCAACTGCGCCAGGCTTTCGGCAACCGCGACGACCCAGGAGCTGCCGTCTTCCAGCGTGATGCGCTGTGCCGCGATCCGCACCGCCTCGATGTCCGGATTGGAAGCGTCGCGAAGAACGAGACCGGTCGGGGCGATGTCGCCGCCCGGCATGCTGGCCCCCAGCAAGGAACCCGAGGCAAAGCTCTGGCCCGCTTGCGACGTGACCTGCCAGTAGCGTCCCGAAAACGGCGTCTGGTACTGCGGGTCGAACAACAGCTCTGCCAGGCGCGACGGATCCTTGGCAGCGTAACTGAGCGCAACCACCACCTGCGTATGGCGTTCGATCAGCGCGCGGTCGAACCG
>PNJT01000268.1 GCA_013822005.1 Novosphingobium sp. | reverse complement strand
CTCTTTTCCGGCAATAAACGAGTGTTGAGCGCCAACAGGGCTGGCGCGACAAAGCCGGTCGGTTAGCAACTTTTTCTCGCCTTGTGAAGCCTCTTCTTCGGGATGCGCGACCATTTTGCTGCTGGCGCATAGTATGCGGCTATGCCATGGCGCACCCATGACTGACTCCACGCAATCGCTTGATGCGCTTCGCCAGAGCCTGGGCCTGGCAATCGCCGACCATGCGGCGTTCGACGGCTGGACGATGGCAGCGCTGGACCGTGCCGCCGATGACCTTGGCATATCCCGTGACGAGGCACGCCTGGTGCTGGGAGTGCGCGCCGAGTCCCTTATCGACGCCTACTTTGCGGCCATCACCCGACGCCTCGACCAGCGGCTGGCGGACGCTGACCTTCCCGGGATGAAGGTGCGCCAGAGGGTCCGCACCGGGGTATCCACCCTGCTGGCCCTGCTGGCACCGCACAAGGAAGCGGTGCGACGGGCCAGCGCCTTGCTGCCGCTGCACGGGCCGCGCGCAGCCCGAAGGCTCTGGGCGCTCGCTGACAGCATCTGGCATGCGGCCGGCGATACGGCTGTAGACTATAATCACTACACCAAGCGGCTGATCCTGAGCGGGGTGATCGGCACTACCTTGCTTGCCTGGCTCGGTGACCAGAGCGAGGGCACGACCGAGACGCTGGAGTTCCTCGACCGGCGGATCGAGGGGGTGATGCGCTTCGAGACGTTGAAGGCGCGCGGCACAGCAGCGCTTGCCCGCCTGCCCGACCCGGCGGGGATACTTGGGCGGCTGCGCTACCGTTAAGCTGCCGCCTGGCGCGTTTAGACTTGCGCCCCCCGGTCTAGCTGCTATTTATTCGCAATTAGCTTTTGGCGCGGAGCCGCCCGAGGACCTCGTGAAGCTGTCTGACCTGAAAGCCGGCACCCCGGCAATCCTGACTGAAATAACCGTCGACCATGCTGACGCGCAGTTCAACCGCCGGCTGCTGGAGATGGGGTTCGATATCGGTGTCGATGTCGAGGTTCTGCACAAGGCCGCATTCGGCGATCCGCTGGCGGTGCGCGTCGGCGGCGTGGTGATCGCGATTCGCCGCGCAGACGCCGCTGCCGTCCAGGTCTCCCCGGACACACAGGGCCTGGTCCGGGCTGCCGAATGACCATCGCCACAATCGCCCTCGTCGGCAATCCGAATGCTGGCAAAACGTCTCTGTTCAACGCCTTGACCGGTGCCCG
>PNJT01000267.1 GCA_013822005.1 Novosphingobium sp. | reverse complement strand
TGGGAAAGTTTGGTCATCGAGCAATACTCCTTCGCACCAATTGGGTGCGGCGAACCCTGTTTGTGGTCGCCCCTGTCATGAAGCAGCCATACAAAGGCAAGCGCCGAGCGGACCATTCGAGCGCCAGTTGCGACAAAGCGAGCTTTGACGGCTTGGTCCGGCGCGTCCCCATCGGGGACAGGGCAAGGACTGTGCTTCACATTCTGTGCATCAGGCCGCATTTAGAAACATGCATTGTATGACAGACTCACCCGTTATCCGTTCGTCCCGAGCGAAGTCGAGGGACAGCCGCGCACGCGACCCCTCGACTTCGCTCGGGACGAACGGGTTTGGGATGAACAATTGTAAGCTCGTCCAATCGTTATGAGCGAATCCCCTGCACCCCCTCGCCAACGCCTGCTGCTGGTCACCGGCCTGCTGGGCGCGGGCAAGTCGACCGCGCTCAAGGTGCTGGAGGACCTGGGCTGGGAAGTGATCGACAATTTCCCGATCCGCCTGCTGGGCCGCCTGATCGACAGCGCCGATGCGCCGGCCAGCGAGCTGCGCGCACCCTTGGCGATCGGGTTCGATTCGCGCACCCGCGGATTCGACCCCAACAAGGTGATCCAGCAGGTCAAGGCGCTCAGCCGCCGCGAGGACCTGGAAATCACCACGCTGTTCCTCGACTGCGCCGGACGCGAGCTGGAGCGGCGTTACAACGAGACGCGGCGGCGGCATCCGCTGGCCCTCGACCTGCCGGTCGCCAGCGGGATTGCCGCCGAGCGCGAGCTGATCGAACCGCTGCGGCGCTGGGCCGACATGGTGATTTCGACCACCGATTTTACCAGCAACGACCTGCAGCAAGCGGTGCGCGAACGCTTTGGTGAGACGGCTCCGGCCGAAATGACCGTTTCGGTCAGCAGCTTCGGCTTTGCCCGGGGCATGCCGCCGATCGCCGATCTGGTCTTCGACATGCGCTTCCTCGATAACCCGCATTGGGATCCGGGCTTGCGCGAACAGACCGGGCGGGACCAGCCGGTGGCCGATCACATTCGCCAGGACCCGGCCTGGGCCGAGGCTTTCGCGCGGATCCGCGATCTGATCCTGCTGCTGCTGCCGCGCTACAAGGCGCAAGGGAAAGCTTATGTAAACGTGGCTTTCGGTTGCACCGGGGGGCGGCACCGTTCGGTCTTTACCGCCGAGCAGCTGGCTGCGGCGCTGCGCGAAGCGGGCTATGCCCCCAGCGTGCTCCACCGCAACCTGTCCGCCCGCGCGGCGGACCTGATCGAAGGAAAACATTGACCG
>PNJT01000266.1 GCA_013822005.1 Novosphingobium sp. | reverse complement strand
CCTGCGGACGAGGCCGAGCTGGCGGCGCTGCTGCCCAGTGCCGCAACGCCGATCCGCCCGGTCGGCGCCGGGCACAGCTTTACCGCGCTGGTCCCGACCGAAGGAACGCTGCTCTCGCTCGACAAGCTCTCCGGGCTGGTCGGCCACGATGGCCTGACCGCCACGGTCCGCGCAGGTACACGGCTTTCCGCGCTCGGTCTGGCGCTGGCCGGGATCGGACAGGAGATGCTCAGCCTGCCCGATATCAACAAGCAGACGCTGGCCGGCGCGCTCGCCACCGGCACCCACGGCACCGGCAAGGGCGTGACCGCGATCCACGGGCAAGTCACCGTGCTGCGGCTGGTGCTGCCTGACGGCACGATCGCCGAATGCAGCCGCGAGCAGCGCCCCGAGCTGTTCCATGCCGCGCGCGTCGGACTGGGCGCTTTCGGGGTGCTGAGCGAAGTGACCTTGCAGAACCAGCCGCTCACCCGCGTGCGAAAGGTCGTCAAGCTGGTCGATACCGGCTGGGTGCTGGGCGAATGGCCCGCACTGGCCGCAAAGCACCGCAACGCCGAATTCCTGGTGCTGCCCTTCACCGGCAAGTCGGCGCTGATCACCCACGATGTCACCGACGAGCCGGTCCGTCCGCGCGGCCCGGACAATGACAGCCAGACGCTGATGGACCTCAAGCGGCTGCGCGACATTTTCGAGTTTACGCCCGATCTGCGCCGCCGCGCCGCGCAACTGGCGATGAAGGACCTGCCCGAGGATGTCGCGGTGGACGAGGGCTGGAAGCTGCTCTCCAACGAGCGCCCCGACCGGTTCAAGGAGATGGAATACCACTTGCCGATCTCCGCCCAGGTCGAGGTGCTGCGCGAAGTGATCGCCCGGATCGAAAGCCAGGCGAAGGACGTGTTCTTCCCGATCGAGGCGCGGATCATCGCGGCGGACGATGCCTGGCTCTCCCCCTTCTACCAGCGTCAAAGCGGGTCGATTGCAGTCCACGCCTGGTACAAGGAGCGGCATGACTGGATGTTCGAGCTGATCGAACCGGTGCTGCGCGAGGCCGGTGGCCGTCCGCACTGGGGCAAGCTGCACTCGCTGGGCGCGGCGGAGCTCAGCGCGCTCTATCCGATGTTCAAAGAGGCGCAGGCGGTGCGCAAGTCGGTTGACCCGGCGGGGTGGATGGTGAACCCGTTCCTGCGGAAGATATTCGGATGAAGCAATTAGGGCACTTCCCGACCATTCTGGGTCATCGTGATTGGGCCAGGAAGGCCGCTGGCGAGGCGCGGCGCGCGGCAGGGGCTGGTTGCCCCT
>PNJT01000265.1 GCA_013822005.1 Novosphingobium sp. | reverse complement strand
TTGGACCAACCCAAACCCCGTTCGCCCTCGTCTTAGCGGGATATCGTATGCTGGTCACTGCCGTGTAGGATGCGGTGCCGGGTTGGGGGTGGCCACCCCCAACCCGGCGGTCGGCTGTCGGATCGGGTTTGCCCGGTTCTTTTGGAACGCGGCTCAGCAGGATCGCAGTCGGCCACTTCATCGGATCCGCATGGTTGCTGGAGCCATGGGCTCCTGGACGAGGATGGATCGACGAAGATGATTGATGATAGCATGATCGTAGCCGGGATCGATATCGGCAAGACGTGGCTCGACATTGCCTGCCACCCCTCGGGCCTGGCATTGCGAGTGACCAATACGCCTGCCGATCACGCCCGGCTGATCGACTGGCTGCACGCGCAGGGTGCCGGGCGGATCGGGCTTGAGGCATCGGGCGGGTATGAACGCGGTGTAGCGGCGGCGTTGCGTGACGCGGGGTTCGAGGTTGCGGTGCTGCAGCCTCGGCAAGTTCGCGCGTTCGCGCTGTTCCGGCTGAAGCTGGCCAAGAGCGACCGGCTCGATGCGGCCCTGATCGCGCGCTGCACCGCTGAGCTGGACGAGGTGCGCGCCGCCCCAGACCCGCAGCTGGAACCGCTCGCCGAGCATCTGCGGCTCATCGAGCAACTGGAGGCCGACCTCGCGCGCACCCGCACGCGCGCCGAGGCGTATCGAACCCCACGCCTCCAGCGCGCCCTGGCCCGCGAAGCCGACCGGCTGGCCCGGCGCGTGAAGGCCGAACTGCTCCTGCTCGGCAAGGCTGTCGGCGCCATTGCCGACCTCGCCCGGCGCATGGCGCTCATCGAAAGCGTCCAGGGCATCGGTCGGCGCACCGCCCTCACCCTCGTCATCCTCATGCCCGAACTCGGTCGCCTGAACCGAGCCGAGGTCGCCAGCCTGGCAGGCCTCGCCCCATTCGATCGCGATAGCGGCCATTATCGCGGACAGCGACGCATCGCCGGCGGCCGACACCGCGTCAGACGCGCCCTCTACGCCGCCGCGCTCCCTGCCAGCTTCCGCTGGAACCCAGCCCTGGTCGATAGCTACAAACGCCTGCGTGCCAACGGCAAAAACCACAAACAAGCCCTCACCGCCTGCGCCAGAAAACTCCTCACATTCGCTAACGCCGTCCTCGCCAGAGGCTCACAATGGACACATGCTGATAATGGTTGCTGAGCGAAGTCGAAGGGCATGCGGAGCGTGTGGGCTTCGACTTCGCTCAGCCCGAACGGGTGTGAGGTTGAAGCGACCTAACGTCATCACGCACTAAGGGCTCGCCCGCCAGGTCACCACGCGCCAAACATAAGCCACAAGAGCCAGCACCAGCAGCGCCGTCGCAGCGGGGCCAAGATAGCGATCAAGATC
>PNJT01000264.1 GCA_013822005.1 Novosphingobium sp. | reverse complement strand
ACTGGCCAAGCGCGGGATCAAGGTCGAAGCCAGCGAACCCGCGCGGCGCGGACAGCCGGTGAAGGAGGATTGAGGCATGAATGGAGCAATTGTTTTCGCGGTTGCTGCCATGGCCAGCGTTCTGGCGCCGGTTGAGGTTACCATGCCCGGTCCCGAAGGGCCGTTGGCGGGAGGCTATCAGTCAGCGCAATCAGGCGGAGCGAAAGGGCCGGTCGTGGTCATCATTCCGGGCTCTGGTCCAACCGATCGTGACGGTAACAGTCCGCTGGGGATCAAAGCGCAGCCATACCGGCTTCTGGCAGAAGCCCTGAGCCAGCGGGGAATTGCCAGCCTGCGGATCGACAAGCGCGGCATGTTTAAGAGCCGGGCGGCGATTGCCGATGCCAATGATGTGACGATCGAAGACTATGCCCAGGACGCCCGGTCCTGGGCGCAGGTCGCGGCAAAGCGTGCCGGGGTGAAGTGCGCCTGGCTGGTCGGTCACAGCGAAGGTGGGCTGGTTGCATTGCAGGCCGCACAGCAGCGGAAAGGGATCTGCGGAATTGTGCTGGTTGCCGCGGCGGGCCGGCCGCTTGGTGCGGTGATGCGTGAACAGTTCAAGGCCAACCCGGCCAATGCTCCAATTCTTCCGCAGGCGCTGGCGCTGATCGACGCGCTTGAAGCAGGCCGAACGGTCGTACCCGAGACTTTGCCCACACCGCTCAACCTGATTTTTCCGGTCCCGGTCCAGCGCTACCTGATCTCGACATTCCGGCTCGATCCCGCGGCACTCGCGGCTTCCAGCAAAGTGCCGGTCATAGTGCTGCAGGGCGACAACGACTTGCAAGTCACTCTGGCCGATGCCGAGCGGCTCAAGGCAGCGCGCGCCGGAGCGCGCCTGACGATCCTGCCCGGGGTCAATCACGTGTTGAAACAGGTCAAGTCTGGCGACCGCGCCGCGAACTATGCCAGCTATGCCGACCCATCGCTGCCGATCGCAACCAGTGCTGTTGATGCCGTAGTCGCAGCAGTAAGCAGGCGGTCAAAGTGATGGCCGCGATGTGAAGGAGGATTGAGATGGCAGAGAAGGAAAAGCCCTTCATTTGCTACAAGAAGGGCTGGAGCTTGCAGATCGTGCCGCGCAACAAGGTGGGGTGGATCGCGCTGACCTTGTGGATAGTGTCGCTGGTGCCGCCCTCGATGGGCTTCACCTGGCTGATGGCGGGCGAGCCGAGCGAAGGCCAGGCCATCGCCTATACCATCGGTTTCACGCTGATGATGCTGGCCTGGGGCGGCGGGATGATCGTCTGGACGAAGAACCGCAGCGAAGTGGTGGACCTGGACGAACTGCTCAAGCTCAAGCGCGAACTTGAAGCTAAGAAACAGCGCGGGCGCGGGGGATAGCGGACCT
>PNJT01000263.1 GCA_013822005.1 Novosphingobium sp. | reverse complement strand
CCTGTTCGATAAACCGCGCCAGATGAAACGCGATCTGCGGGTCGCTCGGGTCAAAGTCGCTGACCGCAGGGGCGACGGCCTGGGCTTCGCCAAGCTTGTCGACCTGCACCACCCATGGAATGATTGACCCTTGCGAACCTTGCCAGACGATCCCGGCGGTGAGGCAGGCCGACAGGCCGAGTGCGCCGAAAAAGGCGTATCGCCAGCTTCGCGCCTGCACCCGCGCCGAGCCGATGCGTTCGTCCCAGACCTGGGCTGCGCGCTGGTAGGGCGTTTCCGGTTCGGGGGTCTTGCCATAGCGGATTGAGGGTCGTCGAAACATCTGCGTCAGTCCTTTTCTGAGGTGTCGACCGAGGTGCCGCCGCCGTGGCTGTCGCCCGATTTGAGCGTGTGCGCGGCGATGCTCGCGCCGTGTGAGATCGTCTGCCGGTCTTTCATCGCCTTGGCCCATGCGGGCTGGCCCTGATCAGCAGCTTCAGACGGCGATGACGGCGGCGTATTGGGACCGGGCGTGATGCTGCCGCCTGTTTTGGTGATGGCGTCGCGGCTGCCTTCGCGGAACGATTGCTTCACGCCGTCACCAGCCTTCTTCAGCGGCGATGTCGCGGCGCTGGCGGCATATTCGCCGATGGCACGCGCGCCGCCTGCCACTGCTGCACCGCCTGACTTGCCAGCAGAGCCGAGGGCGTAGGCCATGGTCGCGCCGCCTGCGGCGCGCGACGTCCCTTGCGCGACATTGGCGGCAGCACTGGCGACCGCGCCGCCCGCCAGTTTTGCACCAGCGACAGCGCCTGCGGCTGCGCCGCCCGCGAGCAGCGCGGTGCCGGCTGCGGCGCCTGCGCCAAGCTGCGGCCCGCCCGAAACAATGCCATTGGCGATTCCGGGCCCAAAAATGCCAAGGCCAAGCAGCGCCAGGCTTGCCAGCACGATCGACAGCGCGTCTTCAATCGTGGGTTCGCCGGCGATGGCAGTCGTGAACTCGGAAAAGATGGTCGAACCGATGCCGACGATCACCGCGAGCACCAGCACCTTGATGCCCGACGAGACGACATGGCCCAGCACGCGCTCGGCCATGAAGGCGGTCTTGCCGAACAGGCCGAACGGGATCAGCACAAAGCCGCAGAGCGTTGCCAGCTTGAACTCGATGAGGGTGATGAACAGCTGGACCGACAGAATGAAGAAGGCGATGATGACGATCGCCCAGGCGACCAGAAGGATCACGATCTGGAGGAAATTCTCGAAGAAGCTGACAAAGCCGAGCAGCTCGGAGATCGACTCCAGCAAGGGATAGGCGGCATCAAGCCCCACTTGCGCGACGCGGCCTGGCTGCAACAGTTCGGCAGCCGTAAACCCGGTGCCACTGGCCTTGAGGCCAAGCCCGGCGAAACTTTCGAACACAATGCGCGCGAGGCTG
>PNJT01000262.1 GCA_013822005.1 Novosphingobium sp. | reverse complement strand
CGATCCTGGGTGTAAGGCACAAGGCAGTGGTGATTCCTGACAGCCCGTTCGATCCAGAGAACAACGCACTGCGGAGCTGAACTGGTGATCTTTGTGACTCGATCAAGCGCCACTTCCCCCCTCCCCGTCGGGGAGGGGTCGGGGGTGGGGGAGCGGGGCCGACAGGCTCCGCGTCTCCGCTGGCTTCGAGCCCCCGCCCCTAACCCCTCCCCGCCGGGGAGGGGGACTCAGTCTCGAAGTCAATTGGCTGCGGAGCAACTGTCATGACCCGCTTTTCCGCGATGAGCCTGTTCGCCAAGGCGCTGGGCGGGCACAAGACCTGGCCCGAACTGTGGCCCGATGCCAGCCCCAAACCGGCCTATGACGCGATCATTGTCGGCGCGGGCGGGCACGGGCTGGGCGCGGCTTATTACCTCGCCAGGAAGTACGGGATCACCAATGTCGCGGTGATCGAGAAGGGCTGGCTGGGCGGCGGCAACACTGGCCGCAATACCACGATCGTGCGCTCCAACTATCTCTACGATGAAAGCGCACACCTGTACGATCACGCGGTCAAGCTGTGGGACGGACTGAGCCAGGAACTCAACTTCAACGTGATGTATTCGAAGCGCGGGGTGATGATGCTCGCGCACAATGTCCACGACGTGCAGAGCTTCCAGCGCCACATCCACGCCAACCGGCTGAACGGCGTCGACAACGAATGGCTGACGCCCGAAGAGGCCAAGGAATATTGCCCGCCGCTCTCGATCGATCCCGGCGCGCGCTACCCGGTGCTGGGCGCGGCCTTGCAACGGCGCGGCGGCACCGCGCGGCACGATAGCGTCGCCTGGGGCTATGCCCGTGCGGCAGCCGCGCTGGGGGTCGATATCATCCAGAACTGCGCGGTCACCGGCATCCGCCGCGGTGCGGACGGCGCGGTTGAAGGGGTGGAAACCACCCGCGGCTATATCGCTTCGAAGAAGATCGGGGTGTCCGCAGCGGGCAACAGTTCGGTGATCATGAAGATGGCCGGGCTCGATTTCCCGCTTGAAAGCTACCCGCTGCAGGCGCTGGTTTCGGAACCGGTCAAGCCGGTGTTCCCCTGCGTGGTCATGTCCAACACCGTCCACGCCTATATCAGCCAGTCGGACAAGGGCGAGCTGGTGATCGGCGCAGGCACCGACCAGTACGTCAGCTACTCACAGCGCGGCGCGCTCCACATTGTCGAGCATACCGTGGCCGCGATTTGCGAGATTTTCCCGCTGTTCCGCCGCATGCGGATGCTGCGCAACTGGGGCGGGATCGTCGATGTCACCCCCGATCGCTCGCCGATTCTGGGCAAGACCCCGGTGCCGGGGCTCTACGTCAATTGCGGCTGGGGCACCGGCGGCTTCAAGGCGACACCGGGCGCGGGCGATCTGCTGGCCTACACCATGGCC
>PNJT01000261.1 GCA_013822005.1 Novosphingobium sp. | reverse complement strand
GCATAAGACAGGTAGCGAAACGAAACCGGAGAGAGTCGATGGCCACCCTGCTCAGCGCGCACAGTCGCAATCTGGATTGCACCGAAGAGGAATGGCAGGCCCGGCTGGAACTGGCCGCCTGCTACCGGGTGTTCGACTATCTGGGCTGGTCCGAATCGATCTACAACCACATCTCGGCCAAAGTCCCGGGCGAGGAAGGCGCGTTCCTGATCAACCCGTTCGGGCTGCTCTACAGCGAAGTGACCGCATCGAACCTGGTCAAGATCGATATCGACGGCAATACGCTCGATGGCAGCCCCTATCCGGTCAACAAGGCCGGGTTCACCCAGCACGGCTATTTCCACCGCCACCTGCCCTGGGCCCATGCGATCTGCCACACCCACACCACCGCGACCATGGCGGTCTGTTCGCTCGAAGGCGGGCTCCAGCCGGTCAATTTCTACGCCTGCAACTTCGCCGGGCGGGTGGGTTATCATGACTTCGAAGGTGTCACTGTGCGCGGCGAAGAAGGTGCGCGGCTGGTCGAAAACCTGGGCGACAAGCGGATCCTGATGCTCAAGAACCACGGCCCGGTGATCCTGGCCGCTCGATCCCCGAGATCTTCATCATGCACTGGTCGCTGCAGCGCGCCTGTGAGGTGCAACTGGCGACAATGGCGGCGGGGAGGCCCCTGGTGGTGAGCGACGAGGTGATCAAGGTCCACCAGCGCGACCTGCACGAATCGCAAGTCCCCGGGACCCAGCCCGGCCAGGCCGATTTCGATGCCTGGGTGCGCAAGGTTGACAAGATCGATCGTTCGTGGCGCGACTGACGGTCAACGGCCGCGCGGTCGAATTCAAGCTTGACAGTGCAACCCCGCTGCTGTGGGGGCTGCGCGACGCTGCCAACCTCACCGGCACCAAATATGGCTGCGGTGAGGGTGATTGCGGGGCCTGCATGGTGCTGGTTGACGGACAGGCGCTGCGCTCTTGCCTGGTCACGCTGGCCGAAGTCGAAGGGCGCGAGGTGACCACGATCGAGGGCCTCTCGGCCGATCGCTCGCACCCGGTGCAGCAGGCGCTGGTGGCCGAACAGGCGATCCAATGCGGGTTCTGCACCCCCGGCATTGTCATCGCTGCCGCCGCGCTGCTGGCCAGGAATTCAGATCCTTCGAGCGAGGACATCGCCGAAGCGGTGCCCAACCTGTGCCGCTGCGGGGTCTATCCTCGCCTGACCCGCGCGATCCAGCGCGCCGGGCGGGTGCTGCGCCGCCTCGAAACCATCAGCGCCGCGCCCGCCCCCGGGATCACGCCAGAGGATGCCGCCCGCGCGGTTCCGGCGATGGCTCCGGAAAAGCGCTAGGGCACTTCCCGACCATTCTGGGTCATCGTGACGGAGTCTATTATGGTTCAATGCAAGGAAGAATGGCGCAGGAATATGTCGATAT
>PNJT01000260.1 GCA_013822005.1 Novosphingobium sp. | reverse complement strand
AGGCAACGCCTTCCGCCGCTATGTCATCGCCGTGTGATGGGCAAAACTCGTCAAAACAGCAGAAATTCAACTAACTTTCTGACATTACTTATAAAATATGACCTCCCCGGAAATGTGCCGTACAGCGCCAAAATAGGCCCCGGATAGGGCACCGGTGCAGCGGCGCGCCGAACGCGCTCTACGAGCCCCTCAGGGCGAAATTTGATGATTGGGCACTGCGGGCGACCTTTCACCCTTCGCTTCGAGCCTGGCGACGGCCAATTCGAGTGCGCGGGCTGTCGGAAGAGCAAATCCCCAGCAGGCCGGATCGAATGGTTCGCTGTCCCAGCGCGGCCGTCGCCGCAGTTCCGCCTGTATCGCAAAATCCCTCGCGAGCCTGAGACTGGCGAGCGCTTCTGCACGGCTCTGCCGCTGTCGGCTCTCTACGCCCAGGGCATGCAAGGCGCGCTGGCACCAGTCAGGTCCGTCGCAGCCAACTCTCGCCAGATAGCTGAACGCGCTCAGCCGCTGCGCTACCGCCTCAAGGCAACGATACCGTCTGCGTAGACGATGACGATGAACCCGGCGAAGCGCTACTGTGAGCATCGCCCTCGACATCGCCGACTTGGGGAGCGGCATGCGGGGCATCTCGGTCCCAGGGCACCCGGGCACAGCGAAGGTCGCGGCAAAGCGGCGCGGCAACTCGCGGTCGTGGCAATGAGCGTGGGCCAGCAGCAGCGTGCGCGCAGGCACGACATGGAGACGGTTCGCGCTGAACTCGCGCATGTAGGCATCGAGCCCGGGCGGCGGACGCTCGGCAGCGCCCTGCCCCAGCAGCTTCAGTGCGGCATGACGGTTGGCGAGCAGACGGGGTTCGGCGAAGCCGAGCAGCTCAAGTGTACGCACTGCCACCGCAGCAAGGCGGCGCAGTGAAGCAAGATCGATCACCCCGTCCGCGCGGCGCGGCACATCGCGCAGATCGACCAGCAAGGCCTGATGCTTGCGGCAGAGCCAGCTTTGCCGAAGCGTCCATTCGCGCTGGATCACCAGCGGCTTGCCTGCCAGGTGGAATTCGAGCCAGCATTGCGGGCAGCCATAATGGCGCCCGCGCGGCGGCAACAGGCACTCGCCGCTGGCCGGAACGAGGGTGGCCTGCACGACGGACACCTCGCACTGCACCGCCCAGGCAAGCCGTTCGATTGCCTGGGCCGCATCCGCGCGCCCGGTGACTTCCTGACCGCCGCCCAGATCGAGGCGGGCTAGCCCCGGCTCCAGGCCAAGAAATTCGAACAGGCCAGCGCGCGTCGTACCGTGGCGTGAGACAAGCCGGTCTAGCCAGGAATCGAAGAATTCCTCCGGCTGCGGCAGAACCCGGTAGGCAAGCGGCGCCGGGTCCCTCTTCCATTCCTCCCGCCTCACCGGTCGATATAGCAGGGGAACAGCCGGGCCGCCTCGTAGACG
>PNJT01000259.1 GCA_013822005.1 Novosphingobium sp. | reverse complement strand
TGCTGTGATGGTGATCGGCAATCTCGACACGGCCGTCTCGACTTTGCCGCTGGCCAATCCGGGTTTCTTGCAGCCCATCCTTGGCGCAGTGGCCTTGCTGTTCGCGGCCTGGGTGCTTCGCGGCCAGCCCAGCCATAGCGGTTCGAGCTGGGCCAAGGCCTGGGAGCCGATCGAGCGCGCCCTCGCCGCGCCGTGGTTCCTGGGCGCGTTCGTCATGGCAACTGTCGCAATCGTGCAGGAATCGCAGCGCTTCCTCCCGGCGACAACGCCTGATGCCTATGGTGAGCTTTCCTATTCGTTTGAATTCAGCCTGTTCGGCACCTTGATTGCGCTGCTGGGTCTGATGGCGCTGGCCGACTGGTTTGGCCGCAAGGTGCAATGGAAGGTCGCGAGCTGGCCCGCGCGCATCAGCCTGCTGCTGATCGGGTTCTGCTTCCTGATTTCTCTGGTATCGGGCCGCTATGTGGTGCAGCTGCCCGACTTGCCGGTCTGGATCGCGGCTTTCGCGCTCCACTTCTGGATGCTCCGCCGCGCTGACAAGGACCCGGCAACCGCCGCGCCGCGCTGGAATGGTTTCATCCATGCCGCGGGCGTGTTGGGGCTGACGGTCATGCTGGCCAATGCGCTGTTCTTCGGCGTAGACCAGGCCGACCTGTGGGACAGCTCGTGGGCGGGCGTGGTGTTCCTGGTGGCCGGGGTGGCAATCCTGATGGGGATCACGCGCTGGGCCGGGCCAGCCTCGGTTGGAACCGCAGGCCTGGCGATGGGCTGGCCGCACAATGTCCACTCGCGCGCCTATTGGTGGCGGGCCGCCGCGCCGCTCGCCGTGGTGCTCTATTTCGGGGCCTTGATCGGCACGGCTCTGGCCCAGGGGATCACCGATCCGCTACCCTACATCCCGCTGCTCAACCCGGTTGACCTGTCGATCGCACTGGTGCTCGCCGCGCTCGCGCTGTGGCGGCAGATGCTGCAGGGCGCTGAGCCCGCGCCGCGCGGGTCCGGGCCGTTCACTGGCAGTTTCGGACTGGGCGCGGGTGCGGTGCTGGCCTTCGTGTGGATCAACACCATCTGGACCCGCAGCGCCGACCATTTCCTGAGCGCGACCTGGTATCCCGCTTCGAATGCAAACAGCCAGGTGGTGCTGACCGGCTTTTCGATCCTGTGGACGCTGATCGCGATGGGGCTGATGCTGTTCGGCCAGCGCAAGGCGCAGCGCCTGCCGTGGTTGACCGGCGCAGTGCTGCTGGCCGTGGTGGTGGCCAAGCTGATCTTCGTCGATATGTCGGCGGTCGAAGGTTTCGCCCGGATCGCCTCGTTCATCGGGGTCGGCGTGCTGATGCTGCTGATCGGCTATTTCGTGCCGCTGCCGCCGCGCAAGGGCGATGAGGAGGACAAGCCATGATCCGCAAGACCTTGCTGGCCGCGCTGGTGCTGCTGGCGGGCTGTTCGGGGGAGCAGCCGAAAGATACGGGGAAGCCGGATGACTATGCCCTGACCAT
>PNJT01000258.1 GCA_013822005.1 Novosphingobium sp. | reverse complement strand
ACTGGCAGCGTTGCGGCTCTTGCAGGGGCAACCAGCCCCTGCCGCGCGCCGCGCCTCGCCAGCGGCCTTCCTGGCCCAATCACGATGACCCAGAATGGTCGGGAAGTGCCCTAGAGCAATGCCCCTGCGCCTTGCGCGGTCTTGGCGCGCTGAAACCCCTCGCGCTGGCTGAGCCGTTCGAAATAGGCCGCCATGCCTGGAGTGACCTGCTCTTCCAGCCCGATGCTCAGCGCCAGCATCACCGCATAGCCCAGCGAAATGTCGGCCATGGTGAAACGCCCGGCGCAGGCATGGTCACCCTCCAGCAGCAATTCGGCATTCCTCAGCCGCGAGCCGAACCACTGGGCGTAGTCCTCGGCCGCCTGGGCGGCGCGGCGCTCGGGCGGTTCGAGCCGGGTGTAGCGCAGATGGATCGTCTGCGGGAAAGTCAGCGTCGCCTCGCCCATCAGCAGGAAGTTCATATAGGCCATATAGCCCGGCTCGTCCGGGGCGACGGCCAGGTCCGACGGACCAAAGCGGGTGGCCAGGACATGCGGGATCGCGCTGCTTTCGGTCATCAGCGCGCTGTCGACGATGCAGGCCGGGACCGTGCCGAGCGGATTGATCTCGCGGTAGCCTTCGACGGTGAAGCGCGGCGGGAAGGGCATCACTTCCAGCTCGTACGGCAGCCCCAGCTCTTCGAGCGCCCAGAGCACCCGGAACGAGCGGGCATCGCGGCAGTGGTAGAGCTTGATTGCCGCGCTCACGCCACCTGTTCCACGCTGACGGCCGCGTCGCACTTGTGTCCGCCCTCTTCCGGGCCGCCGCCGAGCAGCGTGATCGCGGCGAACCCGGCCAGCACCAGGGCGACAAAGCCCGCCGTGGCCAGCCCCAGGTACTTGTCGATGAAGGCCTTGATCGGTGCGCCGAACAGGCGGAACAGGATGCCCACGATCAGGAAGCTGATTGCGCGGCTGACGATCGAACCGGCGATGAAGCGCAGCAGGTCCATGCCGATGAACCCGGCGGTAATCGTCAGCAGCTTGAACGGGATCGGCGTCGCACCTTTGGCGACGAACAGCCAGAAGCCATATTCGTTGAGATAGCAGGCCGCCTTGGGGAAGCTTTGGGTCAGCCCCAGCGCGGCGAGGATCTGTGTGCCCAAGGTATCGTAGAGCCCCCAGCCGATCGCATAGCCCAGCAGGCCGCCCGCGACCGAGGCGAAAGTGGCAATCATCGCAAAGCGGATCGCCTTCCTGGGTTCGGCCAGACACATGATCCCCAGCAGGGGATGCGGCGGGATCGGGAAAAAGCTCGCTTCGACAAAGGCAAACAGCGCCAGCCACCATTCGGCATGGGGGTGGACCGCCTTGGCCATGGTCCAATCGTACAATTTGCGCAGCATTCGCGTCCCTTTGCCCCGGGTTCTGGTTGGGGCCTGCTTAGAGAGCGGCCCCTTTGGCGGCAAGCGGGCAATCTGTGCAGGAGTAACTAACCTATTTGGTCCTTTACCCTTGACAGCGTCACGCTGGTATGGCACAAATAC
>PNJT01000257.1 GCA_013822005.1 Novosphingobium sp. | reverse complement strand
ATCCCCGCAAGGGTTGTTGCGATCTTTGCAATGGCGGCCAAGCCCCCAACCCGTTAGGCCGGGGCAAAATCGGGGGGATCGCCGATGACCGGGGAACTGCCACTACCGCGCTTTGAATTCAGGCCGGATCAGCCGTCGATCTGGGCGATGCTGCGCCAGGGCGTGGGCAATCCCGCCGCCGTGATCCCTGTTGCGATCCTTGAACAGCCTGCGGTTCAACTGCCCGGCCCCGGTGCGCCGCTCATAGTCGCCGCGCCCGATCTGGTCCGCGAAGTGCTGGGCGGGCGTAGCGAGAGTTTTACGCGCGACCGCTTCATGCGCCGGCTACTGCGACGCAGCTGGGGTCGCGGGCTGGCCGCGGCTGAAGGCGAAGACTGGCAGCGCCAGCGCCGGGCCGCAGTGCCGTTCTTCCGCCCGCAGATGGTTCAACAACAGCTCGCCGCCTTTGCTGCCGCGGCCGACGCAGTGCTGGATCAGCTTCCTGAGCGCGCCGAACTTGATCTGGTTGACTTTTCCGCGCGGATCATCGCCCGGATCGTGCTGGAAGTGTTGGTCGATGGCGAAGGCTTTGCCGATCCCGATGCCGCCGCGCGCGATGTGCCCGCATTGATCCGCCGGATCGGCCGGTTCACCCTGCTAGACTTGCTGCCGCTTCCCGAACGCCTGCTCGATTTCAAGAACGGGATCGGGCGCGATCCGGCGGTGCGGCGCTTGAAGGCGCTGGCCGCGCAGCTGGCCGCAGCGCGCAAACTAGGTGCAGCGCGTAGCGATATGATCGCGCTGCTCGAAGGGGTGGGGCCGATCGAGGACAATATCCGCGGGCTGTTCCCGGCCGCGATGGAAACCACCGTAGCGGGGCTCGCCTGGGCACACTATGTGATGGCGCTGCGGCCCGAATGGCAGCAGCAGGTTGCAGACGAGGGCCGCGCGCTGGGCACTTCGATTGACCTTGGCCAGCTGGTCAAGACCCGGCAGGTCGTCAACGAAGTGCTGCGGCTCTATCCTCCCGCACCCTTGATGGCGCGCAGCGTTGCGCAGGATATGGAGCTGGACGGATACCCGCTCAAGGCCGGGCAACCGGTGCTGATTGCCGCCTATGCGATGCATCGCCACCGGCAGTTGTGGGACAATCCAGACAGCTTCGACCCCAACCGCTTTGCCCCCGGAGCCGCGCCGCCTGACGCGTTCATGCCGTTCGGCACCGGCCCCCGGATGTGCATCGCTGCGCAGTTTGCGCAAGCCGAAATGGCGGTGGTTCTGGCCAAGGTTCTGGCCCGCTTTGTTCTGGAACCCGCGGATCACCAGCCGCAAGTCAGCCTGCAAGTCACCACCCACTCCGTCAATGGCTTGAAGGCCGTGGCCCGCCAACGCCAGGGCTGAAACGGAACCCGCCCCCGAACCAGGTCCGGGGGCGGGCGCAGTTGGTTTCTGGGCAGACGGTCAATTCAACCCATCTGCCTCAGAGGATCAGGCCAGATCGAAGCGATCGGCGTTCATCACCTTGGTCCAGGCCGCCACGAAGTCGCG
>PNJT01000256.1 GCA_013822005.1 Novosphingobium sp. | reverse complement strand
ATGGCTGGAATGGCACGAAAAGTGACCCACATGGCGGTGGCATTCTCGGTCATCCTTGGGGCAATTCCTGCACAAGCCGCGCCCAATCCAGCCACCGCCGAAGCCCTGCGCGTGATCGACGCCTGGGCCGATGCAGCGCAGACCTATGGCCGCTGGCCCGCGCTGTCGATCGCGGTGGGAGAGGGCAAGGAGCTGGTCTGGTCGAGCGGCTATGGCCATGTCGATGCCGCGCGCAAACGTCCGGCCGATGGCAAGACGATCTATTCGATCTGCTCGATCTCCAAGCTGTTCACTTCGGTAGCGGTGATGCAGCAGTGGGAGGCCGGCAAGCTGCGGCTGGACGAGCCGATCGTCACTTACTTGCCTTGGGCCAAACTGCAGGACGACGGTCGGGATTCGGTCCCGATCACCTTGCGTTCGCTGCTGACCCATTCGGCCGGGGTGCCGCGCGATGGCCGCACTTCCTATTGGACCGGACCCGACTTCGCGTTCCCAGACCAGGCCGAACTTCAGGCCGACTATGCCAGCGCCAAACCGCTCTATCCGGTCGGGAAGTATTACCAGTACAGCAATATCGGGCTGACTCTGGCGGGCGATGCTGCCGCTGCGGTTGCCGGGCAGAGCTATAACCAGCTGGTCGAAAGCCGGATCCTGGTGCCTTTGGGGCTGAGCGATACCAAACCCTATCTGCCCTATGACCAACTGGGCAAGCGCATGGCCGTGGCCTGGGGGCCGCTCGACCGCGATGGGCAACGCAAGCTGCTCAAGACCTTCGATACCAAGGCAATCACGCCCGCAGCTGGATTTTCCAGCACGGCGGAGGATCTGGTCAAGTTCGGGCTCTGGCAGATTGACTTGCTCAAGCAGGAAGCAGCGCCCGCCACGCCGGGCGTACTGCGGCCCAGCACCTTGCGCGAGATGCACCGCGTGCAGTTCACCGATCCGGTCCGCAGCGGCAGCTGGGGGCTTGGTTTCTATGTCGAGCAGGATGGCGCTAAGTCCTTCATTGGACACGACGGTTCCTGCCCTGGTTACAACACGGTTGTGCTGGTCCGGCCTGACAGCGGGACGGTTGTTTCGGCGATGACCACCGACAATCGCGAAATCTGGGCCGAAGCGGTCGAAATCCACCGCGTGCTCGATCTGCGCCGCGATCACAGTTTCAAGGGCCTGGCACCCGCCAAGGTCCCGCTGGAGGACTATGCGGGCCGTTATCTCGACAATGTCTGGAGCAACGAGGCTATTATCCTGCCGTGGAATGGCGGGTTGGTAAGGCTGCGACTGCCCAGCAGCAATCCCTCACGCGGCCTGACTTACCTCAAGCCGCTGGGCAACGACCAGTTCCGGGTCATCGCGAGCGATGGCAGCGAAATGCATGTTGTGACTTTCAAGCGCGATGCAGCCGGCAAAGTCATGCATTACGAGGAGCACCACACCAAGACGATGCGGACGGGTGGGTCTATTCCGGAAGAACGGCGCAGGGCGCCGGCTGCGAAGCCCTAGGGCACTTCCCGACCATTCTGGGTCATCGTGATTGGGCCAGGAAGGCCGCTGGCGAGGCGCGGCGCGTGGCAGGGGCTGGTTGCCCCT
>PNJT01000255.1 GCA_013822005.1 Novosphingobium sp. | reverse complement strand
CCATGTGTTGTTTTATGGCCCGCCGGGGCTGGGCAAGACCACCTTGGCGCAGATTGTCGCGCGCGAGCTGGGGGTGGGCTTCCGGGCCACATCAGGCCCGGTGATCGCCAAGACCGGCGATCTGGCCGCGCTGCTGACCAACCTTGAGCACGGCGACGTGCTGTTCATCGACGAGATCCACCGGCTCAATCCGGTGGTCGAGGAAGTGCTCTACCCGGCGATGGAAGACCGCGCGCTGGACCTGATCATCGGTGAGGGGCCCTCGGCGCGCTCGGTGCGGATCGATTTGCCGGCCTTTACGCTTGTAGGAGCGACCACGCGGGCTGGGCTGCTGACCACGCCCTTGCGCGACCGTTTCGGGATCCCCGTACGGCTCAATTTCTACACCATCCCCGAGCTGGAACGCGTGGTGACGCGCGGCGCGGGGCTGCTCGGCATCGGGATCGAGCCTGAGGGCGCGCGCGAGATTGCGCGGCGCGGGCGCGGTACGCCGCGGGTCGCCGGGCGGCTGCTGCGGCGGGTCCGCGATTTCGCCCATGTTGCGGGCGACGGCACAATTACCCAGGCGATTGCCGACGATTCGCTTACCCGGCTTGAGGTTGACGCTTTGGGCCTCGATGCAATGGACCGACGCTACCTGACGATGATTGCGGACATCTACAAAGGTGGCCCGGTCGGCGTCGAAACACTCGCCGCAGGCCTCTCCGAACCGCGCGATACCGTGGAAGAAGTGATCGAGCCGTACCTGATCCAGCTCGGCCTGGTCGCCCGCACCGCACGCGGCCGCTGCCTTAACGAGCGGGCCTGGCAGCACCTCGGGCTGACCCCGCCCAGCGGGCAGGGCGGCCTATTCGGCGGTGCCCTCTTCGGTGAGGAAAAATAGCGCCTCGACCCGTGTTTCCAGCGCCCATGCCAGCTTGAGCGCGATCACCGTCGAGGGCACGAAGATCCCGTTTTCGACCGTGTTGATCGTCTTGCGGCTGACCCCGACCAGCTCGGCCAGCTGGGCCTGGGTCAGCGCGCGCGCCTCGCGCGCGGCACGCAGGGTGTTGCCAAGTTCGTTAGCCAAGCGCGCGCCTTTCCAGGATGGTGAAGCGGATCAGGGCGGAGAACAGCCCGGCGGTGACGATCAGGTGGATCACCTCGCCGACACTGAACTCCCAGGCGCCGCGCATTACGTAAATGATCATCGCGCTCAGCATCGCACAGACGAACCCGGTGCCCAAAGCCACTGCCCGATTGGCGCGGGTGCCCTCGTCGTTGAGCATCGCGCGGACCTCGGCCCCCCGAAACCAGAAGCCGCCAGTGGTCAGCACCAGCAGGATCACCGCGCTCATCACCACCCAGGCGCCGATCCGCACCTGATCGACCAATCGGGTGCCATCGCTGTTGGCGAAATAGGCCGACTGCTGGATCACCAGAAACAGCCCCAGAACAGGCAGGATTCGTGCCCGGCGGCGGGTCAGCCGCTCGGCCAGATCGGCATTCGATTGCGCTTCAGTCATGATTCTCCCCTTCATCAAGTAACCTATAGGTGACATGTAACCTTTGAGTTACACCGAGTCAAGCGTCAGACTGCCAGGCGTAAGCATTCGCTTCCGGTTCGGTTCC
>PNJT01000254.1 GCA_013822005.1 Novosphingobium sp. | reverse complement strand
ATCTTCGGCGGGATCACGGCCAGGCAATAGGGGTTCCGCTGGCCTTCGCCCTGCCAGTATTCCTGGTGGTAGTCTTCGGCTGGCCACCAGGTCGCGGGGCCTTCGATGGTTGTGACGACCTGTTCGCTGCGCTCCGCCTGGGCGCGGGCGATCCCCTTTTCGGCTTCGGCGCGTTGCTCGTCATCGAGCGGGAACAGCGCGCCGCGGTATTGGGTGCCGATGTCGCCGCCCTGACGGTTGAGCTGAGTCGGATCATGCGTGGCGAAGTGAACGTCGAGCAGGTCGGCGTAGGAAATCACCGCCGGATCGAAAGTCACCTTGATCGCCTCGGCATGCCCGGTGGTGCCGCTGCAAACCTGCTTGTAAGTGGGACTATCGGTCTGGCCGCCGATATAGCCGCTTTCAACCGCGCTGACGCCCGCCAGCCCGCGAAACACCGCTTCGGTGCACCAGAAACACCCGCCTGCCAGGATCGCTTCGGCCATTCGCACATCTCCTTTTGCTGGCTGCCTAGATAGGCACGGGTTCGCCCCTTGTCATCGCCCTGCTTGCCGCTAGTTTGCAGATCACGAAACAACCCCCGGGAGAATTTCATGCGCCGTTTCATCCTGCCGATCCTGTCCTTGGGTCTGGCCGTTCCCACCGTTGCGGTGATCGCCGCTCCAGCCAAGATGGCCGCGGTCAAGGTCAATCCGGAGCTGGCCGCTGCCGTGGCCAATCCGCTGCGCGACAAGGACCGTCCGCGCGACCAATACCGCCGCCCGGCCGAAACGCTGGCCTTCTTCCAGGTCGCGCCCGATATGAAAGTGGGCGAATATGCCCCCGGCGGTGAATGGTATTCGCGGGTTCTGGGGCTCTACCTGGGGCCCAAGGGCAAGCTGGTCGGGCTCTATTTCGATCCCACTTCGGGTGCCTTCAGCGAAGCCAACCAGAAGGGCATCCGCGATGGCGCGGCCAAGTATCCGGCCGATATCGCAGGCTATACCGGGATGCCGGCCGATCGCTTTGCCGCCTACACGCTCGATGCCGTTCCAGCCGCCGAAAAGGGGACTTTCGACCGGATCCTGGTCATGCGGATTCTGCACAACCTGATGCGCTGGAACATCGCCGACCGTGAGATCAAGGCGATGCGCGACCTGCTCAAACCCGGCGGCATGATCGGGATCGAACAGCACCGCGCCAAGCCAGGCGCGCCCTACAGCTACACCGATGGCTCGAAGGGCTACTTGCGCGAGAAAGACGTGATCGCCTTCATGGAAATGCACGGCTTCGAATTTGTCGGATCCAGCAAGGCCAATGCCAATCCCAAGGATCCGGCCAACTGGCCCGATGGCGTCTGGACCCTGCCGCCGTCGCTGCGCGGTGCCAAGGATGCCGACAAGCCCCGGCTTCAGGCGATTGGCGAAACTGACCGGATGACGCTGCTTTTCCGCAAGCGGGCGTAATGCTAGGGGCGGCGGCATGAGCACGCTTACTGTCGCCGCCCTTCAGCTTCCGCTCGGTTCCTCGGACGAGGCCGAGAACATCGCTGCCGTTTCCGTGCTGGTCGAAGCGGCCGCCGCGAAAGGCGCGCAAGTGGTGCTGCCGCCGGAGCTGTTTTCCGGACCCTACTTCTGCCGAGTTGAGGACGAGGCGCTGTTCGCGCT
>PNJT01000253.1 GCA_013822005.1 Novosphingobium sp. | reverse complement strand
TTCATGCGCGAAGTGCTGGAAGCGATCATCGCGGTCTGGGGCGCGGAGCGGGTCGGCATCCGCCTGTCGCCCAATGGCGAGACGCAAGGCTGCGACGATCCCGATCCGGCCAGCATCTTCGGCGCGGCGGCCAGAGTCTGCGAAGAGCTGAAGCTGGCTTTTGTAGAGCTGCGCCAGCCGGGGCCGGAAGGCACTTTCGGGCGCACTGACGTGCCCATGCAGGACGGCCTGATCCGCGGGATCTACAAAGGCCCGCTGGTGCTCAATTCGGACTATTCCGCTGCTCAGGCCGATGCCGACGTATCCTCGGGCCGGTGCGAAGCGATCAGCTTTGGCCGCCCCTATATCTCCAACCCGGACCTGGCCGAACGCATCCGCGTGGGCGCGGAATGGGCGCCCAATCTTAACGTTCCGAAAAGCTGGTATCTGCCAGGACCGGAAGGCTATATCGACTATCCGGCGCTGGAGACGGTTTAAGCTTTCTTAGCCCCTACCCATGGGGGAGGGGTTGGGGTGGGGGTTCAACGCCAGCGTGGTTCCCCCACCCCCGGACCCCTCCCCGCCGGGGAGGGGGGAAGGACATTGATCAGGAGGGTCGCACCTATGCCAGTACGGTCATGGCTGTTCGTTCCGGGCGACAGCGAGAAGAAGCTGTCCAAGGCCGCCGCAACCGGCGCCGATGTGCTGATCCTCGATCTTGAGGATTCGGTTACCCACGACAACAAGCAGCGCGCCCGCGAGCTGACCGCCAGCTGGCTTTCCGCCCACCGCGCCCAGGTGACCGATGGCAAGCGCCAGGGCCGCTGGGTGCGGATCAACGCGCTCGACAGCCGGATGTGGCGCGATGACCTGCTCGCGGTGCTGCCGGGCGCGCCTGACGGGATCATGCTGCCCAAAAGCGCGGGACCCGAATCGGTTCAGCAGCTTTCAGCCGAGATCTATGAGCTTGAGGGCCGGGCTGGCCTTGCGGCCAATTCGATCAAGATCCTGCCCCTGGTCAGCGAGACGGCCGGTGCGGCGATCACCATCCCGGCCTATGCCAGCGCCCCGTTGCCGCGGCTGGCCGGGCTGACCTGGGGTGCCGAAGACTTGTCAGCCGCGATCGGCGCAACCCGCAAGCGCGACGTTACCGGCCGCTGGACCGACACTTTCCGCTTCGCCCGCACCCAGACGCTGCTCGCCGCGCACGCCCGCGGGGTCATGGCAATCGACACGCTCCACGCCGATTTCGCCGACCTGAAAGGTCTCAAACGCGCCGCCGAGGAATCGCGCGCCGACGGCTTTGCCGGAATGCTCGCGATCCACCCCGCGCAAGTCGAGGTGATCAACCAGGCTTTCACACCAAGCGAGGAAGAACTCGCCGAAGCCCGCGCGATCGTCGACGCCTTCCAGGCCAACCCGGGTGCGGGCGCGCTGCAGATCGACCGGCGGATGATCGACATGCCGCACTACAAGCTGGCGCTGCGCGTGCTGGGGCTGGAGGAGTAGGGCGGGCGAAGGAGCGGCTTTCCCCTCCCCCAACCCCGTCCATGCTGAGCTTGTCGAAGCATTGTCCTTTTCTTCGTGCGTATTGCCCGGCGGCTCGAAGAAAAGGGCAGTCCTTCGACAAGCTCAGGACAGTCGGATTTTGGGGCAAGCGATGCGATTGCTCGG
>PNJT01000252.1 GCA_013822005.1 Novosphingobium sp. | reverse complement strand
TTAGAGCAACTTGGGCAAAACCTGACCCAAATTCCGACTATGCTGAGCTTGTCGAAGCACTGCCCTTTTCTTCGTGCCTCGCCCGCAACCGCTTGAAGAAAAGAGCAGTGCTTCGACAAGCCCAGAATGGTCGGGAAGTGCCCTAGACTGCACCTTTGGTGCAGCGGTGGAGGGGGCGAACCAAGATTGCGCGCAGTAGCGCGCAGCCGCTGCCGCGGCTTTCTTGGGCTGCGCCCCCTTCCGTCTCGCTGCGCGAGCCACCTCTCCCAGAGGGGGAGTATCTGGTTTGGAACAACCGCGATCCGTTGGGCACCGGCCGATCCGGCGAGGACAGGATCACGGCACCATGTTCATCCCCGAACCCCAGGGTCAGCACTTCGGACATGAATTGCCGATCTGGCGCGGCGGAAAGTTGACCACGGCGGCCACCTGCCGCCCGGGCAGTTCCTCCAGCGCATAGCGATCGGTGATCTGCGCGCTCGATTTCTTCACGCCGATGGCGGGCCGAAATCGATCACCAGCTTGTAGGCAGGCTTGCGCGCCTCGGGGAATGGCTCGGCGACAAGCACCGTGCCAACGCGGATGTCCACTGCGAGGAATTGATCAAAGCTGATATCTTCCTCGCGCGGCGCGTGCGGATCGTGGGCCAGGTGCATGCTATTCCAGCTCCAGGATCACCGCATCCACAGCCAGGCTTTCGCCCTGCTGGGCAATGATCGCCTTGACCGTCGCAGACTTCTCGGCGCGCAGGATGTTTTCCATCTTCATCGCTTCGACCACCGCGAGCGGCTGGCCAGCCTCAACCTTGTCGCCTTCCTGCACGTGCAGTGCGACCAGCAAGCCGGGCATCGGGCAGATCAGGAACTTCGAGAGATCAGGCGGGATCTTTTCGATCATATGGCTGGTCAGCGGGGCGAGCCGCGCGGGCAGCGCCTGGACCTTGTGGACCCTGCCATGGGTAGTGAGCTTCAGGCCGGTGCGGGTGACTTCGACCTTTACGCCATAGTCCGCATCGCCAATGGTGGCCTCCACCAGCCGGTCGCCGGGGGTGTATTCCATATCGAGGTCCAGCGCCTCGCCATCGACCGTCACCTCTTCGTCCAGGCTGACCGCATGCGTCACCCCGCCGATCGTCACCGACCAGTCGTAGGGCGGCTCCAGCGTGCCATCGAGCTGCTGGTCGATCTGGCAGGCCCGGTCAGCCCGCGCGGTCATGATGAACCCGGCAATCGCGGCGAGGTGTTTGAGCACTTCGGGCGAAGTCGCCGCACCGGTGAAGCCGTCGGGATATTCCTCGGCAATGAACCCGGTGGTCAGCTCGCCACTGCGAAAGCGCGGGTGCTGCATGATCGCGCTGACGAAATCGATGTTGTGGCCAAGGCCCTCGATCTCGAATCGGTCAAGCGCCTGGATCTGGAGGTCGGCGGCTTCGCTGCGGGTCGGGGCCCAGGTGATCAGCTTGGCGATCATCGGGTCGTAGAACATGGAGACTTCGCCGCCTTCGACCACGCCGTCATCGACGCGGATGTAGCCCTGCGGCATCTCGACTTCGCTCGATGCGAACGGAGGTTGGGAGGAAACGGAATCCAAACCAGACCCGTTCGTGTCGAGCGAAGTCGAGACACCGTCGGCAAACGGGGCTTGGGTTTTGTCCGCAAGCGGAGGATTGTAGCGCACCAGCCGCCCGGT
>PNJT01000251.1 GCA_013822005.1 Novosphingobium sp. | reverse complement strand
GCTCTTCCGATCTCGGCGATATCGAGGCGGTGCCGCTGAGCCAGCTGGAAGCCTTCTACACCGGCAAACAGATCGCCATGAGCGAGGATGAGCGCGGCATTTCGTTCAAGGAACCGCTCGGTTCCAACGGCTTCGCCATCGGCCCCAGCCACAGCGCCAGCGGCAATCCGCTGCTGCTGATCAACCCGCACACCAGCTTCTTCTTCCGCTCCGAATTGCAGGTGCAGAGCGAAGAAGGCCTCAACGCCTATGGCGCGGCGACCTGGGGGCAGTTCTTCATCTATCAGGGCTTCAACGACAGCGCCGGGTGGATGCACACTTCCAGCGGGATCGACAATATCGACGAGTTCGCGGTCACGGTGACCAAGCGCCCGCGCGGTGGTTTCGCTTATCGCTATGGCAAGGACACCCGCGCGGTGAAAGAAAAGCCGGTGACCTTGGCCTTCCGCCAGGCCGATGGCAGCATGGGCACGCGCACTTTCACCACCTACCGCACCCACCACGGCCCGGTGGTGCGCAAGGAAGGCGGCAAGTGGATCGCCTTTGCACTCATGTACAAGCCGGTAGAGGCGCTGCAGCAAAGCTTCCTGCGCACCAAGGTCCGCTCGATCGCCGAATTCAGGAAAGTGGCGGCGCTGAAGGCCAACAGCTCGAACAACACGATCTTCGCCAGCAACAAGGGCGAGATCGCCTATTTCCACCCGCAGTTCCTGCCGGTGCGCAACGACCGGTTCAACTACAGGAAGCCCGTCGATGGCAGCAATCCGCTGACCGATTGGAAAGGCCTGACCCCGCTGACCGCGCTGCCCATGGTGATCAACCCCAAGAACGGCTGGCTGATGAACGTCAACGATTCGCCGTGGTGGGCGGCGGGCAAGGACAGCCCGAAACAGGCAATGTATCCGCGCTATACCGACGTGGCCGGCAAGGAACCGCGCACCCCGCATGCCATCGCGGTGCTGTCTGCCCGGCCCAAGTTCACGCTCGATCAGTTGCTCGCTGCCGCTTACGATCCGTGGCTGCCGTTCTTCAGCGAGCTGATCCCGCAGCTGGCCAAGGCGCATGAAGCCGCGCCCGACGCCAAGCGGGCCGAGGCAGTGGCCATGCTCAAGGCCTGGGACTGCAAGTTCAGCCTGAGCTCGACCGAAACCAGCCTGGCGGTGGTCTGGGGTGAAGCCCTGGCCGCCCGCGGCAAGGCCGCCGCCGAGGCGCAAGGGATCAATATCGAGACCTGGATGACCACCAGAGCCACCGATGCTGACCGGCTTGCCGCGCTCGATAGTGCCATGGTGCAGCTGACGCGGGACTTCGGTTCGTGGAAAGTGCCATGGGGCGAAATCAACCGCTACCAGCGCAATGATGGTGCGATCCGTCAGACCTTCGACGATGCCAAGCCCTCAACTCCGATCCCGTTTGCCAGCGGCAACTGGGGCTCGCTCGCCAGCTTTGCCGCCGCGCGCTATCCGGGGACCAAGCGGTACTACGGCACTGACGGCAACAGCTTCGTCGCGGTGGTGGAATTCGGCCCGCGGGTTAAGGCGCGGGCGGTGACCGCTGGCGGCGAAAGCGGCGATCCCAAATCACCCCACTTCGCCGACCAGGTGGAACGCTATGCCACGGGGAATTTGCGGCCAGTCTACTTCTACCCTGAGGACCTCAAGGGCCGGGTGAAGAGTGCGAAGGTGGTGAAGGGCGGCTAGCCCTTCAGCTTCCCCGCAAAGCCCCTCTGCAGCTTGGCA
>PNJT01000250.1 GCA_013822005.1 Novosphingobium sp. | reverse complement strand
CGGACGCGACCTTCATCGTCCTTGGCCAGCAGCGGGTTGTAAGTGCCAACCTGCTCCAGATACTTGCCGTCGCGCGGAGCGCGGCTGTTGGCGACGACGACCTTGTAATAGGGGCGCTTCTTGGAACCGCCACGTGAAAGACGAAGAGAAACAGACATTTGAACTACCTTTCAGAGAAATCGGATAAACAGTTGAAACTTATTTCTTGAGCAAATCGTTGAGGTTGGACGGAAGGCTGCCCTGCCCCGGACCACCAAGTCCGGGCAGACCGCCACCGCCCATTCCGGGCAAGCCGCCTGCGCCGCCCATGCCGCCGCCACCACCGCCGAACATCCGCGCCAGGCCCTTGAGCCCGCCCATCTTCTTGAGCTTCTTCATCGCACCAGCCATTTCCTGGTGCATCTTGATCAGCTTGTTGACGTCCTGCACTTGCAGCCCGGCACCCTTGGCGATGCGGATCTTGCGCTTGGCGTTGAGCAGTTCGGGGCGCTGGCGCTCCTTGAGGGTCATCGATCCGATCAGCGCCTCCAGATGGATCAGCACTTTGTCGTCCATGCCGCCGGCATCCATCGCCGCCTTGGCTTTCTTCATGCCCGGAAGCATGCTTGCCAGCGCGCCGATCCCGCCCATCTTGCGCATGTTGCGGAACTGTTCGGCCATGTCGGTCATGTCGAACTGACCCTTGGCCATGCGTTCGGCCATGCGCTCGGCATCTTCTTGCTGGATCGCTTCGGCGGCCTTCTCGACGATCGAGACGACGTCGCCCATGCCGAGGATGCGTCCGGCAACGCGGCCGGGATCGAAACGTTCGAGCGCGTCAAGCTTTTCGCCGGTCCCGGCAAACTTGATCGGCTTGCCGGTGACCGCGCGCATCGACAGCGCCGCGCCGCCGCGGGCATCGCCGTCCATTCGCGTGAGCACCACGCCGGTCAGCGGGACCTGCGCGGTAAAGGCCTGCGCGACGTTGACCGCATCCTGGCCGGTCAGCGAATCGACGACCAGCAGAACTTCCTTGGGCACCGAGATCCCGGCCACAGCCTGCATCTCGTCCATCAGCTGCTGGTCGACGTGGAGCCGGCCCGCAGTATCGAGCAGCAGTACGTCGATCGCTTGCAGCTTGGCCGATTGCAGCGCGCGGGTGGCGATCTCAGTCGGCTGCTGGCCGGCAATGATCGGCAGGGTCAGCACATCGACCTGCTCGCCCAGCACCTTCAGCTGTTCCTGCGCGGCCGGGCGATTGACGTCGAGCGACGCCATCAGCACCTTCTTGCCGTGCTTCTCTTTCAGCAGCTTGCCCAGCTTGGCGGTGGTCGTGGTCTTGCCCGAGCCTTGCAGGCCGACCATCATGATCACCACCGGCGGCGCGGCGTTCAGATCAAGCTCGCTCGGCTCGTCCCCGCCCAGCATCTCGACAATCGCGTCGTTGACGATCTTGACGACCTGCTGCCCCGGCGTGACCGAACGCAGCACGGAGTGGCCGACCGCAGCTTCGGTCACCTGGTCGATGAACCGGCGGACCACCGGCAGCGCGACGTCGGCTTCGAGCAGCGCGATCCGCACTTCGCGCATGGCATCGCGAACGTCCTGCTCCTTGAGCGCACCGCGCCCCTTGAGCCGGTCGAAGACATTGCCGAGCCGATCGGACAGTGCGTCGAACATTCGCCTACCACTCCAAAAATGGCAGTCAAAAACTGCCAAACGCGAAAAACGCCGGTGGACGAAACCTCGTCAACCAGCGTGTAAATCAGGTACTC
>PNJT01000249.1 GCA_013822005.1 Novosphingobium sp. | reverse complement strand
TAGTTGACCTTGTAACCAGTTTGAAATAATATGTCGCGCATCTAAAATTTGCTTCCAAAGCCTGGGCATTACGGGAGAGCGCTTGATGGCCAAAGGGCCTGCCAGTTCCGGATCCTCGCGCGGCAACCTGCCGCCGCTGAGCCTGCACGTTCCCGAACCGCCGTTTCGTCCCGGCGATCCGGTCGATTACAGCTTTCTTGAGATCCCCGCGGCTGGCGCTTTCGCGCGCCCGGACGAGGGCTGCGACACGCATGAAACCCACCCGCTGTGCCACGGCCTGATCCGTGTGCTCGACGATAATCACTCCGCAGTCGGCCCCTGGGATCCCAAGCTCGATGCCGAAACGCTGCGGCGGATGCTGCGGGTGATGGCGCTAACCCGCGCGTTCGATGACCGGATGTATCGCGGCCAGCGCCAGGGCAAGACCAGCTTCTATATGAAGTGCACCGGCGAGGAGGCGACCAGCGTTGCCTCGGCCTTTGCGCTGGCCGACGACGACATGGTGTTCCCAAGCTATCGCCAACAGGGAATCCTGGTGGCGCGCGGCTATCCGCTGGTCGAGATGGTCAACCAGATCTATTCGAACCGCGCCGACAAGCTGAAAGGCCGGCAGCTGCCGATCATGTACTCCAGCGCCGAGCATAACTTCTTCACCATCAGCGGCAACCTGGCGACGCAAATGCCGCAGGCCGCGGGCTGGGCGATGGCCAGCGCGATCAAGGGCGATACCCGGATCGCCAGCACCTGGATCGGCGAGGGCTCCAGCGCAGAGGGCGACGCCCATGCGGCCTTCATCTTCGCCACTGTGTTCAACGCGCCGGTGGTGTTCAACGTGGTCAACAACCAGTGGGCGATCAGCAGCTTTTCAGGGTTTGCCGGGGGCGAGCGGGCGACCTTTGCCGCGCGGGCGATCGGCTATGGCATCGCCGGGCTGCGGGTCGATGGCAACGATGCGCTGGCGGTCTATGCCGCGGCGCGCTGGGCCGCCAACCGGGCGCGGGCAGGCCAGGGGCCGACGCTGATCGAACACTTCACTTACCGCGCCGAAGGGCATTCGACCTCCGACGATCCGAGCGCCTACCGCTCGGCCCAGGAACGCAGCGAATGGCCGCTGGGCGATCCGATCATGCGGCTGAAACAGCACCTGATCGCGCTGGGCGAATGGAGCGAGGACCAGCACGCGGCGATGGATCTGGAGCTGGCCGAACAGGTCAAGGCCGCGACCAAGGAAGCCGAAAAGAATGGCGTTTTGGGCCACGGCCTGCACCACCCGTTCCACACCATGTTCGAAGACGTGTTCGAGGAACTGCCCTGGCACCTTGAGGAACAGGCGCAGCAGGCAATCCGCGAGCGCCGGATCAAGTGGCCAGAATGGAAAGAGTCATGAGCGGGGCGGTAATGATTCACGCGGAGGCGCGGAGGCGCGGAGTTTTTGGGGTTCGCGCGAAGGCGCGAAGAGCGCGAAGAGGTAGTGTTTGGGGCATCGCCCCCTTATCAGTCTGGACGCGGTTTCGAACTGTGACAGAAACAAGAAAGAGCCTGCGGCTCGGCGCCTCCGCGCCTCCGCGTGAGACATCGAACGCCACCCCCGGAGCCAGCCAATGAGCGAGATCGAAGAAGCGCCGCTTTCGCTTGCCCAGGCACCCAGCCGCCGGCTCAACATGATCGAGGCGATCAACGAGGCGCTCGGCGTGATGATGGAACGCGATTCGGGCGTCGTCGTGTTTGGCGAAGATGTCGGCTATTTCGGCGGGGTGTTTCGCGCCACCGCGGGCCTGCAGAAGAAGTTCGGCAAGAACCGCGTGTTCGATACCCCGATCAACGAATGCGGGAT
>PNJT01000248.1 GCA_013822005.1 Novosphingobium sp. | reverse complement strand
TGTATAGTATGTTTAGAACTGAAATGTTGGCAAGTAACCGCAATCGTTTGTCGGGAGACGTAGCGATTGCGGTGCCGATTGCGTGGCAGAGCATCGGTTTTCTGATCTTCGGCGGCGTAGCGGCGGGCGCACTGTTTTTGTCCCTGGCCAACTATTCCCGCGTTGTGACCGTCACCGGCGCAGTCACCCCTGATGCCGGTGTCTCGGCGATCATCCCGACGCGTGCGGGCGTGGTAGCGGCTTTGGCCGTTCAGGAAGGCCAAAGCGTGGCTGCTGGCGCCGCACTCGCTTCTATCCGCGCCGAAGAGGATGGCGCCGCAACGCAATCGCCTGCCGCACTGGTTGAGGCGGCGATAGCTCAGCAGGATGCCAGCCTGGTCACCCAGACCGGCGCGGCGCAGGCCTCGGCCCAGGCACAAGCCTCGCAACTGGCCGCGCAGCGGGCTGGCCTGAGCGCCGAAATCGCCCAGTTGCAATCGCAGAGTGCAACGCAGCGTGCCTTGATTGCATCGGCACAAAAGGACCTTGAGCGGGCGCGAACTATCGCTGACCGCGGGTTCATCAGCGGCCGCGATCTGCAAGTGCGTGAAGAGACTTTGCTGGCGCGGCAGCAGGGGCTTGCTCAGATCGAACAGGCCTTGGCCGCCAAACGCGCCGCCCTGGCCGAGAATGAGCGCAGCGCGGTTCAGGTCATGGCGCAGGCCCGCGTTCAGACCGCCAGCCTTTCAGCCACACGGGCGCAAGTGGCGCAGCAGGCCGCCAGCACGGCCGGCGCAAGGTCTTATGTGCTGCGCGCGCCGGTCGCGGGACGCGTCACTGCGCTGAGTGCCCGGGTTGGCCAACCTGCCAGTCCGCAAAGCCAGCTGATGACCATCGTTCCGGCTGGCGCAAGAATGCGTGCGGAGTTGGCAGTCCCCAGTTCCGCCATCGGCTTTGTCAAACCCGGCCAGCAAGTCCGGTTGGCGATTGATGCTTTTCCCTATCAGCGATTTGGCACGGTTATCGGCACGGTGCAGACAGTGGCGGCCAGCGCGGTCAGTGCTCAGGCTCCGAACGGCACGACAAATGCGGTCTATCCCGTGACGGTAGCCATCGATCTTCCCCGCATCGCGGCCTATGGCCGCAGCGAGCCACTGGTATCGGGCATGACGCTGACCGCGCGGATCGTCACCGAAAAGCAGAGCTTGCTCGAATGGTTGTTTGAACCGCTCTTCGCCGTGCGGCGGCGGTAGGTCAGCATGCTCGATCTTGGTTTTTTGACCCGCTCGCGGGTGCGGCTCGTGCGGCAGACCGAAATTGCCGAGTGCGGGCTTGCCTCGCTGACGATGGTCGCGAACTATCACGGCCTCGACATCGACCTTGGCACGATGCGCCGTCGTTTCGCGCCCAGCATGCGCGGCGCGGCGCTCAAGACGCTGATTGGCCTGGCCGATCGGATCGGCCTGACCCCGCGCGCGGTCAAGCTGCCGCTGGAACAGCTTGGCAATCTCCATGTCCCGGCGGTGCTGCATTGGGACATGAACCACTATGTGGTGCTTGAACGGGTCAAGGGCGGTGCCAAAGGTCTTCGGGCGCTGATCCATAACCCCGATGGCCGCTCAAGCTGGATGCCGCTGGCCGAAGTCTCGGACCATTTCACCGGCGTTGCCCTGGAACTGCGCCCCAGCAACGATTTCCAAACCGGCAAAGAGCGTGAGCGGTTGCACCTGTCACAGCTGTGGCAGCGCATGACCGGGATCAAGCGGGCGCTGCTGCAAGTGCTGGTGCTGACCCTGGTGCTGCAAGCCTTTATGCTGGCTTCGCCCTATTACATGCAGCTTGCCATCGACCAGGCCTTG
>PNJT01000247.1 GCA_013822005.1 Novosphingobium sp. | reverse complement strand
TGCCTGGCCGCTGGTTGGCGAACTGACTTTGAAGGACGGCCGCAAGGCCGGTGCTCCGCCCGCCGGGCAGGCCTGGATCGCCCAGGGCGCGGCCGACCGGCTCGGGATCGGTGTGGGCCGGAACTTTGCCGTGGGTTCGCTGAGCCTGACCGTAGGCGGGATCATCGCCGACGAGCCCGACCGGCTGGGTGAAGGCTTTGCACTGGGTCCGGTGGTGCTGGTGGCAGAGGACGTCCCCGCCCGCGCCGGGCTGACCGCACCGGGCGCGATGTACCGCGCCAAGTATCGCATCGCGCTGGCCCCGGGGAAGGACCCCGATGCGGTGATCAAGCGGCTCAAGGCCAGCTTCCCTTCGTCCGGCCTTGAGGCCCGCACCCGCGATCGCGCCGCGCCGGGGGCCGAACGGTTTGTTGCGCGGATGGGCGATTTCCTGATCCTAGTTGGCCTGGCCGCGCTGGTGATCGCCGGGATCGGGATCGGCGGCGGCGTTGCCTCCTATCTCGAGGCGCGGCGCACAAGCATTGCCACGCTCAAAGTGCTGGGCGCAACCAGCGGCGATATTGCGCGGATCTACCTGCTGCAGATCGCAGTTGCCGCACTGGTCGGTTCCGGACTGGGATTGGCGGCCGGGGTGCTGGTCACTCCGGTGCTTGCCCAGGCGCTGGGCAGCCTGTTGCCGGTGGCGAGCGGCTTCACTTTCGATGCCTGGGCGCTGGTCCGCTCGAGCCTGTTCGGGCTGCTGGTCGCGCTGGTCTTTGCCGCGCCGCCGCTGCTCGCCGCGCGGCGCTTTCCGGCGATGGCGCTGTTCCGGGCAAGGGTTACCCCGCTGGTGCTGGGCTGGCGCGATGCCGCGCTGCCGGTGGGGCTGGGCATTGCCGGGATCGCAGCCTTGGCACTGATCGGCAGCCGCCAGCCCATGATGGTGGCCGGGTTCCTCGGCGGAGCCGCCACGATCCTGCTGCTGCTGGGCGCGCTCGGCTGGGCGATCCGCACGCTCGCCGCGCGCCTGCCCCGCCCCAAGCGGCCACTGCTGCGCATTGCGCTGGCCAACCTGCACCGCCCCGGCGCGCAGACCGGCGCCTTGGTGACCGCGCTGGGCTTTGGCCTGGCGGCTTTCGTGCTGCTCGCCGCGATCCAGACCAGCCTCGATGCCAATATCCAGGCCCGCGTGCCCCAGCGCGCGCCGGACTATTTCGTGCTCGATGTCCCGCGCGAGCGGGCGGATGATTTCGTCAAGGCGGTCAAGGCTGAGGTGGGTGGCGCCCAGGTCCGCACCGTGCCAACGATGCGCGGCGGGATCCTCGCCTATGGCCCGCAGGACCAGATGATCCGCGTTGCCAATCTCAAAGCGATCCCCGACGAAGCCTGGCCGCTGCGCGGCGAACGCGGGCTGACCTATTCCGAGGGCGTACCCGAAGGCAATGTCGTGACCCAGGGCCAATGGTGGCCCAAGAACTATGCCGGAGAGCCGCTGGTCTCGATCGACGAGCGGCTGGGCGAGGCTCTGGACCTCAAGCTGGGTGACCAACTGACCATTGGCATTCTGGGGGTAGAACGCACCGCCCGGATCGCCTCGTTCCGGCGGATCGACTGGGATAGTATGGGCTTCAACTATGTCCTGGTCTTCAGCCCCAACGCGATTTCCGACGCCCCGCACAATTTCGCCGCGACAATCGACCTTCCTCCCCCTCCCGCTTGCGGGAGGGGGCCGGGGGGTGGGTGCGTCGATGCAACTGACCCACCCCCAACCCCTCCCGCAAGCGGGAGGGGAGCTATGCTGCGCGCGCTGGTCCGTGATTTCCCAACCACATCGGTGATCGAGGTTGGCGGCGTGCTGACCCAGGCGCGCGACTTGCTGCGCCAGGTCAGCAC
>PNJT01000246.1 GCA_013822005.1 Novosphingobium sp. | reverse complement strand
TAACCGACCCAGGTGGCGAAACGGAAAGGCTGCGGGCGCAGTTCGTGCCAGCGGTCGGGCCAACTCTCGGCAGCATGCGAGAGAATGAGGCCGACAATACGGTCGCGCGCGTCCTGCGCCCTCGCAACGGCCTGCATTGCCATGTCATGTTCGAGCGCCAGCGTGATCTCGGGCCGCTCGCCGTCGGGCATGCACACTTCCTGGCCGATTTCAGCGCTTCGCGAGGCGGCCTCGGCAACCGCCCGATGCTGCCCGGGCGTGAGCAGGAACGTGGGGTGCCCGGTGAACACCGCGTGCATCTGGGGATTTTCCCATTCGCGGCGGAAGCCATCGAAATCGCCGGTGTCCAGGCCGATTCCCAGGCCGATTCCCAGGCTGTCGCAGGGCGCAGGGCAATCCTCGTCCGCCGCGAGCGGCCTGACCAGCCCGCGCAATCTTGCAGCGCGGCTTTGCAACGACAGACAGCCGAGTTCGGCAACCAATGCCGCGATTCCGTCAAGCGTGAGTTCGCCAGCCTCAAGCGCGCGCGAGATATCGAGCCCGAGCTGGAATACCGGGTTGAACAGCGGGGTTTCGCGCGTGCGGCTGTGCAGTTCGCCCAGCCGGTCGATGAGATCGGCCACGCTGGCGAAGCTGCGCTGCGTCATTGTCGCAGGGCCATGGCGGCGCGCGCCATGGATTCAACCGCAGCCCGGTCGGGAGCGCCGCGCGGGGCGACCCAGCTGCCGCCCACGCATAGCACCGGATCGAACGCCAGCCATTCGGTGGCGTTATCAGGCCCGATGCCGCCGGTGGGGCAGAACAGGCATTGGCCAAACGGCGCAGCGAGCGCCTTGAGCGCGGGCAGGCCGCCCGCTGCCATCGCCGGGAAGAACTTGAAATGCGCCAGGCCCAGGTCGAGCCCGCGCATGATGTCACCCGCGGTGGCAATGCCCGGCAGGAAGGGTATTCTGGCGGCCGCCGCAGCCATGGCCAACGGCTCGGTCAGGCCGGGGGAGACGATGAACTGCGATCCCGCTTTCATCGCTGCGTCAAGTTCGCGCGCGTTGGTGACCGTTCCTGCCCCAACGATCGCGCCCGGTACCTTGCTCATCGCCGCAATCGCGGGGAGCGCGGCGGGTGTGCGCAAGGTCACTTCGAGCACGCGCAGGCCGCCTGCAACCAGCGCTTCGGCAAGCGGCACCGCATGGTCGAGCTCGTCCACCACGATCACCGGGATCACCGGGGCGGTGCGCATGATTGCCTCGATATCGCTCATTTGAGGTGTTCCCTTGCAAAGGCTGCCGCCGCGCCGAACAGCCCTGGTTGCGGGTGGACGATCAGTTTGACCGGCAGGCTCGCCATCAGTCCGGCAAAGCGGCCCTTGGCGCAGAAGCGCCCGGCAAAGCCCGAGGCGAGCAATGTCTCGCGAATGCGGTAGCCTAGCCCTCCTGCGATCACCACGCCGCCGGCACCCTGTGCCAGTGCAATATCGCCCGCAACGCTGCCCAGCGACTGGCAGAAACGGTCAACCGCGGCAGCGGCCAGGCTGTCCTCGCCGCTCATTCCAAGACGCCAGATCGTCCGATCGTCCAGATCGACAACCGCACGCCCCTCCATCGCTGCCAGCGTATGGTAGATTTCGACGATCGCGGGGCCCGACACCACCCGTTCGGTCGATACGCGCGTATGGCTCTTGCGCAGGCGGGCAAGGATCGCATCGTCGATCGAATCGACCGGGGCAAAATCGACATGGCCGCCTTCGGTTGCCTGAACCCGGTATCCGCCTTCACCATCGCGCCAGAAATGCGCGACGCCAAGGCCGGTGCCTGGGCCCAGCACGCTGATCGTTCCGCTGGCAGGCAGGGGCCTGTCCGGCCCGCAAAGGTGAAGGAACTGCTCCCCGGGCGC
>PNJT01000245.1 GCA_013822005.1 Novosphingobium sp. | reverse complement strand
GAGCGGCGGCGTTGGACTCTTCCTGCTGCGCATAGAACGCTGCCTCTAACTGCTTGGCAGCGATGTATTCGCTGTAAAGGCCAGCCCCCGCCTCGGCGACTTCAACAGGGCCGGGCAGAGTGCCCAGCGACGTGTCGACTTGCGGTGCGAGCACCGCCCACATGCCCAAGAAAGCAAAAATCCCGATCACCGGCCACAGCAACCCTTCGGCCCATCCCATTGCCTTGGTTACCAGCGCACCTGCCTGCTTGGGGGGCGCAGCTTCATCCTTTGTTACCGGGGAGGCACCTCCCTCAGCCACTCCGGCAGACCCGTGAACGGCGGTCTCGGTTTTTGCGGGCTTGTCTGGCAGCGGTTTGGCAAATGCGGTCGCCATGATAGGGCTCCTGCGAGAAGGGAGAGGGATCGAGGTTGGGATCAGGAGCCGCTGACACCGGCAGCGGTGACCTTTTGGCCTTTCTTCAGGCCAATCGCGAACTTGGCGATATAGGCATTGGGCTTGGAGCCATCGAAGGTGATGCCGTCGATGAAGCCGCCCTGTTCGCCGCGGAAGCCGTTGGTTTCAGGCACACTTTCGGCCGGTATCTCGCCGTCAGCCACCAGCTTGTTGGCGGCCGCCAGATAGAGGTCGGGCCGATAGACCGCCTTGGCGGTGTCAAAATACCACTGATCGTCCTTATCGGTGGCAATCTGGCCCCAGCGGCGCATCTGGGTGAGATACCAGACCGCATCCGAATAGAAGGGGTATCCGGCATATTTGTCGAAGAAGATGTTGAACCCCTTCGCCTCGCGGGTGTCGCCCTGAGCGAAGGTAAACACGCCGGTCATCGATGCCGCAATCACCGCCGCATCGGCGCCCACGTAATTGGGGCGGCTGAGGATCTCGACCGCCTCCTTGCGGTTCTTGCCTCCATCAGCGTCAAGCCATTGCTGCGCTTTGATGATCGCGCGCAGCATGGCGGCAGTGGTGGCCGGGTTCTTTTCGGCAAAGTCCTTGCGCAGGCCCAGCACCTTCTCCGGGTTATCGTGCCAGATCTGATCGTCAGTGATGATCGGCACACCGATCTTCTTGGCGACTGCAGCCTGGTTCCAAGGCTCGCCCACGCTGTATCCCTCGATGGTGCCAGCCTCCAAGGTTGAGGGCATCTGCGGCGGCGGGGTAACGGAAAGCTTCACGTCGGCGTCGATCACGCCCTGAACGTCGCCCTCAGCATAATATCCGGGCTTCAGGCCGCCCGCCGCCAGCCAGTAGCGGATCTCGTAATTATGGGTGCTGACCGGGAACACCATGCCCATGTTGAACGGCTTGCCTTCAGCCTTGAACTTGGCGACGACCGGCTTGAGCACGCTGGCAGGGATCGGGTGAGTAGGCTTACCGCTCGCATCCTTGGGCAGGCCCGGTTCGATCATCCCCCAGACCTTGTTCGACACCGTAATCGCGTTGCCGTTGAGATCGAGACTAAGCGGCGCGATGAGGTCGGCCTTCGTGCCATAACCGATCGTGGCGGCAAGCGGCTGCCCGGCCAGCATGTGTGCGCCGTCAAGCTGCCCGGCAATCACGCCGTCGAGCAGCACCTTCCAGTTGGCTTGCGGCTCCAAGGTGACGTTGAGGCCTTCCTCGGCGAAGAAGCCCTTCTCCTTGGCGATGGCGAGCGGGGCCATGTCGGTCAGCTTAATGAACCCAAGCGTCAGGTTCGGCTTCTCGATGGCACCGTCAACCGCTGCGGCGACGACCGTGTCACCCGACCCATCAGCAGCACCGCCGCACCCGGCGAGCGCCACGCTGGCAAGCACAGCGGCGATCACGCCCCGTCGGTCAAAACCGAATTGTGCTTTTGAGTGCTGGAAACGTGTCATTGCCGTTGATCCTTTCGCCCCGAAATCCAAACGCAAAAAAGCCGCC
>PNJT01000244.1 GCA_013822005.1 Novosphingobium sp. | reverse complement strand
CCCGCACCCGGCGCACCGCGTCCTTCCGAAGGCACAGCAGCCGAGCAGACGCTGGAGGCGCTGTTCGGCGGCCCGGCACCGCGTTCGCAGGTGGAAACCAGCGCGCTTGACCGTGCGGGCGCAGCCGACCCCGGCATCCGTTCGACCGTTGGCGATCCGGGCACGAATACCGTGGCGAAGGGCCGCGTTACCCGCGACATCATCGCTGCACCCGAAGGCGACGGCGCGGCAGCGCAGGCCGTGATACCTTCTTGATTTGAGATCGCCCATCCGGGCGATCATCCTCGCGGCTATTTCTCCTTCCAGTCGAGCCGCTGCGGGCGCGCAGTCGCGCTTGCGGGCCTTTGGCCCGTTTCACCACCCCGTTCGCCCTGAGCTTGTCGAAGGGCTGTTTTTTCTTGCGGTGTCGAGCATGACAAGCAGTGCTTCGACAGGCTCAGCACGAACGGGTTAGCTCTACACTCTGCTGACCAGCAGCTTGTCGATCCGGCGGCGGTCCATGTCGACCACCTCGAATCGCCAGCCCTGATCGGTAAAGGCATCGCCTTCCGCAGGGAGCCGCTTCATCACCGACAGGACATAACCCGCGGCGGTGCCGAATTCGCGCGTGGCGGGATAGGTGATGCCCAGCCGGTCAGCCAGCGCATCAGCCGATAGCGCACCCGACACCAGCAGCGATCCGTCGTGCCGCTCGACCAGCAGCGGGGCTTCGCCTTGATCCTGGTCGCTGGCAAAATTGCCGACCAGCGCGGTAAGCAGATCGACCGGGGTGACGATACCATCAAGATGACCATATTCGTCATGCACCATGGCCATGGGAATATCGCCCTGCTGAAGCACGCGCAGCGCATCAAGCGCGTCAAGCTGATCGGGCACCACTTCGGGTTTGCGCATCATCTGCCTGAGCACCAGTTCCTGCCCGGCCAGCAGCGCCGCCAGCACCTCGCGCACCTTGACCACGCCCAGGATCGTGTCGGGCGAACCGTCCCCCACCGGCAGCAGCGAATGCGGGCTGTCCTTGATCGCACGGCGGATTTCCGCCTCGTCGGCATGGACGTCGATCCAGTCCATATCGGTGCGCGGCGTCATCAGTTCGCGCACCGGCCGTTCGGCCAGCCGCACCACCCCCGCCAGGATCTGGCGCTGCTCGGCCTCGATCACGCCCGATCGCGTCGCCTCGGCAAAGATCATGTGCAGCTCGTCGGCGGTGACCAGCGATTGCCCGCCGCCGCGCACGCGCAGCAGGCGAATCAGCAGGCCCGACGATGTATCGAGCAGCCACACCAGCGGCGCCGCAACGCGCGCCAGCAGGGCCATGGGCCGTGCCATCACCAGCGCGATCGGCACAGCGAAGCGCAGCGCCAGTTGCTTGGGCACCAGCTCGCCCACCACCAGGCTGAGGAATGTGATGAACGCGATCACCAGTGCGAAGCCGGTATCGTCGGCGTATTTGCCGGGCACGCCCAGCAGCACCAGCCGCTCGCCCACCGGCCCGCCGAGCGTAGCCCCGGAGTAAGCCCCGGCGACAATCCCGACCAGGGTGATGCCGATCTGCACGGTCGAAAGGAACTTGCCCGGATCGGCGGCCAGTTGCAGCGCCACCTTGGCGCTGGCGCTGCCGCCCTTGCTCGCCGCGCGCAGCTTTGAAGTGCGCGCCGAAACGATCGCCAGTTCGGACATAGCGAACACGGCGTTGACCAGGATCAACCCGAAAATGATGAACAGCTCGGTCCAGGGAAAGGGTGCCACGGCCATTCGCTAGCACAAATCCGGGGCAAGGCCAGTATCGTGGCGCCTGCCGCACACAGAAAACGGTCCGCACCGCGGCGCTGCCATTCGATGAAGCAATGGTTTATCATCGGGAAAGCCTGTGTTCATGCCCGATGCCCGATTGGGGGCACGGATCATTCAGGGAGTCCTTTCGATGACTACTTCGCGTATCGCTCTTTC
>PNJT01000243.1 GCA_013822005.1 Novosphingobium sp. | reverse complement strand
GACCACGGGCGGTCTCATCGCTTGTTCGATCCTGGCCGGACGCTGCGTCTCCCCGCTCTCGCAGATCGCCTCGCTGCTGGGGCGGTTGTCCCACACGCGCAACGCCTACCGGCAGATCGACAATTTGATGAAGCAGCCGGGCGACACCCGCACCGAAGGCACTTATCTGCGCCGGCCGCAGCTCAGCGGGGCTATCGAATTTCGCAACGTCAGCTTTCAATACCCCAACGCCACCGCGCGTGCGCTGGACGATGTGAGCTTCCGCATCAACCCGGGCGAGAAAGTGGCGATCCTCGGCCGGGTCGGCTCCGGCAAGAGCACCATCAGCCGCCTGATGCTCGGCCTGTATGCGCCGACCGGCGGCGTCGTGATGGTGGACGAGACCGATGTGCGCCAAATCCACCCGGAAGATTTGCGCAACAACCTCGGTTCGGTCCTCCAGGATGTGGTGCTGCTGTCTGGCACCATCCGCGACAACATCACCCTGTGCCAGGAAGCGTTCGACGATCAGGAGGTACTCCGCGTCGCCAAGCTGGCCGGTGTCCATGACTTCGTCGGCCAGATGCCCAGCGGCTACGATATCCGTCTGGCGGATCGCGGCGAGGGCTTGTCCGGCGGCCAGAAGCAGTCGATCGCGATTGCCCGCGCGCTGGTCGGCAGTAAGCCGATCCTGCTGATGGACGAGCCGACCTCGGCCATGGACGTGCAGACCGAGAATGCTCTGATCGCGCGGCTGGAGACGGAACTGGCGGGCCGCACGCTGGTACTGGTCACCCACCGGGCCTCGATGCTGAAGCTGGTCGAGCGGGTGATCATTCTGGACAAGGGCAAGATTGTCGCCAGCGGCCCGCGCGACGACGTGCTGAAATCCGTGGCCGTAGGAGGCGCATGATGGCTGGCGCGACCACTGTTCTCGATACGCTGGAAAGCCGGGTCAAACCCTCCCTGCTGGCGCAGTTGATCCTGCTGACCATCGGCGCGTTCGTTGTGCTGTTTGTGGTCTGGGCAGCCATTGCCGAAGTCGACGAGGTGACCCGCGGCACCGGCAAGGTTATTCCCTCGCGCCAGTTGCAGGTGATCCAGAATCTGGAAGGCGGCATTATCAAGGAAGTCCTGGTCGAGCGCGGCCAGTCGGTCAAGCGCGGGCAGGTGCTGATGCGCCTCGACCAGACCCAGCTGGCCGCAGATTTTCTGAACGGTCAGGAAGGCTATAACGCGCTGGTCGCCAAGATCGCGCGGCTTCAGGGCGAAGTCTCCGGCAGCGTTCCTAAGTTTGCTACCGCCCTGCAGCGCACTGCCCCTGCCATGGTGCAGTCAGAGCTCGGGCTCTACAGTGCACGTCAGGCAGAACTGCTCGCAAACCTGAATGTCGGCCAGGCCCGGCTGGCGCAGGCGGAACGTTCGGTCTCGGAGGCTGAGGTCCAGACCCAGACCACGCGGCAGGCGCTGGCGCTGGCCGAGCAGGAGGTGAAACTGCTCACCCCGCTGGTGCAGAAAGGTATTGAGCCGCAGGTTGAACTGCTGCGCGCGCAGGGCCGCGTGGGCCAGGCGTCGGGTGATTACAATGCGGCGCGCCTTGCCACCGAGCGCGCCCGTGCCGCTGTGAGCGAGGCACAATATGACATTACGTCCATCCGGCAGCGCTACCGCGCCAAGGTGGTCGAGGAACTGACCGAAGCCAAGGCGGAACTTGCCGGCATGGGCCGGGAACTTCCAGCCCTTGAGGACAAGGTGACCCGCACCGACGTACGCGCACCGATTGCGGGTACGGTCAATCGCATCCTGGTGACCACCATCGGCGGTGTGGTGCGCCCCGGCGAGCCGCTGATCGAGATCGTCCCGTCCGACGACACGCTGGTGGTGGAGGCGCGCGTGCTCCCCAAGGATATCGGCCAGATCGCCACCGGGCAGGCAGCCACGGTCAAGATCACGGCCTATGACTATTCCGTC
>PNJT01000242.1 GCA_013822005.1 Novosphingobium sp. | reverse complement strand
TCGGCCAGGACGCGATGGTCCAGACGCTGGCCAATGCGATCAAGCGTGACCGGCTGGCCCATGCCTTCCTGATGACCGGGATCCGCGGGGTGGGGAAAACCTCGACCGCGCGGCTGATCGCCAAGGCATTGAACTGCATCGGCCCCGATGGCCAGGGCGGGCCGACAATCGATCCCTGCGGCCAGTGCGAGCCCTGTGTCGCCATCGCTAAGGGGCGGCACATCGACGTGATCGAGATGGACGCCGCCAGCCATACCGGTGTGGACGACGTGCGCGAGATTATCGAGGCGGTGCGCTATTCGGCGGTTTCGGCGCGCTACAAGATCTACATCATCGACGAAGTCCACATGCTCAGCCGCAACGCCTTCAACGCGCTGCTCAAGACGCTGGAAGAGCCGCCGCCGCATGTGAAGTTCCTGTTCGCGACGACCGAAGTGGAAAAGCTGCCGGTCACCGTGCTCAGCCGCTGCCAGCGGTTCGACTTGCGCCGGATCCCGGCCCCAATGCTGGCCGAACATTTCGCCAATATCTGCGCCAAGGAAGGCGTCGAGGCCGAGGGTGAGGCGCTGGCGATGATCGCCGCTTCGGCCGAAGGATCGGTCCGCGATGGCCTGTCGATTCTCGACCAGGCGATTGCCCATGCCGATCTTGGCGGCGATGGCCGGATATCGGCCGAACAGGTCCGCGACATGCTGGGCCTGGCCGACAAGAGCGCGCAGCGGCGGCTATTCGCGGCCTTGCTGGGCGGCGACGGGGCGGGGCTGCTTGAACTGGTCGATCAGCAATTCGCCTTTGGGGTTGAGCCCTTGGCGCTGCTGCGCTCGGCGCTGGAACTCACCCACCGGGTCACCGTCGCGCAGCTGGGCAAAGGCGCGCCCGACGCGGTTTCCGCCGAAGAACGCGCCGCGATTGAGGAGTGGGCGGGATCGCTCTCGGCCGGGCAATTGCACCGGCTGTGGCAATTGCTGCTCAAGGGCTTCGAGGAAGTACGCAGCGCGCCCGATCCGCTGATCGCGGCCAAGATGGCGCTGCTGCGGGTGCAGCACGCCAGCGACTTGCCCGATCCGGGCACACTGGCGAAGAAGCTGGAGGAAATGGCCGCCAGCGGGGCGATTTCCGCGCCCTCGGCCGGTGCGGCAGCACCTGCGCCAGCGGCTCCGGTGGGCGCGTCGGACTGGGCGGCGCTGGTCAAGCAGGTCGAGCAATCGGGACAGTTGCGGCTGGCTCAGGTGATGCATGACTGGGTGCGCGTGGCCGAGTTCAAGCCGGGCGAACTGACCTATGCGCTGGTCCCCGACTATCCCGGCGATCCCAGCGCCGAACTGCGCGACGCGCTGCTGCGGGCGACCGGCGAACGCTGGCAAGTCAGCCGGATCGAAGGGGATGCTCAGCCATCGCTAAGCGAAATCGAAGAAGCCAAACGCGAAGCCGCCCGAGCGCAGACTTTGGCCGACCCGATGGTCGAGGCCGCCTTCGCTGCCTTCCCCAAGGCCGAACTGATCGAAGAGAGCCCCGACGCGCGCGTCGCGGGGGGCAACAAATGGAGAGCCTAACGTGAAGTCGATGGAAGAGATGCTCAAGGCCGCGCAGCAAGCCGCCGAGACCATCCAGAAGCAGATGACCGAGATGCAGGGCAAGCTCGACACGATCGAGGTTGAGGGTGTGGCTGGCGGCGGACTGGTCAAGGTCCGCTGCAGCGCCAAGGGCCGCGTGCTCGGCATTTCTATCGACGACAGCCTGATGCAGGCGAGCGAGAAAGGCATCCTCGAAGACCTGATCGCCGCCGCCTTCAACGACGCGAGGGCCAAGGCCGATGCGGTCTCTGGCGACGAAATGGGCAAGATGCAGGCCGGCATGGGCCTGCCGCCCGGGTTCAAGCTGCCGGGGATGTGATTCCCAAGATCCTCTCCAGATTTGCAAAGCACATCTGGGGAGGTGGCAGACGCCGAAGGCGGCTGACGGAGGGGTAATGGCGTGAGGGCACAGGCC
>PNJT01000241.1 GCA_013822005.1 Novosphingobium sp. | reverse complement strand
GGCGGGAACAGGCCGAAATTGACGTTCATCGGCTGATAGCTCTCCGCCTCGGCATCGCCGGTGATGTGCGAAAGCAGCGCGCCCAGCGCGGTGGTGCGGGGCGGGGCGGTCCAGCCTGTTCCGGCGAGCTGCGCCGCGGTCATCAGCCCGGCCAGCAGGCCCACCGACCCGCTTTCGACATAGCCCTCGCAGCCGGTGATCTGCCCGGCAAAGCGGATGTGCGGCGCGCGCTTCAGCCGCAGTTGTCGGTCCAGCAGAACCGGCGAGTTGAGGAAGGTGTTGCGGTGCAGCCCGCCCAGCCGGGCGAATTCGGCATTCTCCAGCCCGGGGATGGTGCGGAACAGGCGGACCTGTTCGGCATGTTTGAGCTTGGTCTGGAAGCCGACCATGTTCCACAGCGTGCCCAGCTTGTTGTCCTGGCGCAGCTGGACCACCGCATAGGGCCAGCGGCCATTTGGGTGCTCCGCGGTCGCCCAGTGCGGGTTGTCGAGCCCGACCGGCTTCATCGGCCCGAACCGCAAGGTCTCGATCCCGCGCGAGGCCATAACCTCGATCGGCATGCAGCCTTCGAAATAGGGGGTATTGGCCTCCCACTCGCGGAACTCGGTCTTCTCGCCGTCAAGCAGTCCCTGGTGGAACGCCTCATACTGCTCGCGGGTCATCGGGCAGTTGATGTAGTCCTTGCCGCCCTTGTCCCAGCGCGCGGCTTTCCAGGCGACGTCCATGTCGATCGTATCGTGGTGGACGATCGGAGCGATGGCATCGAAGAAGGCCAGGCTGTCGGCCCCGGTGGCCGCGCCGATGCTTTCCGCCAGCGAAGCCGCGGTCAGCGGGCCGGTGGCAACGATTGTCAAGCCAGCTTCGGGTAAGCGGTCGATCCGCTCGCGCACGACCTCAAGGTTAGGCAGTTCACCCAGGCGGCGTTCAACTTCAGCCGAGAACACATCGCGGTCCACCGCCAGCGCCGACCCGGCCGGAACCTTGGCCACTTCGGCTGCGGCCATCAGCAGCGAATCGCATTGGCGCATCTCATGGTGCAGCAGCCCGACGGCGTTGCTGTCATGATCGTCGGAGCGGAACGAGTTCGAGCAGACCAGCTCGGCCAGCCACGCGCCCTGGTGCGCCGGCGTGGTATCGCCCCCGCCGCGCATTTCGGACAGCCGCACCTTGAACCCGCGCCGGGCGAGCTGCCAGGCGGCCTCGCTGCCAGCCATGCCGCCGCCGATTATGTGGACATCGTATGTCATGCCGCTCCCCATGCCGTTCGTGTCGAGCGAAGTCGAGACACCATTGCCAAAAGTGTCTCGACTTCGCTCGACACGAACGGTTAGGGGGGGTGGAAGGGGAAACAACTTGCCCAAGCACGCGCTGATAGAACAACGTCCCTGGCTGCTGGCCAGCCTGGTCGCCGGGATCGGCTATTTCTTCATTCGCAACGATGTGCTGCCCGATCCGTTCGAGTGGGCCTGGAAGGGCGCGGGCGTGGTGCTGCTGGCGGTCTATGCCTTGGTTCGCCACAGCGGAGCGGATTCGCGCCAGATTGCGGCGGTGATGGCCTTCGGGGCACTGGGCGACGTGCTGATCGAACTCCAGCTGGAATGGGGCGCGATTGCCTTCCTGGTCGGGCACCTGATCGCGATCCATCTCTACCTGCGCCACCGCCGCACCAAGTTGACACTCAGCCAGAAGGCGGCGGCTGTTTGTTTCCTGGTGCTGATACCGGTCATTTCCTACCTGCTCCCTACCGACCGCGCTGCGGCTCCAGGAGTGGCACTCTATGCCACCGGGCTTGGCGCGATGACGGCTGCGGCCTGGACCAGCACCTTTTCGCGCTACACGGTGGGCATTGGCGCGGTGATGTTCGCCGTCTCGGACTTGCTGATCTTCGCCCGGATCGGCCCGCTGGAAGGCAGCGTGCTTCCCGGCCTGCTGATCTGGCCGCTCTACTACTTCGGCCAGTTCCTGATCTGCACCGGCGTGATTGGCGAGCTGCGG
>PNJT01000240.1 GCA_013822005.1 Novosphingobium sp. | reverse complement strand
TTGGGCCAGGAAGGCCGCTGGCGAGGCGCGGCGCGTGGCAGGGGCTGGTTGCCCCTGCAAGAGCCGCAACGCTGCCAGCGGCCTTCCTGGCCCAATCACGATGACCCAGAATGGTCGGGAAGTGCCCTAAAACCAACCTCCGTTCGCATCGAGCGAAGTCGAGATGCCGCGCACCAGTGTCTCGACTTCGCTCGACACGAACGGAACTAGGGAGCAAATAGGACCCATGCCCCCGCCGCGCATCCTCACCATTGCCGGGTCCGACAGCTCTGGCGGCGCGGGGATCCAGGCCGATATCAAGACCATCACCGTGCTGGGCGGCCATGCGATGAGCGCGATCACCGCGATCACCGCGCAGAACACACTGGGGGTCACTGCGGTCGAGGCACTGTCGGCCGAAATGGTCGCGGCGCAGATCGATGCCTGCGTCAGCGATATCGGAGTCGATGCGGTCAAGATCGGGATGCTGGGTTCGCCGGCGATTGCCGCCGTGGTGGCAGAGCGGCTTGAAGGCCTGCAAGTGCCGGTGGTATTCGATCCCGTGATGATCGCCACCAGCGGAGCAGCACTGGCCGATGCCGAAACCATCGCGGCCTTCGAACGGCTGATGCAGCTTGCCACGCTGACCACGCCCAATGTCTCTGAACTTGAAGCGCTGGGCGGGCACGAAGCCATGGTCGCTCGCGGCGTGGCCTACCTCGCCAAAGGCGGCGACGCCGAGGGCGAGCGGGTTGATGACATTCTGATGCTGCCCGGAACCGAACCGCACGTGATGTCGGCCAGCAGGATCCACACCCGCCACACCCACGGCACCGGCTGCACGCTATCCAGCGCGATCGCGACTTATCTGGGCCGCGGGCTCGCCCTGCCCGAAGCGGTTGACCGGGCCCGGCTGTTCGTGCGCAGCGCCTTGCGTGCGGCGCCGGGGTTTGGGGCCGGTAGTGGCCCGCTCGGGCATGCTGAGGCGCGAGGGTAATCCTCCCCCTTGGGAGAGAATCTCACCCCAGATCGTAAAACTCGACCACCTTGGCCCAAGCCTCTTCCGCCGTCTCCACCCAGTGGAACAGGTTCAGATCTTCGTGGTTGATCACGCCCTCTTCGGCCAGCGCATCGAAGTTGATCACGCGGTTCCAGAACTCCTTGCCGAACAGCAGGATCGGGATCGGGCGCATCTTGCCGGTCTGGACCAGGGTCAAGAGCTCCATGAATTCGTCGAGCGTGCCAAACCCGCCGGGGAACACCGCGACAGCCTTGGCGCGCAGCAGAAAATGCATCTTCCTGAGCGCGAAGTAGTGGAACTGGAATGCCAGGTGCGGGGTGACATAGGTGTTGGGGGCCTGTTCGTGGGGCAGCACGATGTTGAGCCCGATCGTCTCGGCCCCGGCCTCAACCGCGCCGCGATTGGCGGCTTCCATGATCGAGGGCCCGCCGCCCGAGCAGACCACGAACTGGCGCATGCCCTTTTCGACGATCCCGCAGCTTGAGGCGATGTGGCCAAGCTTGCGGGCTTCCTCGTAGTACTTGGACTTCGCCACCAACCGCTCGATCACGGCCTTCTTCTCAGGCGTGGTCGCAGTAGCGAGCGCTTCTTCGGCGGCCTCGGGCGAAGGAATCCGCGCCGAGCCATAGCAGACCAGCGTCGAGCCGATCTTCGCCTCGTCCAGCAGCATTTCGCACTTGAGCAGTTCCAGCTGGAAGCGCACGGGCCTGAGTTCCTCGCGCAGCAGGAAATCGGTGTCGCGGAACGCCAGCTTATAGGCCGGATCGCGGGTCTGCGGGGTGGAGGTCACGTGCGATTCGACAAAGCCGGCTTCCTGCTCGGCCTTGTAGAAACGCCTGCGATGCAGGCGCTTTTCTTCTTCTTCTTCGGTCATTAGCGCCTTGTCGCGCGTTGCGGGGGCGGTGTCAAAGGTTCTCCGGCTCACGCCGGCGCGGTCAGACATCCGTCTGACCTTGCAACACCAGCCCGCTCCCGTCCGAGGTGCAAGAAAATGTCCGGGGGACATTTTC
>PNJT01000239.1 GCA_013822005.1 Novosphingobium sp. | reverse complement strand
ACTTTGCCCGCGACGGGTTCCACCTGCTGCGGCTGCGCTCGGCCAGCCTCGATTTCACCGACCCTTCGCAGCGGCTGCTGCTTGCCCCCGGCCAGGCCCCGGACCTGTCCGCTTTCCCGCCCGCGCGCGAGGCGGACTACCTGTGGTATCTGGGCCCGGCCGAACCCAGCGCGTTGCCCGCCGGTGCCAGCGTTGTCGCCCGCGCGCCGGGCAGCCTGCTGCTACGCCTTGCCAGCAAGGCCAAGCCGCACTAATCCGCGCGCTTTCCCGGCACCAGTTGGAAAAGTTGCGCTTGGACCCGAACGCCCAATCCAGTGACGAGCCCCTGGCCATGCCGCGCCGCCGGCTGGCCTGGCTGCGCGCCGAGCCGGGTAGAGGCGAAATGGGGGCGCTGGGGCTGCTGTTGACCTTGCTGTCGGGCCTGCCGTTCATGACCAGCTGGTATCCGCAGATGGTCGATTACGCGGCGCACCTGGCGCGTTTCCACGTGATGCTGGAGCGCGATTCGAGCCCGTTCCTGCAGGAATACTATGGCTTCGACTGGCGCTGGATGGGCAACCTGGGTGCCGATATCCTGATCCGCCCGCTGGCCAGGGTGATGCCGCTGGAACAGGCCGGCTGGCTGATCGCGGCCGTGCTGCCGCTGATCAACGGCCTCGCGATCCTGACGGTCGAATGGACGCTGCGCAAGCGGATCGGGCTCGCCTCGATGCTGGCATTCAGCTTCATCTGGTCGCCTTCGCTGCTGCTGGGTTTCCTCAATTTCATGCTCTCGCAGGCGCTGGCGCTGTTTGCCTTTGCGCTGTGGGTCAAGCTGGACGGATCGCGCTGGCGCGGTCCGCTGTTTCTGCCGATCGGGCTGGTGGTCTGGCTGGCCCACGTTTCGGGCTGGGGGATCCTGGGGCTGATGGTGTTCGGCTATGAATGGCACAAGGACAAGTCATGGCGCGCCTTCCTCGCCCCCTGGCCGCTGTTCCTGCCGTTCCTGGCGCTGCTGTCCGGGGGCAGCGTCGGCCAGCCGCCCAGCTATGGCCCGCGGCCCGAAATCTACAAATGGGCGATCTGGAAGCAGGCGATGCGCGGCACGCTGCAATATGTGGACTATGCCCATACCATCCTGATCGGCCTGATCCTGGTGGGATCGCTGCTGTTCAAGCGCTGGGACTGGCGGCTGGGCTGGGCCGCGCTGATGATGCTGGCGGCATCGCTGGCCATGCCGCGGCATATCTTCGGCGGCGATCTGGTCGATGCGCGGATGATCTCGGCCGGGCTGATGGTCGGCTGCCTGTCCTTGGCCTGGAAGGCCCCGCGCTGGCTGGTGCTGGCCGCCGCGGCGCTGTTCCTGGGCCGTCTGGGCTATACCACGATGGACTGGAGCCGCGATTCGCGTGAGACGGCGGAGATGCTGGGCGCGCTCGATGGGCTGCCCCAGGGGGTCAGGATCGCCAGCTACATGGTCACCGAACGGCGCGAGTGGGGTTTCAACAGCCAGGAGCACATCTGCGGCTATGCGGTGGTGCGCAAGGACGCGCTGATCAACTGCAATTTCGCAGTGCCAGGCATCCACATGATGACGATCCGGAAAGGCGGCGACTTTTTCCGCGACCCCTTCCACAAGCTCAACCACCGCGCCGGCAAGCCGATCGACACCTATTACTACGAACCGGCGATGCACACCGACTGGTTCTGGTACATGGGCCGGACCCAGCCAGAGCGGCTGGCCTATGGCTATGAAGAGACGCGGCGCGGACGGCACTGGATCCTGGCCAAACGGGTCAAGAAGCGGCTGGATTGAGGCTTGGCGGCGCGCGGGAGCCACATATGCTCGCTGTGTTGACCGCACCTGTGTTCAGGATGAGCCGGGAACCCGAGAAGTCAGGCTCCCGGTCTCGGTCCGTCAAAACGTAATACGCAAACCCGGCGGTGAAGCTGTTGGTCGAGAGCTTGGTCACAGTGAAGCCGCTGGCGGCATCGTATTCGACCTGCGCAGAGCCGACCGAGCGATGCCGGAAGTCGAACGTCAAGGCCAAGCCCTCGGAGAACTTGACTGCAGTCCCGGCAGC
>PNJT01000238.1 GCA_013822005.1 Novosphingobium sp. | reverse complement strand
GGGCCGCGACCGCGCGGTCGAAGTCCCGCGCCTGCCCGAACGCGGCGACGAGATCGGCCTGCTCGCCCGCGCGCTCTCAGACATGACCGCGGCCTTGCGCCACCGGATCGACGCGGTCGAACGCTTCGCCGCCGATGTCGCGCATGAAATCAAGAACCCGCTGGCGAGCCTGCGCTCGGCGCTCGAAAGCCTCGAAAAGGTCAAGGACGACGGCCTGCGCGCCGAACTGACCGCGATCGCCGCACACGACGTCAAGCGGATCGACCGCCTCGTCACCGAAATCGCCGAAGCCAGCCGGATCGACGCCGAACTCAGTCGCACCCAGTTCGACGAGCTCGACCTGATGAGCCTGGCCCAGGCCCTGGCCAAGGCCCGCGACGAACGCGGTGACAATGGCCAGTGCGTGGTCAAAGTCGAGCCGCACGATGCCGGCCCCTGGACGGTGCTGGGCGATGCCGCGCGGCTGGAACGGGTGCTGGTCAACCTGCTCGACAATGCCTGCTCGTTCTCGCCGCCGGGCGGCACGGTGACCGTGGCAATCGAGCGCCACAGCGACCGCATGACCCTCTCGGTCAGCGATGAAGGCCCCGGCATTCCCCTCGAAGCCCGCGAAAAGATCTTCGACCGCTTCCACTCGCTGCGCCCCGAAGGCGAACAGTTCGGCAGCCACTCAGGCCTCGGCCTCGCCATCGCCCGGACCATTGCCGAGGCGCACGACGGCTCGCTGACGGCCGAGGACCGCGCCGATGGCAAACCCGGCGCCTGCCTGGTGCTGGAACTGCCGGTGCCCGAGGAAGCGGAGGAGGATCAGTGACCCTGCTCCACCCCGCCACTTGCGTCGCGCTGGGTGACCGCGCGCTGCTGATCGAAGGGGCGCCGGGCAGCGGCAAGAGCACGCTCGCCCTCGCGCTGATCGACCGCGGTGCCGTGCTGGTGGGCGACGACGGCGTAACCCTGGAAAAACGCGGCAACCGCCTGATCGCCAGCCCCCCGCCGAACATCACCGGCCTGCTCGAAGTCCGCAATCTCGGCCTGCTGCAATTCCCGCTGGCGAGCGAGGTTCCCGTGGCGCTAGTGCTGCGGATCGACCCCGAAGCCCCGCGGTTTATCGACATGGCCGAGCGGGTGGACCTGGGCGGCGTGGACTTGCCCTTGGTACGGGTCTGGCCGGGGGGCAGCGAGCTGGCGCTGAAGGCCGAACTCGCGCTCGAACGCTATGGGGCGGGATAGACCCCGCCCCGGCGCAACCTACATGCCATCAAGCCCCTTGCTGACCAGCACGTTGACCGAAACGCGGCGGTTCTGGGCCTTGCCTTCTTCGGTCGAATTGTCCGCCAGCGGGTCGGCCTCGGCCATGCCGGTGGGGGTCAGCATGCGGTAGGGTTTCCAGCGGCAATACTGCTGGAGGTAGTTGATCACTGCCCCGGCGCGGCGCTCGCTGAGCACCTGGTTGTATTCCTCGCTGCCAACCGAATCGGTGTAGCCGACCACCAGGATCATCGCGTTGTTCATGCCTTCGGCCGAACTGGCCGCGGTGCACAGCTCGTTCTTGGCCTGCGGGGTCAGCGCCCACTTGCCGGTATCGAAGAACACGTTGGTGGTGCCCTTGATATTGTACTTGTCGATATCGGCCATCCGCCCGCGCAGCGCCTCGGTTGCGGCGGTCTGTTCGGCGAACTGCTGTTCGGTGCCCTGACGGATCATCCGCGCGGTCTTGAGGTCACCGTTCTTGAACGTGATCTGGCTGGCGAACAGAGCGCCGCCTTCGCCCAGCTTGGTCTTGACCGTTACTGGCAGACCGTTGAGCAGCGCATCGGCACCCAGCTTGGCCCCGCCACCAAAGAGTCCGCCGCTGGCCTTGATCTTGGTCTCATCGTTCACGGTGATCACCGATGCGGTACCATCGGCCGCGACAACCTTGATCTTGTCCTCATTGCGCGCGGCAATGATGCCCTTGACGTCGGGCCCGGCCGGCATGCGAATTCCGCTGACGACGATGTTGCTGTTGGCCTGCGGCGCTTCGGCGGTCTGCGCGGCAAGCGGAGCCGCAAGCGGCAGGCTGAGCGCGGCGAGCAGGACAAGCGCTCCCGGCTTG
>PNJT01000237.1 GCA_013822005.1 Novosphingobium sp. | reverse complement strand
GGATTGATCCACCGTGATTGCCGCAGGAAGCTTCTCGGCAAGGAATCTTGCGCAAGGCGGGCGGATAGGCGACGCTGTCCGAGAGGCTTCCTGCGGCAATCACGGTGGGTCAATCTAGGTCGGAAAGGCTCTATGGGAATGGTTGCTTCATGACGCTTTCGATTCGCCCCGCCACCGCCACAGATTTGCCGCTGATCGCGCAGTTGATCCGCGACCTGGCCGAATACGAGAAGCTCGCCCACGAAGTCCGCTTCGATGAAGCGGTTCTGGCCGAGAAGCTGTTCGGGGCGCGCTCCTATGCCGAAGTGGTGATCGGCGAGCTGGACGGCGCTCCGCAAGGTTTCGCCTTGTTCTTCCACAATTTCTCGACTTTCGAAGGCAAGCCCGGAATCTACCTTGAAGACCTGTTCGTGCGGCCCGAAGCGCGCGGCAGCGGGCTGGGCAAGGCGCTGCTCGCGCATCTCGCGATGCTGGCCACGACGCGCGACTGCGCAAGGCTCGAATGGTCGGTGCTCGACTGGAACGAACCGGCGATCGGATTCTACCAGAAACTGGGCGCGCGGCTGATGGACGATTGGACCGTGATGCGGGTGGACGGCGCAAATCTGGCTCGGCTTGGCGCAGAAGCACGCTAATCCGCCGTTTTTCTCTGGCGACTCATTCAGCACTTGGTTATCCACCGCGCGCTATGACAAGTGTCATGAAACGCCGGGACCTGATTCTGGGTAGCCTTGCTGCGGGTGCTGCGCTCGCTGCGCCGGGCCGTGCGCTCGCGCGCCAGGTGCTGGGCGAGGAATTCGACAAGACGTTCGGGCTGAATCCCGCCCCGGTCGAGTCCGTTCCCCCGCCCGCCGCTGCGCTGCCGACCGAAGTCATTTCCAACCCCGCCTATGACCGCAAGGTGCTGGAAATCGCGGCGCGCGAAAGCCAGCGCGCCGGGGCCAGATTGTGGCGGCGCGACATTGTCGGCGTGGCCGATTTCGCGCGCCCCTCCACCTTGCCGCGGTTCCATTTCGCCAATCTGGAGAACGGCACGGTCCGCTCGTTCTATGTCTCCCACGGGCGCGGATCGGACCGCGAGCATTCGGGCTTCCTGCAGCAGTTCTCGAACGTGCCGGGCAGCGAGGCGACCTCGCGCGGGGCTTACCTGACCGCCGAATGGTACAAGGGCAAGTACGGCACTTCGATCCGCCTGCTGGGCCTCGATCCCGACAACCATACCGCGCTCGAACGCGCAATCGTGATGCACCCGGCCAGCTATGCCGCGCCCAGCCACATCGCCAAATTCGGCAAACTGGGCCGCAGCGAAGGCTGCTTCGCGATGAGCCCCGAACAGTTCAACGAGGCGCTGTGGAACCTGTCGGGCGGGCGCCTGCTGTTTGCCGACCGTATCGGCGACGCTTGACCCGTTCCCAAGGCATTCTGGTCGCGGTGGGCCTGGCCGCACTGGCGGCAATGGCCGCGCCATACCTGACCCGCGCCGTGGTCGATTCGCGCGCCATCGATGGCAAGGCCCAGGTCTTCGAGGGCCGCAGCCAGCGCGTCCACAAGGACCTGGTGCTGTGCCTGATCAAGCGCCCCGGCGCGCTGAATGTCGAAGTGGCCAGCCACGACTTCTACACTGACCCGGCCAGCGGGCTGGCGCTCAAGGTGGTGGACCAGGGGGCGGCACGTGAAGTGCGCGCCTGGCTGCCGGAGGGCAGAACGCTTGGCGCGGCGCAAGTGCAGCAGCTGAAAGGCTGTGTGGGCTGACTTTCCTCCCCCTTGATGGGGGAGCGACTGTCTGATTGTGCAAGCGTCATGTTGCCAATACCAGCCTTGTTTCGCGAGCTTTTGCGTTGGGGCGGACGAGGAGTTTTCGGGCGAGAGCGACCCTTACGACCATTTTGGGCTTCGCCTTTTGCACTGGCGTGAACTTGCCCAAGGATGCCTGCGATCCGGTCCCAATCGATCAAACGGGAAAGATCGTCCAGTGACGACATGCTCCCCGATGAAACCGCAAAACCAAGCCGTTCCTGACCAATCGAGCGATGCGCCATCCGTCCCTCCTGCATGCCTCTAGAGCAACTTGGGCAAAACCTGTCCCGTGTCGATGGCCACTGCGAAATCCTGCCC
>PNJT01000236.1 GCA_013822005.1 Novosphingobium sp. | reverse complement strand
TAGCGGATATTGGGCCGGTCAAACCCGGCGACGATCAGGCCTTCGTCCGGGATGCCCAATTGGGTCAGGATGTCGGCGCGGGTGTGGGCATCGGCGGTGGCGGTCAGCGCCAGGCGCGGGACATCCGCAAAGCTGTCCATCAAGGGCCGCAGCAAGCGGTAGTCGGGGCGGAAATCGTGACCCCATTCGCTGACGCAATGCGCCTCGTCGATCGCGAACAAGCTGATCGCGGCCTTGCTCAACAACTCGCGGAAATGCGGCTGGCTGGCGCGTTCGGGGGCGACGTAGAGCAGGTCCAGCTCGCCGCTGCGAAACGCATCGATCGCGCGTTCGCGGCTGTCCTCGCCATCGGCGCTGGTCAGGCTGGCAGCGCGGATCCCGTTAGCTTCGGCCCCGCGCAGCTGGTCATGCATCAGCGCGATTAGCGGACTGATCACCACGCAAGTGCCCGGCAGCATCACTGCGGGGAGCTGATAAGTCAGGCTCTTGCCCGCGCCGGTCGGCATTACCGCCAGGGTGCTTTGCCCGGCCAGCACCCGGTCGACCACACGCTCCTGCACCCCGCGAAAGGCGGAGAAGCCGAAAGTGGCGTGGAGTGTATCGAGAAGCTCGGGCGCGGTCACTTGTTCGAATTGCCTAACATAGATCCCGTTCGTCCTGAGGAGCGGCTGAGCGAATGCGAAGACGCGTCTCGAAGGACCTGCGCGACAGTGGTTCGAGACGGGCCTTCGCGATGCTCAGTCCCTCCTCACCACGAACGGCCAAAGGAGATTGACGGATTGCCTAGCTGGCCTGCGCGCTTAACGGAAGGGCACGCGCGCCGCTCTCTCCACAACGGATTCTTCTGCCTTGGTGAAAGCACTGCGTCCGGTGGGGGCATCGGGGGCAACCGCGCTGGTGAAGAAGGCCAGGCCCTTGCCGCTGACCGGGTCCCACCACAGCCCGGCCTTGAGGCCATAAGCATCACCGGCATGGCCAAGCCGGGGCTTGCCATCGCCGAACAAGTCATCGCGGCAATGCTCGCCCCGGCTGCCGATCCGCTGGACCGCCAGGCCAAAGGCGCAGAAGAAACCATTGGCGAGGCCGTCCTCGCCCACCCCGTTGTGGCCATCGAAGCGCCAGCGGGCGTGGGTCAGTTCGGCATAGGACCTGACCGTCAGGAACCCCCGGCCCTCGCGCGCCAGCATCTGGCCCAGCCTGGCCAGGTCGCGCATTGAAATCCGCAGGCCGCCCTGGGGGCTGAACAGTGCGCCGTTGTCGCCCAATTTGTAGGTCGAGAGATCGCAGGACGTTCCATCGCCCAGATAGACCGGGCAGACCGGCGGATTGCCGCGCAGATCGTCGCGCGCGACTTCGCCGCTGGCGCGGTAAAGCACCACCGCGCGCTTGAACGCCCCGGCCGAACAGCCCGCGCCCCAGTTGAAGCAGGCGTCGAGCTTCAGGGGCTTCAGCACCAGCCGGCTCATCGCGACATCGAACCGCTCGCCAGTAACGCGCTCGATCACGCTGGCAACCACCGGAAAGTTGAGGTTGGCATAATGGAACCAGCCGGAGCCCGGAGCATGGGCATTGTCCCAGACCCTGGGATCCGCCAGCCGCTGCTGGATCGTGGTGCCCAGCGGGATCAGGTACAACTCGGCCCCGTCAATCAGCCCGGACTGGTGCGACAGCAGGTGGCGCAGCGTGATCGGCCGGGCGGGGAAGGCCGGGTGGCGCAGGCTCCAGCCAAGGTAATCCGAAACATCGCGGTCGAGGCTGAGCTTGCGCTGATCGACCAGCCGCATCACCCCGATCGCGGTCACCAGCTTGGAAATCGAAGCGATCCGCACCGGATCGTCGGCAGTGACCAAACGGTGCGCGGCGCGGTCGGCCTCACCTTCGGCCAGCACGGGGCGAACGGCGCTCCGGTCGAAAGCCACTGCCACAGTTGCGGGCGGCGCGGCCTGGACGGCACTCGCGGCCAGAGCCAGCAGGGCGGCGGCAAGAGTCGATTTCATGCAAGCGGAATAGGACCTTGCCGTGGTAGAGCAACTTGGGCAAAACCTGACCCAAATTCCGTCTATGCTGAGCTTGTCGAAGCACTGCCCTTTTCTTCGTGCCTCGCCCGCAACCGCT
>PNJT01000235.1 GCA_013822005.1 Novosphingobium sp. | reverse complement strand
GCAGCGTTGCGGCTCTTGCAGGGGCAACCAGCCCCTGCCACGCGCCGCGCCTCGCCAGCGGCCTTCCTGGCCCAATCACGATGACCCAGAATGGTCGGGAAGTGCCCTAGGCCGAAAACTTCCTTTGCCCCGCCAGCACCGTCATCCGCTTCACCCCCGCCAGCGCCGTGCCCTTTTGCCGCACGCTGGCCATAAAGCGCCATTCGCTGGTCGCGCTTCCCGGGGCCAGCTCGACCGCCATATAGCCGCGCTGTGAGGTGTCGCACCATTTGAGCTGGCGGTTGCGCTCAACGGTAACCCGCGCCATTTCGTCGGGCTTGAGCCAGCGGATCGAGTTTTCCGCGCCCGGCGAGGTCACCGAATGGCCGGCCATTTCCACGCCCACCCGCTCGTCGTGGTGGTCCAGATCGAAGGCCCAGGCGTTGTGGGTATCGCCGGTCAGCACCAGCAGCTCGGCATTGGCGGCGAGCGCGCTGGCCAGCAGGCGGCGGCGCGCGGCGGGGTAGCCGTCCCATGCGTCCATGTTGAGCGGGACCCCGACATGCCCGGCCGCGATCCCTGACTGCATGCGCTGTTTGAGCCAGTCGGCGCTGTCGGCCGGCATCCCGGCGACCAACCGGTCGTTCATCGCCAGCTCGCCCATCACCACTTGTTGGGCCAGCACTTGCCAGCGTTTGCCCGCGCGCTTCGATGCCTTCATAGCGCTCGCCAGCCAGGCCTCCTGCTTGGCCCCCAGCAAGGTGCGATCCTCCGCGCGCCAGGCCCCGTCGCGGAACTTGGAATAGGCGGCCTCGGCTTGCCCTGGCGCAGCGCCTTTGAACACCGAGAGCAGATCGAGCGGCTCGCTGCGCGCCAGGTGGCGGGTTTCCAGCCGGAACAGGGTGGCCAGCTGGCCGATCTCATACTGCGCGTAATAGGCGTCCGACACTGGCAGCCACTCGCGATAGGCCTTTTCCGAAGCCGCCTTGCGCACTGCCCAGTCGCCCTCATTCGGCTGATGGTTCTCGGCCCCGCCGTGCCAGCTGTCGTTGGCGGTTTCATGGTCGTCCCAGACCGACACCATCGGCAACAGCTGGTGCAGCCGCTGCAAGTCGGGGTCGGCGCGATAGGTGCGGAAGCGGTCGCGGTATCCTTCCAGCGTCACTGCCTCATCCAGCGGAGCCTCGCGCCCGGCCAGCACTTGCTTGGCGCTTGGATAGTCGCCGCGCTGGTACTCATAGAAATAGTCGCCCAGGTGGACCGCCAGGTCGAACTCGCCGCTTTCGATCGCATGGGCATAGGCATTGAAGTGGCCGAAGCCGTAGTTGGAGCAGCTGAATACCGCCATCCGGAACCGCTTGACCCGGCCATAGGGCAGCGTGCGGGTCCGCCCGGTGAGCGAGCGTTCGCCGCCCGGGCCGATGAAGCGGTAATAGTACCAGCGGCCCTGCAACATGCCCTTGGCCCAAACCTTGACGCAGCAATCGTTGGCGGGCGAGGCCAGGCCATCGCCTTGCGAGACGATCCGGGCGAAGCTCTCGTCCTCGGACACTTCCCATTTGATATGGACATCCTGGTCGGTCATGAAGCGGGTCCACAGCAGGACCTTGTCATGCCCCGGCTCGCCGCTGGCGACGCCGTGGGTAAAACCCTTGGGCCCTTGCGCCAGCACTGGCACCCCGGCCCCGGCCAGCCCGAGCATCGCCAGCTTCAGCGCGGTGCGGCGGCTGGTCTGCGCCACGGCTGCGGGTTCGGGCGGGGGAAGCGGCATGCGGGGACTCCCAGAGTTCAGCGTTGTACTTTGAAAGCCCTTCCCCGGTGGGGAAGGGTTGGGATGGGGGTTCCACACCAGCGTCGAGCCCCCACCCCAACCCCTCCCCGCCGGGGATGGGCTATTCAGCACGTTTGGCCAGACTAGCGTGGTTTTGTGACGAGGCAAGGACGCGCCAAGACAAGGATGCCGCCATCCTGTTTGCGGTGATCCTGGCGCTGTCGATCACCAGTGTCTGGGGCATGCCGGAAATGTTTACCGATCTGCCCCGATTGGACGTGTTCTGGGCTTTCCCGATCTGGTGCATGGGACTGGCGGTGGGTGCGATCTATAACAAGATCACGCTGGGCGCCGGGGGCTGCGCG
>PNJT01000234.1 GCA_013822005.1 Novosphingobium sp. | reverse complement strand
GCGCACAAGCGGATCCAGGACATGCTCGCCAAGGGCGAAGAACTGCCGGTCGATTTCAAGGGCCGTGCGATCTATTACGTCGGCCCGGTCGATCCGGTCCTGGGCGAAGTGGTTGGCCCGGCCGGCCCGACCACGGCCACCCGGATGGACAAGTTCACCACGATGATGTGCGAGCTGGGCCTGCTGGTGATGATCGGCAAGGCCGAGCGCGGCCAGGGCGCGACCGAAGTGATCGCCAACAGCAAGACCGCCTACCTGATGGCAGTCGGCGGCGCGGCCTATCTGGTTTCCCGCGCAATTCGCGAGGCCAGGGTGGTGGCGTTCGAGGACCTGGGGATGGAAGCGATCTACGAATTCACGGTCGAGGACATGCCGGTCACCGTCGCGGTCGACAGCGAGGGCAACAATGTCCACCAGCTCGCCCCGCTGGTCTGGAAAGAAAAGATCGCGCGCGAAAAGCTGCTGGGCTGACACTTCGACCAACGCCCTGTGCGCTTCGACCAAGCCGCTGGCCTTTGGGGTGCTGCAGCGGCTAACGATGTGAACGCAATGGATGTCCAGCCAACCCAACCCGCGCGCGTGCCGGCTCGCACTGTCCTGGCCTCGATCGCGGGGCTGTGGCTGTGCTACCTGGTCCTGATCACGCTGCGCTCGGCGCTGCTGGACCAGACCCATTTCTGGGAAATGCTGGGGCTGCGCTCGCTGGTAACCTTGGCCGGGATCGTGGTGACCGCGATGGCCTGGTCGATCCTGCGGCTGTTCGACCATCGCCGGGTCGGGGTGCGCATGGTGATTGCCGCAGGGGTGATGCTGCCCGCGGCGCTGGCGCTGGCAGTGATCAACACCCAGGCCTTCAAGGGAATCGACAAGCGCACTTTCAAGGAAATGCGCAACCCCAGCGAAGTCCAGATCCGCCATGACACGGCCGGCAATGTCCTGGTCGATGTGCCCGATCCGCCCGAACTGACCACTGCCCAGCTGGCCGAACTGCAGAAGAAGTTCGCCGAACAGGGGCTGTGGCGGCAGCTGACCGATATCGCGATCGGTCGCTATTTTCTGCTGCTGGCCTGGGCCGCGCTCTATTTTGCGATGGTCAATGCCGAACAGGCCCGCGCGGCCGAGCGCCGCGAGGGGGAGTACAAACGCGCAGCCAAGGCGGCCGAGCTCAGATCGCTGCGCTATCAGGTCAACCCGCATTTCTTGTTCAACACGCTCAATTCGCTTTCGGCACTGGTCATGACTGGCAAGGGCGCGGCGGCCGAGCAGATGATCCAGACGCTGTCTTCGTTCTATCGGCGCAGCCTGGCCGAAGATCCGACCGGCAACGGCACGCTCGATCAGGAAGTGGCGCTGCAGCGCGCCTATCTGGAAATCGAGGCCGTGCGGTTCCCCGAACGGCTGCTGACCCGCTTCGATATCCCCGCCGCGCTCGAAGATGTCGGAGTGCCTGGCATGATCCTGCAGCCCCTGGTCGAAAACTCGGTCCGCTATGCCGTTGCCCGAACCGGCAAGCCGGTGATCGTAACCATTGCCGCGCGCGAGGAATATGGCCGCCTGGTGATCGAGGTCAGCGACAATGGTCCCGGTGCCGACGAAGCCGCCAAGGGTTTCGGCATCGGGCTCGCCAATGTCCGCGACCGCCTGGCCGCGCGCTATGGCGAAGAGGCCCGCCTGACCTCGGGTCCGGCCGAGGGCGGTGGCTGGCGCTCGGTCATACGCCTGCCGCTGGAACGCCATGCCTGATTCGACGGCAGTTACCCCGCTGGCCACGCTGGTGGTCGATGATGAGCCGCTCGCGCTCGAGCGGATGGAACTCATCTGCTCCGGCCTGGCCCAGCTCAAGGTCGTCGGTACCGCGCGCGATGGCGCGGCGGCGCTCGCCGCAATCGAGCAGTTACAACCCGAGCTGGTGCTGCTCGACATGTCCATGCCCGAGCTTGACGGGCTGGCGGTGGCCCGTGCGCTGACCCGGCGCGATCATGCCCCGGCGGTGATTTTCGTCACCGCGCATGACAATTTCGCGGTTGAGGCCTTCGATCTCGACGCGGTGGATTATGTCCTCAAGCCGGTAACCCCCGAGCGGCTGGAACGCGCGATCGGCCGGGCTGTCGCCCGCCGCTCGATCCGCGAGCGCGGTGAAGGCACCTGGCTGAGCGAGTTCTGGGTTCCTTATCGTTC
>PNJT01000233.1 GCA_013822005.1 Novosphingobium sp. | reverse complement strand
ATGAAGATCGGCGATAGCAGCAAGATGACCAGGATTCCCGCACCGGCCAGCGCGGCGCCGGCCAGCCACCAGTATTTCGGCAGGCGGCGGATCAGCCAGTATAGCCCCATGAAAAACAGACCGCCGATCAAGGCATTGATGAACAGCGCAATCATCCCCTGCCCCAGCCAGTCGCCGAACGGCTGCGTGCTGAGGCCATAATGCTGGGGGCGCCACCAGTCCGTGAAGATCGTCCACGGCAGGGTCAGCAACGCGGAAAGAACGAAATAGGCCGCCGAGACCAGGAAAGCCGCGCGCGCCGGGCGCGGTTGACTTTTCTGCACCCGGTCGCGCAGCCTCTCGAGGATGCCCCAGCGCATGAACAGCCACGTTACCAGCCCGCTGACCAGCAATCCGAGCGGCAACAGCCAGTAGCCACCTTCGGTGTAGGTTATAGAGCGCGCCTGCACGTCAGGCGGAATACTGGCGATATAGGCGGCAGTGGCAGCGGCGGGGTCGAAAGCCATACGGGTCTCCCTGATTTACATAGAGCCTAATGCGCTTCGGCGTATTACACCAGCACCTCACCTATCAATGTGTCGACACAATGGCCCGCTATATCGACGCGCGCGCCGCGGTCCCGGCACCAGAGCCGGCCCAGTCGGCTGGAAATCTGCTCGGCATAGAGATCGGTCTTGCCCAAGCGCTCAGCCCAGTAAGGGATCAGGCGGCAGTGCGCGGACCCGGTAACCGCGTCCTCGTCCACACCATGGGCTGGCGCAAAGAAGCGGGAGACGAAGTCAGCCGTGTCACTGGGCGCGGTTGCGATCACCATCTGCCCGAGCGCCTTGATGGCCCGGAGGTCCGGGGTGAGTGCGGCAATCTCTGCCTGGCTGGCGTAGACCGCCATGCACCAGATCCCGCCTGCGAGCAGTATCTCTGGCGCACCACCCAGCGCGGCGGCCAGCTCCGGCGCGTCAACGGGGGTCAGGCGATAGCTGGGAAAGTCGAGTGCCAGCTTGCCGTCTGCCTGGCGCACGACGCGCAGAATGCCGGACTCGCGGGTGCGAAACGTGATGACGTCTCCTGTAAAGCCCAGATGCGTCCAGAGCACATGCGCGCTGGCAAGTGTTGCGTGTCCGCACAGCGCCACCTCAACCGTCGGGGTGAACCAGCGCAGTTCATAATCGGCAGCACCGGTGGTATCGGCAACGAAATAGGCGGTCTCGGCCAGGTTGTTCTCGGCAGCGATCGCCTGCAGCAACGCATCGTCCAGCCAGAGACCGAGCGGCATCACCGCCGCCGGATTGCCCCGGAACGGCTGGTCGGTGAAGGCGTCTACACGCATTATCGGCAATCTCATCCTGGGCTCCTAAAGCGGCTGGCGGCTGACATGGGGTCGAGCAACTGGTGGTCGGGGTCGCGCTCGCCCTGCTCGATGATGCCAGCCGGATCGACGTGGATAAGCACCTCGACATCGGGAAAAAGCGCGCGTACCCGGCCCTCGACTTCATCGACGATGCGATGCGCGCGTTTGACCGGCAACTCCGGATCGAGCCAGATATGGAACTGAACAAAGCTGTCCAGTCCGCTGGTCCGGGTGCGCAGTTCGTGGATGCCGCGCACATCCGGGTGTGCGGTGACGGCAGCCACAATCTGTGTGCGCCGTGCCTCGTCCCACTCCCGGTCCATAAGCATGTCAATCGCGCGACGTGCAGATTTTTGTGCGCCCCAGATCAGATAGGCGGCGATACCGAGCCCGAATGCAGCATCGGCCCCGGTAAAGCGGAACCAGCTTTCCAGCGCCAGCGCCGCGATCACCGCGCAATTCAGCGCCAGATCGCTTTCATAGTGGAGCCGGTCAGTATCGACCGCGAGTGAGCCAGTCATACGCACCACCTGCCGCTGATAGGCAACCAGCGCCAGCGTCGCGACGATAGCAACCAGGGATACCCAAATGCCGACATCCGGCGCCGTGACCGCATGCGGGTGCAGCAGCCGGTTGCCTGCCGCCAGGATCAGCGCGAGGCCGGACCCGATGATCAGGCTGGTCTGGAACAGGGCGGCAATTGCCTCCGCCTTGCCATGGCCGAACCGGTGGTCCTCGTCGGCGGGCTGGGTCGCGACTCGAACGGCGAACAGCGTCACCAGAGACGCAATCACATCCAGCAGGGTATCGAGCAGCGAGCCCAGAACCGAGAGCGCACCGGTCTGTACAACCGCATAAATCTTCAGGACGGC
>PNJT01000232.1 GCA_013822005.1 Novosphingobium sp. | reverse complement strand
ATCTTGAAATATCGACATATTCCTGCGCCATTCTTCCTTGCATTGAACCATAATAGACTCCGTCACGATGACCCAGAATGGTCGGGAAGTGCCCTAGATCTCCACCCGCACTGTCAGGCGAATGTCGCGCCCGGCGAGCGGGGCATAGTCCTTGAGGTACGAGGCATGGCGGCGCGCCTCGACATCGAACAGGTTGTTCGCGCTCAGCACCAGGCTGAGCGGGCTGTCGTTGCCGCTAGGACGCCAGTGCAGTTCCAGATTGACCATGGTGTAACCCGGCGTGGCGGTTTCGAAAGCGGCTGTCCGGGTCTGGGTGGCCACCCGCTCAACTTCGGCAGCAATATCGAAATGCGCCGACTTGGCCTTCAGTCCACCCATCAGGCGCAGCGGCGGAATCCGCGGGGCCGGACCCGATCCGGAGATATCGGTGCGGACATGGTCGATCAGACCGTCGGCATGGAAGCTCCAGCGCCCGCTTTCGGCCAGTTTGACGCTGGCCTGTGCCTCAAAACCCCACATCCGGGCATCGGCTTGGCGAATCTGGTAAACCGGCAGTCCGTCTTCGATTGCACCGGTGCGCGTCTCATAGACAAAGTCCGAGAACCAGCTGCGATAGATCGAGGCTTCGACGGAAAATCCATCGCTTTCGCCGCGCAGGATCGCCTCGACGCTCCAGGCGCTTTCCTTGGTCAGCCCCGGATCGCCCACTTCAAAGGCTTCGGTCCCGGCGTGGGGGCCGTTGGCGAACAATTCCTCAGCCGACGGCGCACGCTCGACCCGCGACAGATTGACCCCGAATTTCCACCCAGGTGCGAAATCGTAGGCCGCGCCCAGCGCGAACGACCAGGCATCGAACGAACGCTTGCCCGAGAAGAACTGCGGCTGGCTCGGTTCGGGTGAAGAGACCAGCCTGCTGTGCTCAAAACGGCCGCCAGCCTCGACCAGCAGCGGACCCGAAGTGTACTGCTGCAGCGTGTAGATGCCCAGCTGCTCGGTATCGTTGCGCGGCAGGAATACTTCGTCGCCGATCACGTTGAAATCGCGGTTCATGTACTGGATACCGCTTGCGCCCTTCCATCCACCGCGCAGTGCCTGAACCAGGTCAAGCCGCCCCTCCATCCCCTGGTTGAGGAAAGTGGTGCCCACTGCGCCATCGGGCTCCAGCTCGGAATGGCTGTAATCGCCATAGGCAAAGCGGGCCGAAACTTTCTCGATCAGACGTCCATCCGGCATCAACTCGGCGCGGGCGTCGATCCGGTCCTGCTTCATCGTGAGGCGCGGGGCCTCTTGACCCTGCCCCGGCTGGGTCGCGAAACGAACCGGAATGCCGTAGAAGTTGTCGAGACGGCTATAGGCCACCCCGATGCTGCCGCGATCATTGACATAGGCCAGCCCTGCGCCGACCGACCAGGTTTTGGCGGCAGTATTGGGCAGGCGGCCGGCCAGCGCCGCATTGGCTGCAAAGTCGATTTCGGGATCGGCCAGCGGATCGGGCGGGAGCAGGCTGGAGGCCAGCGCCTCGGCGCGCAGCGCGGGCGTCAGCGCGCGGCCGCCAATCCGCAAGTCGCTGGTCCTGAGGTAACTCGCGTCCAGATGGCCGACCCAGCCATTGCCCAACGGCAGTTCGAGCGAGCCAGCACCGCTGCGCTCTTCCGAAGCCGAGCCATAGGTGCCCAGCGCGGTCAGGTGGACCGGCTCGTCGGGGACTTTCTCGGGGATGCGCTTGTCGATCACGTTGACCACGCCGCCGATGGCCGCCGAACCATACTGCAGCGACTGCGGCCCGCGCAGTACTTCGATGCGCGAGGCGAGTGCCGGGTTGATCGCCGGTGCGTGATCGACCGAGGTGTTGGAAACATCGATCGAGCCGATCCCGTTCGAGAGCACCCGCACCCGCTCACCCTGCAATCCGCGCAGCACCGGGCGCGAGGCGGAAGGGCCGAACGAAGTGGCGCTGACCCCCGGAGTATGCGCCAGCGTATCGCCTATCGACGGACGAAGTGCGCTGGTCAATTGCTCCTGGCTGACCACTGCGACAGCAGACAAGGCATCCTGGCGATTGGTGCGCAGCAGCCCGGTAACGACGATATCGGCGTCGCCGTGGTGATAGTCGGGCTCACCCTCACCCGACTGGTCCTGCGCCTGCGCTGGAGCTGCGAGCGACAGGGCCAGGATCGCGAGACTGGACGTGACGGCAAAACGGGCGCGCATGGAAATCGGGTTCCTCAATCAGGGCCGGCC
>PNJT01000231.1 GCA_013822005.1 Novosphingobium sp. | reverse complement strand
CATCAAGACGTTGTCGTCCGAGCCACAAGCTCTGCGTGCCCGGCTCGCCATCGCCTTTGCGTCCGAGAAAGCCGCCCAGCGTGGCGACGAGGCGAATCGCTTCGCGCAGGCTGGGCGGCTTATCCGGCACAGCCGGGCTGCCGCTGCTGAAGGCCATCAACGCTTTCCATTCGGCCTCCTCGAAATAGACGGTGCAAGGTGCGTGCGGCACGTCGCGACCGAGCTTGGTCAAATGGAAGATGCGCCAAGCCACCACCAAATCGATGGCCAGGCAGGCTTCCAGGCGGTCGGCCTGCCCCAACTGCCGCTGTTCGATACGGCAGCCGCTTTTGAGCGTACGGTGCAGGACCTCAATGCCCCAGCGTCGGGCATACCATTGCAGCTTCTCGATTGCTTGTTCGAAGGTGTCCACCGGTACGGTGGTGAGCAACAGCCATTCGAGCGGCTTCACACCCATTGGCGCCTGTTCTTCCCGTGCCAGCACCGCACATACGCGCAATGGCGCTTCGCCTTTATGACCGGTCGGTGCGGCGAGCGTCACCGAGGCGAAGCGGATCGCCAAGCGGGCTTCGCGGGCGGCGCGAGAGCCCTGGCGCGGCACCTGCAGCATCTGGATGCCACTGACCGGCTGCGCTTCGAGTGTGGGCCACAAGAGTCCTTGCTCGGCCTGCACCTGCCGATTGTGTTCCGCCCGGACCAGGAGCTTCGGCCCGTTGGGGTCGGCCAGGGCTTCCCGAAACAGTTCATAGATATCCGCTTCGCGGTCCCCGACGCTGACCAGCATGGTCTTGCGGCAGCGCTTCTGGATCGCCGCCACCGCTCGGTAGCTCACGATCCACTTGTAGCTTTCCTTCTCCTCGATGGGCAAGCTGTGGCGCTTGGCCTTCTTGCCAAAGGACTCAACATCGCGTGCCCAGCACTGGACATCCACAAAACCCAATGGCGTGCCGGACGTGCTGAAGGCAAGCGTGCTGTGCAGATGCAGCCCCTGCGGACCCTTGGGCCAGGAGCCAATCGGTCCCAAACCATCGGTCGCCGCATGCGTCGTGTAGTTGAGGCTGCTCGTATCCTGTACCGCCAGGACCACCGCTTCCTGCGCCAGTCGCGCCTCGGTCGCACGATAGTGGGGTTGCATGAGCGTCTGCATCGTGGTCTCTTCATGCCCCAGGAAGCGGTAGGCCGCCTTGGTCTTCGCCCGGCTGCCGCAGGACTGCGGCAGGTTGGCCGTCGGCCGGGCGTAAAAATCCCGCGCCAGCGTCAATAGCCGCTCCTGCAACCGCGCATCCGGCAATCCGCAACCGCCAAATTCTTCCTCTGCCCAATCGGCCGCGGCAGCTCGTGTCGGCGCAATGGCTTGCGTATCGCCGATCAACTGCGCTCGCCAGTCCGATTGCAACGGATAGATCCAGATGTCCTTGGCCGTGGCGGTCTTGGCATGCGCACGATCTTGCCGGCCGCGACCTTGAGTCCGGCCAAGATACACCCAGTTGGCCGCCCGGTAACAGGTGCCGCGGTAGCGTGTGCTATCGACAAAGGTTTCCACCAGCACCGGGCTGAAACCATAGCGGGCTTGCCAATCATCCGGCAGCCGCGCCACAGCCAGACTTAATACATGCGAGGCCAGATTGGGTACATTGACCGTCGGCAGAAGCAGGAATCGGCTGTTACCAACAACTTTCGCCAGCCCCGCTTGGCGTGCGGACTCATCCCAGCCGATCCATGCGTCCCTGGGTGCCAGCCGCCAGGCTGCGCTGCTAAAGCTTAGGCCTCCGATCAGGCCGACCCGGCTCGCCACCAGATAGCGCATCTGCGCGCCGCACAGCGGCCCGTCAGACAGAGGGTGGTGCGCACGAAACATCGCCCGCCATTGCCCGGACAGTTCTTCGCCTGCGACCGGCACCAGCCACACCGGCCCCAGTTCGGCGAGCGTCGAATCCACTGTCGGCCAGGCGCAGCCCGCGCCAGCATGCGCATCCGCTCGGCCAAACGCCACAGGCCGGGCCGGCGGCAATTCGATGACACCCCGCCGCTGGAGCTTCAACAAAGCCACCCGACAATTCATGTCCTTGACCCGGCCGTCGTGACTGCGCCAGTCCAGCCACTCACAGACCTCTCGCGATAATCCGGTGCGCGTCAGCTCGCCATCCGCCCGCACACGCAGACGGATCCGCTCAATGACATCGTCGGAAAATTCTCGGCCAGCAATTTGCACCGGCCCATGGTAGCCCTACGCTTGCGCCGTG
>PNJT01000230.1 GCA_013822005.1 Novosphingobium sp. | reverse complement strand
CTATCGCGGTTCGGGCGGTTATGGGAAGGCTTTCGTCAAGCTGGGCCGTGATCCGGGCGGCTATGGCAAGCGGATGCAGGACGACCTGACCGACGTGCTGGGTGCCTATGCCGCCAAGGGCATTGTCGATCCCAAGCGTGCCTGCATCATGGGCTGGTCCTATGGCGGCTATGCCGCTGCCCGCGGCGCCCAGCGTGACGGGTCGATGTGGCGCTGCGCCATTGCCGGGGCCGGGGTCTATGACATGCCGATGATGAACAAGTGGGACGCGGTCAATCTGGGCCGCTTCAGCAGCGGGTTCCAGGCCACTTCGAATGACCCGGAAGAAATCTCGCCTGCGCGCAATGCGGGCGGGAAATGGGCCCCGATCCTGGTCGTCGCACCGCAACGTGATGCGCGCATTCCGATGGAGCAGTCAAAGGTGCTGATCGGGAATCTCAAGAAGGCCGGCAAGGTCGAAGGCACTGATTTCCGTTACATCGTCCAGCCCAAGGGCACCCACAACCTGCCCTATGACGATGTCCATATCGAATGGATCGACGAATCGCTGGCCTGGCTGGAAAAGCACAACCCGGCCTATGCGCCAAGCGATCCCGACAAGGCTCCGCCCAAGGCCGCAATCAGGTAGGCGTTAGGCTTTCCTTGGCCTTTCCTGGTTAAGACCTTCACCCGGCGGCCAGCGTGCTGCCGGGTGAAAGGCATTTAAGTGGCAAGCAAGGCCAAGGTTCCCAGCGACGCCGCGCGGCCGCCCGCCGCGCCGTCTGGCGTGTCTGCCGGACAGGTCAGGGCGGTATCGTGGCAGGCCTTCGAAGCCCCCGAAGCGCGGCTCGCCTGGGACGCACTGGCAGAATGCGCGGCCGAGCCCAACCCGTTCCACGAAAGCTGGTACCTGCTTCCGGCCTTGCGGGCGCTCGATCCCGCTGGCGCGGTCAAGGTGCTGCGCTTCGAAGCGGGGGGCGAACTGGCCGGGCTGCTGCCGGTGCGGCATGAGAAACGCTATTACCGCTGGCCGATCCCGCAGCTGTGCACCTGGATCCACGGCAACTGCTTTCAGAGCGCACCCCTGGTCGCGCGCGGGCTGGAGCGCGCTTTCTGGCGGGCTTTCCTGGCCTGGGCTGATGACAATGCGGGCAGCGCGCTGTTCCTGCACCTGGCGCAAGTTCCACTGCAAGGACCGCTCTACGATGCCCTGCAAGCCGTGCTGGCCGAGCAGGGCCGTCTGGCCGGGCTGGTCCACCGCGAGGAGCGCGCCATGCTCGCCTCCGAGCTCTCGGCCGAGGCCTATTTCGAAGCCAGCCTGTCGGGCAAGAAACGCAAGGAACTGCGCCGCCAGTTCGCGCGGCTGTCCGAACAGGGTGAGCTGGCCTTTGAGCGCCGCGACGATGACGCGCACCTTGCCCGCTGGACCGAGGACTTCCTCGCGCTGGAGCATTCCGGCTGGAAAGGCGCAGCTGGCTCCGCCCTCGCCTCGCACCAGGGCACCACGCGCCTGTTCAAGGAGGCGCTGTTTGGCGCGGCCAGCCGTGGACGGCTCGAACGGCTGACGCTCAGCCTCGATGGCGAGCCGATCGCGATGCTGGCCAATTTCATAACCGCGCCCGGCGCCTATTCCTACAAGACTGCCTTCGACGAACGCTTCGCCCGCTATTCGCCCGGCGTGCTGGTCCAGCGTGAGAACCTGGCCTTGCTGGACCGCGCCGGGATTGATTGGGTCGACAGCTGCGCCGCCGCCGACCACCCGATGATCGATCACATCTGGCGCGAACGCCGCGCCGTGGGGCGCTTGTCGATCGCGATCGGCGGTACTCTGCGGCGGGCCCTGTTCGCGCGCTTGCTCAAGGCCGAACTGGGACGCAGTCCGGCGGGAATCTAGCGCTGGTTGACGCGTTCGCTTTTGCAACGCAAAGGCAAGCCGATGGACAGCGAACACACCCCCGAACAACTCGTCTCCGGCCTGGTCAAGCTGCTTGAACCCACGCCCAATGGCGATGATCATTTCACCGGCCGCAAGAAGCGCGGCGGGGTGGGCCGGGTGTTTGGCGGGCAGGTCATCGCCCAGGCGCTGCTCGCGGCGGAGAACACCGTCGATCCCGATCGTCCCGCGCACTCGCTCCACGCCTATTTCCTGCGCGGCGGGAGCGAGGATTTCGCAATCGATTACAAGGTCGATCGCGATTTCGATGGCGGCAGCTTCTCCAACCGCCGGGTGGTCGCCAGCCAGCAGGGCCGCCCGATCCTCAACCTCACCG
>PNJT01000229.1 GCA_013822005.1 Novosphingobium sp. | reverse complement strand
AACATGGTCAAGCTCAACAAGATCTACACCCGCACGGGTGACCTCGGCACCACCGGGCTGGTCGATGGTTCGCGCCTGCCCAAGCATGCCGCGCGGATGGAAGCGATCGGCGCGGTGGATGAAGCCAATTCGGCGCTGGGTCTCTGTTCGGTCGAACTGGCGCAAAGCGACCACGCCGCGCTGCTGACGCGGATCCAGAACGACCTGTTCGATCTGGGCGCGGACCTCGCCACGCCGGGCGACGATTTTGCGCCGGGCGAAATGACGCTGCGGATCGTGCAGAGTCAGGTGGACTGGCTGGAAGGCGCAATCGACCGGCTCAACGCTGCGATGGCCCCCTTGACCAGCTTCATCCTGCCCGGCGGCAGCGAAGCGGCAGCGCGGGTCCACATCGCCCGGGCCTCGGTGCGCATGGCCGAACGCCGCGCGGTGGCGCTGGCTGAGGCCGACCCGGTCAACCCGGCAGCACTGGCCTATCTCAACCGGCTATCGGATCTGCTGTTCGTGCTGGCCCGTGCGATCAACGGCAATGGGGCGGGCGACGTGCTGTGGGTGCCGGGGCAAAACCGCTAGCATTAGCTTCCGTTCACCGCTAACCAGCCGCCTTTGCTGCACATGCGAAGGGATCGGAATATGCGGACAGTGGCGGTGATCGGTGCGGGGCAGATGGGGTCAGGGATTGCCCAGACCGTGGCCCAGAACGGCATCAAGGTGCTGCTCTCCGATGTCGAACTGGCCTTGGCCGAAAAGGCCGTGGGGGGAATCGACAAGGCGCTGGCCAAGCTGGTGTCGCGCGACAAGATCACTCCCGACCAGGCCACCGCCGCGCTCGCGCGGATCACGCCGGTGGCTGACTACGCCCCGATGGCCGAGGCCGACCTGATCATCGAGGCGGCGACCGAGAAGGAAGAGATCAAGCGCAAGATCTTTGAAGCCGTCGGCAAGGTGTTGCGCGAAGACGCAATCCTCGCCTCCAACACCAGCTCGATCCCGATCACCCGCATGGCGACCTCCTCGCCCGATCCCAAGCGGTTCATTGGCCTGCACTTCTTCAACCCGGTCCCGGTGATGGGGCTGATCGAGGTGATCCCGGGCCTTGCCACCGCCAAGGACACCACGGCGCGCACCCGAGCCTTTGCCGAAAGCCTGGGCAAACAGGTGGTCATGGCGGAAGACGAGCCCGGCTTCGTGGTCAACCGGATCCTGCTGCCGATGATCAACGAGGCGGTTTTCGTGCTGGGCCAGGGCACCGCCAACATCGCCGATATCGACAAGGGCTGCCGCCTGGGCCTCAACCACCCGATGGGTCCGCTGGAGCTGGCCGATTTCGTCGGGCTCGACACCTGCCTCGATATCGTCCGGGTGCTCTACAACACCACCGGCGACAGCAAGTATCGCCCGGCCCCGCTGCTGGTCAAATATGTCGAAGCCGGCTGGCTCGGCCGCAAGACCGGGCGCGGGTTCTATGACTATTCGGGCGAGGCACCGGTCCCCACGCGTTAGGGCCTGGAATAGATCGCATCCGGAGCAATTGCGGATTGCCGCCGGGAGGGGCGGAGGCAAGGCTTGGTGCAACACCGGAGCCCGCCACATGACCCAGACCCTCACCGCTGAACCCGCCGCAATCGACCGCCTGCTTGAACTGATCGAACAAGGCCACGAAGTGCCGCAAAGCCGCTGGCCGCGCCATGTGTTGACCGTCTGCCAGGTGCTGGGCGATTTCGATCAGGGCGGGCCCGAACTGATCAAGCTCAAGCGCAAGGTGTTCGAATGCGTCGCCACCGGCAACACCATGCTGGCGATCCGGGCGATGATCCCCGATGACTATGTGATCCAATATGGATCGAAGCAGATCGGCGCCTTTGCCTCCTTGCGCAGCGAGCAAGGGCCGTCGGTGCGCACCATCGGCGCCAACCGCGAACGCGCGCTGCTGGCGGCCTTGCTCGAACTGGCGGTGCTGCGCCAGTCAGACGGCACGGCGCTGTTCTTTGGCGTCAAGTCGAGCCCGGCCGAGGCCGCGCTGGCAAGGTAGGACCCGGAAAGGAAGTCCTTACCAAACCCGCTCATGCTGAGCTTGTCGAAGCACCCTCCTGTTACGCTGCCGTGGTGGGCGAACGAGGGGCCTTCGACAGGCTCAGGCTGAGCGGGTCTTTAGAGCAACTTGGGCAAAACCTGACCCAATTCCGACTATCCTGAGCTTGTCGAAGCACTGCCCTTTTCTTCGTGCCTCGCCCGCAACCGCTTGAAGAAAAGAGCCATCCTTCGACAAGCTCAGGATAGTCGG
>PNJT01000228.1 GCA_013822005.1 Novosphingobium sp. | reverse complement strand
GTGATGTAGCGCCTGGCAGTCTGCTGGCTGAAACTGAGCGCAGCGATGGTCCCGTCGGCATAGCGAAAAACCACCCGTTCGCTGCCTTGCCAGACACTGGTGGTGCGTAGGACCAGGGGGTCATCGACCGTCGAAACGACCGGATCAAAGCGCAGCTGGACCCCGAAATCCCCCGATCCGTAGCGCCTCTGATCGTCGCTGCAATCGAACGGCAGGGGTGCTGCCGCACTGTCCTTCAGCGGCGCGATGCAGGTCTGCACCGGGGTCCTGGCGTGCGCCGGCGCGCTTGCCAGCACGGCAAGCGTCAATGCGGCCAGCAGCCGAATTGTGATCCCCCAGACCTGTTTCATCGCCGGAACGCTATGCGAACAAAGAAAATTTCGGGTTAACGCACACCACGGGCTGCCCCGCGTCATCGGGTTCTATTCCCCGCTCGGTTTCACCCACAATCCGGAGCAATGAAATGCCCTGCATCGACGGTTTCGGGATCGCCTGTCCCGAGGCGAGCAAGGAGAAGTTCATCGAGCATGCCAAGCTTGGCGACAGCGTGTTCATGGACTTGGCGCAATCCCCGGCGGCGAATTCAGCCTGAATGTGATGGACCCGCAAGGCGCGGCCTTCGGACTGGTCGGGCCGCGCAAGTGACCCGGCCGGGCCGCCCCGCCCCCGAACTCGCCATCGCGCAGTGGTTCAACACGCCCGAACCGCTGAGGCTGGCGGGCCTGCGCGGCACGCCCGGCGCGGTACTGATCGGCCGCGACGGACTGATCCTCCATCACGGCTTTGGCCAGGAAGAAGACATGGCGCTGGGCGCGCGGATCGCGAGTGCTTTGGCCTGGCCGCCAAAGGACTGATTGCCGGACTGCACTGACCAAGGCTATCGAGGCGGCAAGCCGAGGAGAGAACTGAATGCACGAACTGTCCGTCACCCGTCTGATCGATGCCGCGCCCGACACAGTCTGGCAGGTGATGACCCAGCGTACCAACGAATGGTGGTGCCCCAAGCCGTGGCGGGCCGAGGTCGATTGGGGATCGCGCCAGCCCGGCGGCAAGACCCATACCGTGATGTTTGGTCCCAATGGAGAGCGCAACGAGCATCCCGGCTTTATCCTGGCCTGGGACGAGGGCCGGCGGATCGCGGTGACCGATGCGATCGAGGGTGATCTGCAACCGGCCGGGCCGTTCATGCTGGGGATCTGGGAGATCGAGGCCGAGGGTAGCGGCACCCGCTATACCGGGCGGGCACGGCACTGGACTCCGGAAAGCAAGGCCCACCACCAGGAAATGGGCTTTGGCGAAGGCTGGGGCGGGATGGCCGACCAGCTCAAGGCGCTGTGCGAAGCAGGCTGAGCTGATGCGCGACCTGTTCGTGAGACTGTGGCTGCTGTGCGGCACTTTGGACGCGGTTTACGCGACGGTGCTGGATCAGCTGCGCGGCAGGGCCGATGCGGGAGCGTTATGGCGCTTCGTCGCTTCCGGGCCGTTTGGCGAGGCGGCGAACGGCTGGGGTGTCGCCGGGGCGCTGGCGGGTCTGGGAGTGCACTTTGCGATCATGGCCTTGATCGTCGCGGCGGGGATCTGGGCAGTCCGCAAAAGCCCGCTGGGCGAAGTCGCGGTCTGGAAAGGCGGGACCTTCTTCGGCCTGATGGTCTATTGCGTGATGTACGGTGTGGTGCTGCCAATGCGGTTCGCAGTGCCCTTCCCCGATCCCGACAAGATCAAACTCTTGCTGGACCTGTTCCCGCACATCTTTCTGGTCGGCCTGCCGATTTTCCACCTCGCGAGAGCGAGATCACATTTGGTTGCCTAGAGCATCTCCCCTCCCCATCGGGGAGGGGCTTTGCGACACCGGCCAATGCCATCACACTCTAAACGAACGCCGCAGCCTTCCTGAGCAGCTGATAGGCCTCGACCACTGCCTGCAAACGCTTCTCGCTCGACCGGTCGCCGCCGTTGCGGTCCGGATGCAGCGCGTGGACCAGCTCGGTGTAGCGTTTGCGCAAGGCCCGGCGATCGGCCTCCAACTCCAGCCCGATCACTTCCAGCGCCTTGCGCTCATCGGGGGTAAAGACCTTGCCGTCGGCGCGCTGCGCCGGCCGCTTGGCCCGCGCGCGCTGGCTGATCGCCTCGAGCGGGTCGGAGAAGTCCGCCCAGCGCGGTGCCGCGTCGATCCCGGCGGTGGGCGAAAAGGCGCGGGTCTGGCGGTCCCAGCCGTGGATCGGGTTCTGCGCGGCCATGATCTCTTCGGGGCTCATCCCCATGAACCAGTCATACCCGGCGTTGAATTCGCGCACGTGTTCCAGGCAAAACCAGCGG
>PNJT01000227.1 GCA_013822005.1 Novosphingobium sp. | reverse complement strand
GGTGCGGCCCTTGGCCCCGCCGAATGCGGTGCCGCGCCAGTTGCGCCCCGTGACCAGCTGGAACGGGCGGGTGGAGATTTCCTTGCCGGCTTCGGCCACCCCGATGATGATCGAAGTGCCCCAGCCGCGGTGGCAGCATTCCAGCGCGGTGCGCATCACTTCGGTGTTGCCGGTGGCATCGAACGAATAGTCGGCCCCGCCGTCGGTGATCTCGACGATCTTGGCGACGATCTCCTCGCGGCTCATGCCCTTGGTGCCCAGGAAATGGGTCATTCCGAACTTGCGGCCCCACTCTTCGCGGTCGGGGTTGAGGTCGATCCCCAGGATCACGTTGGCCCCGGCCATCCTGGCGCCCTGGATCACGTTGAGCCCGATCCCGCCGAGCCCGAAGATCACGCAGTTATCGCCCGGCTGGACCTTGGCGGTCTTGGTCACCGCGCCAACCCCGGTGGTCACCCCGCAGCCGATGTAGCAGCTGGTCTTGAACGGTGCGTCCTGACGGATCTTGGCGACCGCGATCTCGGGCAGCACGGTGAAGTTCGAAAAGGTGCTGCAGCCCATATAGTGGAAGATGGTCTGGCCCTTGTAGCTGAAGCGCGAAGTGCCATCGGGCATCAGCCCCTTGCCCTGCGTGGCGCGGATCGCGGTGCACAGGTTGCTCTTGCCCGACAGGCAGGTTTTGCATTGGCCGCATTCCGGCGTGTAGAGCGGGATCACGTGATCGCCGGGCTTGACCGAAGTTACACCTGGCCCAACCTCGCGCACGATCCCGGCACCTTCGTGGCCCAGCACGGAGGGGAACAACCCTTCGCTGTCGAACCCGTCGAGCGTGTAGGCGTCGGTGTGGCAGATCCCCGTCGCCATGATTTCGACCAGCACTTCGCCATGCTTGGGACCTTCGAGGTCCAGCTCGACAATCTCGAGCGGCTGCTTGGGCGCAAAGGCGACTGCGGCGCGGGTCTTCATCTCTCTGGGCTCCTCTTTTCGCGGGTTTGGGCGATCTGGCTGCGGCGCTTAACGCGCGGTCATTTCGCCCGTCAATCTCAAGGGCGCTGCCATGCGGAAAAGGCATTGGCTTGGCAAGCACTGTTGGCCGCGCTAGCGCAGGCTTATGAAGGCCTTGCGCGATCCTGATTGTCTGCTCGCCGAGGGCCTCGCCGCGATCCGCGCGCAGTTCAAGGTGCCTGCCGTTTTCCCGCCCGCGGTCGAGGAAAAGGCCCGCGCTGCCGCCGCGCGCCCGCTCAGCGAACATGCCGACCGCACCAAGGTGCCCTTCGTCACGCTCGACCCGGCCAGCTCGACCGACCTCGACCAGGCCTTCGCGATCGAGGCGGCGGGCGGCGACATGCTGCTGCATTATGCCATTGCCGACGTGCCGTGGTTCGTGGCTGACGGCGATCCGATCGATGCCGAAGCCTGGGCCCGCGGTGAGACTTTTTACCTGCCCGATGGCAAGGCCGGGCTCTATCCCAAGGTCCTGTCCGAAGCGGCCGCCAGCCTGCTGCCCGATGGCCCGCGCGCCGCCGTGGTTTTCACCACCCGCGTCGCGCCCGATGGCGCGGTGGCCTTGCAGGGCGTCGAGCGCGCGGTGATCCAAAGCCGTGCCAAGCTGGGCTATGAAAGCGCCACCGAAGACCAGCTGCCCGCCGGTTTCGCCGAACTCGCCCGCCGGATTGCGGCTGCCGAAGACGCGCGCGGGGCGGCGCGGGTCGATCCGCCCGAACAGGAAGTCGAGCGCGACGGCGCGGGCCACTTCACGCTGCGGCTGCGCCCCCTGGCCGAGGCCGAGCGCCGCAACGCCGCCTTATCGCTCGCCACCAACCTCGCGGTCGCCGATGCGCTCTATGCTGCGCAGACCGGGCTGTTCCGGGTGATGGCTGGCCCTGACGAACGCGCCGTCGCCCGCCTGCGCCATACCGCGCGCGCTTTCGCCCTCGATTGGCCGGAGCAGGCCAGCCTGGCCCAGTTCGAGAAGTCTCTCGACCCGCAGGACCCGCGCGCCGCCGCTTTCATGCTGGCAATCCGCCGCGCCGGGAATGGGGCGAGCTATGTGCCCTACGAAGAGGGCGTGAAGCCCTGGCACGCGGCGATGGCGGCGACCTATTGCCACATGACCGCGCCCTTGCGCCGCCTGGCTGACCGCTATGTCATTCGCGCCGCGCTGAGCCTGGCCAATGGCCGCCCGATCGAAGGCGAAGTCGAAGCGGCCTTTCACAAGCTTGGCCCGGTCATGGGCAATGGCGCCGCCCGTTCCAGCCAGGTCGAACGCGCGGTGGTCGATCTGGCCGAAGCCGTGATCCTTGCGGGCCGCGAGGGCCAGCACTTTGCTGCGGTGGTGA
>PNJT01000226.1 GCA_013822005.1 Novosphingobium sp. | reverse complement strand
CCCGCCGCGCGGAAATCGGGTTCGACCGAAGTCAAGGGCGGGGCGGAGTAGGCGCCGGCGCGGATCCCGTCGAAGCCGACCAGGCCGACCTGCCCGGGTACGGCAAGGCCGCGGGCGTGAAGCTCGTCGAGCGCGCCCAAGGCGATCGGATCGCAGACCGCGAACAGCGCGTCGAACGGGGTTCCCGCCTCGATCAGCGCCTGCACGGCGCGGCGGCCTTGCTCCTCGCGCGGCAGGCCCTTCTCGATCGGCTCGAGCACCGGCTTGAGCCCGGCAGCACGCATTTCCTCGGCATAGCCTTCGTAGCGTTCGAGGAACTGGCGCTGCGGCGAGGTTTCCGAGCCGAGGCAGACAATCTGGCGATAACCCTGTTCGATCAGGTGCCTTGTGGCGAGCCGGGCACCGCCGTGATTGTCAGAGCGGATCCATTCGACATCGTCGAACGGGGCGCCCCAGCAGACCCAGTGCATCCCCTCGCGGCCCAATTCACGGAAATAGTCCCAGGCCGAATAGTTCTCGGTCGTGCCGATCACTGCCAGGCCATCGGCCTTGCGCTGTTCCTGGTAGCGACCGTTGAAATTGTCGGGCCCGTCCTGAAAGCTGACCAGCGTTTCATAGCCCCTCAGCGAAGCCGCACCGCACAGCGAGGCGAGCAGCGCAGAGTGGAACGGGTTGAGGTCCTTGCGGTCCTCGCCCGGGCGGCAGACCACCACTACCGCCAGCGTGCCGGTGCGACCGGTGCGCAGGCGCGCGGCGTTCTCGTCGACGTAGTAGTTGAGCTTGCGGGCAGCTTCGGTCACCCGCAGCCGGGTTGCCTCGCTGACCACCGGATCGCCCGCCAGCGCGCGGCTGACCGTCGACTGGCTGACGCCCGCTTCGGCCGCGACATCGAACGATGTCACACGAAACGGGCGCGGCTTGGTCTTGTCCGGGGTGTCTCCCATACGGCTGTCCTAGCGGGGAATACAGCGAAGGGAAAGGTGGGCGCTGAGCCCCTCCCCTTCAGGGGAGGGGTGGGATGGGGGTGGGCCTTTCGGCCCAGCGAGACCTTCGGCCTCGCGCCCACCCCTAACCCCTCCCGCAAGCGGGAGGGGGAGAAGGTCACATCGCCGAGATGCCGCCGTCGAGTTTGAGTTCGGCCCCGGTCATGAAGCGGCTCTCGTCGGAGGCGAGGTAGAGTACGCCATTGGCGATATCGTCCGGATGGCCGACGCGCTTCAGCGGGATCTGGCGCGCCAGCTTGTCCATGATCACGTCCTTGCTCTTGCCGGTGCTGGCGACCATGCCGTCGAGGATCGGGGTGTCGATGAAAGTCGGGTGGACCGAGTTGCTGCGGATGTCCCAGCCCATCTTGGCGCAGTACAGCGCAACCGACTTGCTGAGCATCCACACCGCCGCCTTGCTGGCGTTGTAGCCGGGCATGGTGTCGGAGGCGATCAGCCCCGCGATCGAGGAGATATTGATGATCGAGCCGGGCTGGCTTTCCTTCATCAGGGGCAGCGCCTTCTGGCAGCCCAGGAACACCGATTCGACGTTGATTGCGAAGCCGCGCTGCCATTCGGCCAGGGTGCAGGTTTCGATATTGCCGCGCACGCCCACGCCTGCATTGTTGACCAGTACCGAGAGCCCGCCCATCAGTTCGCTCGCAGCGTCCACTGCGGCAATCCATTGGTCTTCCTGCGTGACGTCGAGCGCGACCGAATGGGCTGTGCCCGCACCCAGCTCGGCATTTATCGCCTCAGCCTGGGTAGCAGCGCCTGCCGCGTTGATATCGGCCAGCAGCACTTGTGCGCCATGCCGGGCCAGCATCATCGCTTGCGCCGCACCCAGACCTTGCGCTGCGCCAGTGATCAGCGCCTTCTTGCCTTGAACCCGTCCGCTCATTTTGTTCCTCCCAATAGAGCCGGAGCCAGCAGCATCAGCACGCGCACGTCAATCCCCAATCCGCGCGCGCGGGCCATTTCGACGAATTGGGGGAGGTGGGTGAGGGCGACGCGGTGGACCGTGATGTCCTCACCATCAGTGCCGCCGCCGGGGCCGACCCTGGCCAGGCCGTGGGCGCGGACCAGGGTGAAGCTCTCGCTGACCATGCCGGGGGAGGAGTAGAACTCGCCGAGGTTCTCGATCCTGTCAGCATGGTAGCCAGTCTCTTCCTCCAGCTCGCGCACGGCGGCGGCGAGGGCATCTTCGCCTTCCGCGCCATCGTCATCCCCGATCAGCCCGGCGGGCAATTCAAGGCAGCGCTTCTGGAGCGGCACGCGGAATTGCTCGACCAGGATCACGTGATCTTCTGCGTCGATTGCCAGGATCACCGCGGCGCGGATCCCGCGGGCGCGGGTGACATATTCCCACTTGCCGCGGGTGCGGGCGGTGATGAA
>PNJT01000225.1 GCA_013822005.1 Novosphingobium sp. | reverse complement strand
CTCTAAACGTCCAGATTGGCCACGTTCAATGCGTTTTCCTGGATGAAGTCGCGGCGCGGTTCGACCACGTCGCCCATCAGGCGGGTGAAGATCTCGTCGGTGACGTCGGCGTCTTCGACCTTGACCTGGAGCAGCACCCGCGCGGTGGGATCGAGCGTGGTTTCCCACAATTGCTCGGCGTTCATTTCGCCCAGCCCCTTGTAGCGCGCGATCGCCAGGCCCTTGCGGCCGCCAGCCAGCACGGCCTCGAGCAGCTGCGAGGGCCGGGCGATGCCTTCGTTCTTGCCATCGCCGCGCACCGCGATCGGGGTCTGATCGTCGTTTGCTTCGCTGGTGACTTCGGCCACTTCGACCGGCACTTCCTCCACCGCGGCACTGGCGCGGACCAGCCGGGCGGCGCCGACATAGGCATCGGCCTGTTCGGCGGCGAGCCGGGCGAGCTTGCGCGCTTCGGCGCTGGTCAGGAACGCGGCCTCGACCGGGAAGGCATCGGTTACCCCGCGCCAGATCCGCTCGACCAGGACCGAGCCGTCTTCGCGCAGGCCTGCGCTCCACACCGCCTCGCGGTCGGTCAGGCCCATCAGCTTGGCGGCGCGCTCCAGCGCGGCCAGACGCCCGGTCTTGTCGATATCGGGGGCAAAGACCCCGCCGATTGCCAAGGCCTCGATCACCGCCGGATCGTAGCGGCGCGGCACAAAGCCCATCAGGCTGCGCATCCTGAGCGCGTGATCGATCAGCACCTTGAGGTCGGCACCCGAACGCGCCCCGCCCGGCCCTTCGAGCACGCGGCCCGCAAGGCCTGCCTCAACCAGATATTCGTCCAGCTCGCGCGCGTCCTTGAGATAGACCTCGCTGCGGCCCTTGTTGACCTTGTAGAGCGGCGGCTGGGCGATGAACAAGTGTCCGGCGCGGATGATATCAGGCATCTGGCGGTGAAAGAAAGTGAGCAGCAAGGTGCGGATATGCGCGCCATCGACGTCGGCGTCGGTCATGATCACGATCTTGTGATAGCGCAGCTTTTCCAGGTTGAACTCGTCGCGGATCCCGGTGCCCATCGCCTGGATCAGCGTGCCGACTTCCTTGGACGAGATGATCCGGTCAAACCGGGCGCGTTCGACGTTGAGGATCTTGCCCTTGAGCGGCAGGATCGCCTGGATCGCGCGGTCGCGGCCCTGCTTGGCCGAGCCGCCGGCGGAGTCCCCTTCGACCAGGAACAGTTCGCACTTGGCGGGATCGCGTTCCTGGCAATCGGCCAGCTTGCCGGGCAGCGAGGCGATATCCATTGCACCCTTGCGACGGGTCAGCTCGCGGGCCTTGCGGGCCGCTTCGCGCGCGGCGGCGGCGTCGATGATCTTGGCCACCACCGACTTGGCATAGGCCGGGTTTTCCTCCAGCCAGTCGCTCATCTTGTCGGCCATCAGGCTTTCGAGCGGCTGACGCACTTCGCTGGAAACCAACTTGTCCTTGGTCTGCGACGAAAACTTGGGGTCGGGCAGTTTGACCGAGACAATCGCGGTCAGTCCTTCGCGCATGTCATCGCCGGTCAGGTTGACCTTTTCCTTTTTCAGGAGGCCCGACTTTTCGGCATAGTTGTTGAGCGTGCGGGTCAGCGCCGCGCGGAACGCCGCCAGGTGCGTGCCGCCATCGCGCTGGGGAATGTTGTTGGTGAAGCACAGAACGTTCTCGTAGTACGAATCGTTCCATTCCAGCGCCACTTCGATCCCGATCCCGTCGCGTTCGGATGAAATCGCGATCGGATTGGGCAGCAAGGGCTGCTTGTTGCGATCGAGGTAGCTGACGAATGCCCCGATCCCGCCTTCATAGAACAGGTCGTGCTCCTTCACGTCCTCGCCGCGCTTGTCGCGCAGCAGGATCCGCACGCCCGAATTGAGGAAGGCGAGCTCGCGGTAGCGGTGCTCAAGCTTTTCGAAGTCATAGACCGTGACGTTCTTGAAGGTTTCATCACTGGCGAGGAAGGTCACCCGGGTGCCTTTCTTCCCTTCTGGCGCCGGGCCGACCACGCGCAGGCTCTCTACCGCGTCGCCGTGGGCGAACTTCATCCAGTGCTCTTCGCCGTCGCGCCAGATCGTCAGCTCGAGCCATTCCGACAGCGCGTTGACCACCGAGACGCCGACCCCGTGGAGGCCGCCCGACACCTTGTAGGCGTTGTCGTCGCTGGTGTTCTCAAACTTCCCGCCCGCGTGGAGCTGGGTCATGATCACTTCGGCGGCCGAGACGCCTTCCTCAGCGTGGATTCCGGTCGGAATCCCGCGACCGTTGTCCTCGACCGAAACCGAGCCATCGGGGTTGAGTTCGATCAGCACCAGATCGCAATGCCCGGCCAGGGCCTCGTCGATCGCATTGTCCGAAACCTCGAACACCATGTGGTGCAGGCCCGATCCGTCATCGGTATCGCCAATGTACATGCCGGGCCGCTTGCGCACCGCGTCGAGGCCTTTGAGGACCTTGATCTGATCGGCACCATAGGCATTGGCGTTGGGCAGGTTTTCGGGGCTGGATTCGGGTG
>PNJT01000224.1 GCA_013822005.1 Novosphingobium sp. | reverse complement strand
TTCGGTACCAAGCTCGATCCGGTCTTCGTGGACCAGGAGCTCGATGTCGCGACGGATCGCCTGATTGGCGATGGGATCATTGGGGTTGTAGGGGACCGCATCGTCCTGCGGCGCGGTGGTTGGCGAGGTCAGATCGTCGAGCAGCGCGATGAGGTGGTGCGGCTCGTATTCGATCACGCCGAGGTTCAAGGACTTCAGCATGGCAATCAGCCCTTCGCGGGCGTGGCTCAGTTCCTCGTTGCTGATCGCCTTGGACGCTGGCACGCCCAATGAGATCACCACCTGGTGCGCGCGGGCGTGGAACGGCGCATCGCTGGCGCCCGATTTCCAGACCATCGAATAGAGCTTCTTCGCCCGGTGGCGCGCGATCGCCTCGTAGACCCCGCCCTGTTCGTAGCGCGGGGCAAACCACGGCGCGACGATCCGGCTGATCCGGGGGCTTGCGAGATGGAGGACCTGGAGGCAGGCGCCTGCCGGCAGGCCTTCGGAAAAGAACGCCCCGAGGATCTCGCCGGTGCGCTCGTCGGCGCCGATCAGCGGAGTTACCCCGAGCACGAACCCCTTTGAGCGGGCATTGACGTAGAGCCGGCTTGCCGGATCGTAGACCCGGTAGGGCAGCCAGTCCGACAGCATGTCGAGCATAAGCATGGGGCGCCCCGCCTCGGTCTGCTCGGCATCACCGAGCAGACCTGCAAGAAGCCGGTCACGCAGTGCCCGCAATGACAGTGCCATCACTTGGGCTCCTTCTTCGGCGCGGTGTCGGCTTTGTGCTTGAGCGCCTTGACTGCTTCGATCGCAGCCGCGCTTGGCCAGATGCGGTGCCTTTCCTCCAAAGGCCGAGGGGCCCGAACATGCGGGGTGGGGGACATGTCGGACCCCTCGGCTGCCGACGTGGCCGGAACGGGCGTGGTCACGTCGGTCTGGGCCTCGCCGCCTGGGGAGGGGAGGGCAAGCGGCGAGGATGGCAGGAAAGGATTGGCAGGTACGGCAGGGCCACTGTCTTCGGGAGACAGGGGCTTAGGGTTCACAGCTGCATCGCTCGCACGGCGGGCCTGTTCCTTGAGCGCCTGGCGCAGCGCGCGCATCGTGCCCTTGGGTTGGCCAACTTCGTCGCGGTGCAATTCGCCGGCCCAGCGCGCCGCTTCGACTACCGTCCAGGCGACCGCTTCGTCATGGAGCGTGCCAGATCCGTCGACATGGGCCGGGAAAACGATCCTAAGCGTGCGTTCTCCGGCTCGGGTCGTATCGGCTGCAGGCACCGTGATGCGCTGGCGGACCTCCGCCAGGGCCGAGCCCTCGGACTTGACCAGTTCGCGGATCGCCTTGGCATCGACCTCGCTCAGCGGCTGACAGCCTGTCCGATGAACTTGACCGGCCTGTGAACGGCACGAGAAATCGCCGGCAATATTGGTGCCGAGGTGGGTGCAACCAGCGAGGCTGAGAGCAAGCGCGGCGAGCGGGATTGAGCGGTGCATGAGCATTATCCTTTGGGCTGGGAGGGGGAAAGGAAGGCACGCAGCCCGGCCGCATCGCGGTAGCCCTCGAGCACCGCGCCATCGGAGGGGCGGACGATCACCGGGGTGCCATTGAAGCCGTGCGCCTTTGCGAAAGCTTCGTTGGCATCGAGCCCGCGTGTGTCGCAAGGAGCCGGATTGGCGAGCGCTAGGCCGGAATAGGCGGCATGGAGGCTGGTCTCGGGATTGGGTGAACACAGCACCCGCTCGGCATCCTTGCGCGCCTCGGCTCCGAAGATCGATATGGGGCGTTCCTCGACCCGCGCGCCGATTGCCTTCAATTCGGCAGAGAGCTTCTTGCAGTAGCCGCAGTGGAAATCGGAGAAGACCACGGCTTTGGGACCATTTGTCGAACCCCAGGTGATCGCGCCGTTCGCGGGGAGTCCGGCAAGCGAAACCTGTTTTGGTGCGCTGCTAGCCTGGGGCTGCGCAGCTTCGTCATTACCGCCCCCGCGGCGGGCTGCGCCTGCCGCAAGCAGATCGGGATTGAGCGCGAGCAGCCGCGCTGCGGTCAGGTCCTGGCGCGCTTCCATGTCGTAGACCCGGCCGATCACCAGGTACTTGGCGCGAGCGTCGACATAGAACAGCGTGGTCTTCGAGGCGACTTCGCACAGGCCGCCAAGGCCTTCGCAATTGATCTGATCGATCGGCGTCTTGGGCAGTCGCAGCTTGAGGGCTGCCTTGACCTTGGCAACATCGGTCGCGGCGACCGACTTCGCCGCGAGATGAGCGACACCCCATCCCGTCGCGCCCGAAAGCGCGACCAGCGCGGTCATACCAAGTGCGAGTTTGGGCCAGCGGCGGCGTCCCCAATTGGAGTGGGGCCCCGCGTTCAATCCTTCGATCATTTTGAATTCCTCACGTAGACGCCGTCGAGGAAAACGACCTCGACCTCGATGCCGGTCGGCATCTCGACAACGGGCTGGTACTGTTCGGCGCGTTCGATGAGGTACTTGCTCACCGTATCGGCCGCATCGGCTGCGCCCTGGCCAAGCCCGCCGCCGAGGATGTCGCCAGG
>PNJT01000223.1 GCA_013822005.1 Novosphingobium sp. | reverse complement strand
CCAACTGGCCGCGCTGGAAAGCGATAGCAAGAAAGTCGGGACCCAGGGGCAGGAAATCGACTTCGCACTGCTGGTCGATGGCCTGGCGGCCGAGCGCGAACAGGGCATCACGATCGACGTCGCCTACCGCTTCTTCAATACCGAAAAACGCAAATTCATTGTTGCCGACTGTCCGGGGCACGAACAGTACACCCGCAACATGGTGACCGGAGCCAGCACCGCCGACCTCGCGGTGATCCTGATCGACGCGCGCAAGGGCGTGCTGGTCCAGACCCGGCGGCATTCGTACCTCTGCCACCTGATCGGGATCCAGGGCCTGGTGCTGGCGGTCAACAAGATGGACCTGGTGGACTATGACCAGGCCACTTACGATGCGATCGTTGCTGACTATGCCGCGTTTGCCCAGAGCATCGGGATCGAAAGCTTCACCGCGCTTCCGATCTCGGGCTTCAAGGGCGACAATATTACCGCGCTCTCGGCCCAGACGCCGTGGTACTCCGGGCCAACGCTGGTCGAGCACCTCGAAACGGTCGAAGTCCAGTCCTCGCGCGATGCCGAGGGGCCGCTGCGCCTGCCGGTGCAATGGGTCAACCGCCCCAATCTCGACTTCCGGGGCTTTGCCGGGCTGATCGCCAGTGGCTCGGTGAAACCGGGCGACGCGGTGCGGGTGCTGCCTTCGGGCAAGACCACCACGATCAGTCGCATCGTCACGCTCGATGGCGATCTGGATCAGGCGGTGGCCGGGCAATCGGTCACCCTGACCCTGGCGGACGAAATCGACTGCTCGCGCGGCGATGTGATTGCTGCCGCTGATGCTCCGCCCGAAGTCGCCGACCAGTTCGAAGCGACGCTGGTCTGGCTGAATGACGATCCGCTGCACGTCGGGCGCGGGTATTGGCTGAAGCTGGGCACCCAGACCGTCTCGGTCACGGTCCAGCAACCCAAGTACACCGTGAACGTCAATACGCTCGAACACCTCGCCGCCAAGACGCTGGAGCTCAACGCGATCGGCGTGGCCGAACTGACCACCGACAAGCCGCTGGTGTTCGAACCCTATGCGGCGAACCGCACGCTGGGCGGGTTCGTGCTGATCGACAAGCTGACCAACGCCACGGTCGCGGCCGGCATGCTGCACTTTGCCTTGCGCCGCGCCCAGAACGTCCACTGGCAGGCGGTCGATATTACCCGCGAGGCGCACGCCGCGCTCAAGAACCAGAAGCCGCGCGTGCTGTGGTTCACTGGCCTCTCTGGATCGGGCAAGAGCACCATCGCCAACGCGGTCGAAAAGCGGCTCAACCTGATGAATCGCCACACCTTCCTGCTGGACGGCGACAATGTCCGCCACGGGCTCAACAAGGACCTGGGCTTTACCGAGCCCGACCGGATCGAGAATATCCGCCGCGTGGGCGAAGTGGCCAAGCTGATGGCCGATGCCGGACTGATCGTGCTGACCGCCTTCATCAGTCCATTCCGCGCCGAGCGCGAGATGGTTCGTGCGATGCTGCCCGAGGGCGAATTCATCGAGATCTTCGTCGATACCCCACTCGAAGTGGCCGAGGCGCGCGATGTGAAGGGGCTCTACAAGAAGGCCCGGAGCGGCGCGCTCAAGAACTTCACCGGGATCGACAGCCCCTATGAAGCGCCCGAGAACCCCGACATCCGCGTCAACCCGGCCCAGATGACGGTTGATCAGGCTGCCGAGCATATCGTCAAGCTGCTGATGCCGCTCAAATGACCCCGGCCAACCATAAAGCTCCTCGTCGCCCCGTGCTTGACACGGGGCTTGGCTGCCTTTGCAACGTCGCCAAGAAAAGCCTTGGCCCGTGTCAAGCACGGGCCGACGTGGAAGGTTTGGCAGGAGAGGCTTGCGCGTGACCATGACCGACGCCCAGCTCGCCGCGCACCTGGCGCAGCATGCCGGGCAGATCCTGCTCGAAGTCCGCCGCGCCGGGGTGTTCGAAGGCAAAGCGCTCGGGACCGCAGGCGACCAAACCGCCAACCAGTTCCTGGTCCGCGCGATCCGCGAGGCGAGGCCCGATGACGGCGTGCTCTCCGAAGAGGAGAAGGACAGCTACGAACGCCTCGCCCATTCGCGCGTCTGGATCATCGACCCGGTCGACGGCACCCGCGAATATGGCGAGGAGCGGACCGACTGGGCGGTGCATGTCGGCCTGGCCATCGATGGCGAGGCCACGATCGGCGCAGTGGCGCTCCCCGGGCGCGATCTGGTGCTGCGCACCGATCAGCCGCAACCGCTGCCGCCGGTCGCAGCGCGTCCGCGCATGCTGGTCAGCCGCACTCGCCCGGCCGCCGAAGCGGTCGCGGTGGCCAAGGCATTGGGTGCCGAACTCGTCGCGATGGGCAGCGCCGGGGCCAAGGCCATGGCGGTGGTCTTGGGCGAGGCCGAAATTTACCTCCACACGGGCGGCCAGTTCGAATGGGACTCTTGCGCCCCCGTTGCGGTCGCCCGCGCCCACGGCCTCCACGTCAGCCGCGCCGATGGCTCGCCGCTGGTCTATAACCAGAGCGACACCTACATGCCCGACCTGCTGATCTGCCGCAGCGAATATGCCGCGCAAGTGCTCGAACTGGTCGCTTCGCTGCCGTCAGCGGGCACCTAGTGGA
>PNJT01000222.1 GCA_013822005.1 Novosphingobium sp. | reverse complement strand
TTGGTGGCATCGAGAACCAGCACCACATCGTGCGGGGCCTCGGGGTTGAGCCGGCCGAGCACGCGGCGGATCTTGGCCAGCTCGTCCATCAGCTCGCGCTTGTTCTGGAGGCGTCCGGCGGTATCGACGATCAGCGCGTCGATCCCCTTTTCGGTCGCGGCCTTGACTGCATCGAACACCACGGCGGAAGGGTCGCCGCCTTCGGGACCGGTGATGATCGGCACTCCGACGCGCTCGGCCCAAACCGCCAATTGGCCGATCGCCGCGGCGCGGAACGTATCGCCGGCCGCCAGCATCACGCCATAGTCGAGTTCGGTGAAATAGTGTGCCAGCTTGGCGATGGTGGTGGTCTTGCCGGATCCGTTGACCCCGATCACCAAGATCACTTGCGGGCGGGGGAAAGCGACCACGTCAATCGGTTTGGCCACGGGGCGCAGGATCGCGGCGATTTCCTCTGCCACGGCGGCCTTGATCGCGGCTTCGTCAGCCCCGCGTTCAAAGCGTTCGGCGGCCAGCTTGTCGCGGATCCGGGCGGCAGCACGCGGGCCTAGGTCCGAGAGGATCAGTGCATCCTCGATCGCGTCGAGCTGGCCATCGTCGAGCCTGGTCTTGCCGACAATGCCTGACAGGTTTTCGCTCAGCCGTTCGGAAGTCTTGCGGAAGCCGCCGAAAATGCGGTCGGTCCAGCTATCGCCGCTCATGCCAGCAGGCCTTCGGCAATGCGGGTAGGGGTAATGGTCACTAGGTCTCCGGCCTTGGTTCCGGGCGGCAAGGCCACCCTTGCGAAGTTCGGCGCATGGCCGGTTCCGTCGCGCTCTGCAAGTACGCTGAGCCTCTTGCCCATCAGCGAGGACAGCCAGTGGCTGCGTTGGGCTGCGACGGCTTCCCTGAGCTGGGCGGCTCGGGCTTTGATTTCAGGAACTTGCACTTGCGGCATGCGGGCGGCGGGGGTGCCTGGGCGGGGGGAGTAGGGAAAGATGTGGCCGTGGACGATTGCGAGCTCGGCGATGATCGAGACATTGTCCTGATGCGCAGCCTCGTCCTCGGTCGGAAACCCGGCGATCAGGTCGGCCCCGATGGCGAGATCGGGGCGGCGGGCCTTGAGTGCGTGGACCAGTTCCAGCGCATCACGCCGTAAATGGCGGCGCTTCATTCGCTTGAGAATCAGATCGTTACCGTGCTGCAGCGAAAGGTGGAGATGCGGCATCAGCCGCGCTTCGCTGGCGATCAGATCGAACAACAGCGGATCGATTTCGACCCCATCGACTGAGGACAGGCGCAGCCGGGGCAGGGAGGGGAACCGGCTCAGGATCGCCTGGACCAGCGTGCCGAGCCGTGGCGCGCCGGGCAGGTCGTGACCCCAGCTGGTCAGGTCCACCCCGGTCAGCACGACCTCACGGGTTCCGCAATCGAGGTGCCGCGCGATGTCACCCAGCACGCCTTCAATAGGCACCGAACGGCTGGGCCCGCGTCCCTGGGGGATCACGCAGAAGGTGCAGGCATGGTCGCAGCCATTTTGCACCACGATGAACGCGCGGGTGTGCCTGGCCGATGCGGCGAGCGCGGCGGGCGCAACGTTCCAGGCGCGCGGATCGAGCTTGGCCGTATTGGCAATCAGCCCATCGACTTCGGGCATCGCGGCCAGTGCCCCGCGTTCGACCTCGGCAGCGCAGCCGGTGACCAGCAGGCGGGCGAGCGGGCGGGCCAGCCGCGCGCGGCGGATCGCCTGGCGGGTCTGGCGCACGGCTTCGCTGGTGACCGCACAGCTGTTGACCACCACCAGGTCCTGCTCGCCCGCCAGCATGGCGCGCAGGCTCTCGCTTTCGGACAGGTTCATCCGGCAGCCCAGCGAAATGACCTCAGCCGCCAAAATCGCTGCTTTCGAAGGTGCCGCGGAAGCTTTCGGTGGCGGGGCCAGTCATGCGGATCCGGCCTTGCTCGGTCCACTCGATCATCAGTTCGCCGCCCGGCAACGCAACGGTGACAGCGCGATCGACCAGACCGCGCCGCATCGCGCCAATCGCTGTGGCGCAGGCCCCGGTGCCGCAAGCGCGGGTTTCGCCCACGCCGCGCTCCCACACGCGCAGGCGGATACGCTGGCGGCTCTCAATGGTCGCAACGTTGACGTTGACCCGTTCGGGGAAAAGCGGGTCATGCTCAATCTCCGGCCCGAGCCGGTCGAGCTCGACCGCGCGGTTGTCCTCGACAAAAAAGATCACATGCGGATTGCCGACATTGACCGAAGTCGGGTTGTCGAGCATGTCCCAGGCCACCGGCATGTGATGGGTATCCATCGGATAGGCCAGCGGCACCTGATCCCACTCAAAACGCGGCTCGCCCATATCGACTGCCACTCCGCCCTCGGCCGGATCGACCTGCAGCAGCCCGCCCAAAGTCTCGATACTGGCACTCTGGCCCAGCAGCAGCCCGACCGCGCGACTGGCATTGCCGCAGGCTTCCACTTCGCCGCCGTCGTGATTGAAGATCCGCATCCTGAGATCGGCGCTGTCCGAAGGTTCGAGCAGGATCAGCTGGTCGCAGCCGATTCCGGTCTTCCGGTCGGCCAGCGCGCGGGCGAGCGCATTGGTCATCACCGGCACGCCGCCCGCGCGCGCGTCAAGCACGACGAAGTCGTTGCCCAGGCCGTGCATCTTGATGAAGGCGGTGCGCATGGCCGCGCTCTAGGACGCGCGGGGCCTTGCGTCCAGTCTA
>PNJT01000221.1 GCA_013822005.1 Novosphingobium sp. | reverse complement strand
GCTCTTGCAGGGGCAACCAGCCCCTGCCGCGCGCCGCGCCTCGCCAGCGGCCTTCCTGGCCCAATCACGATGACCCAGAATGGTCGGGAAGTGCCCTAAGGCTGCACCAATGACCATCGCGCCCTTCGCTCCTTCGCGTGCTTCGCGTGAAACCAATTCGCGCATCCAATGAGCGAATTCCGCCTCGAAACCGAACGGCTTGCGCTACGCTCGTGGCGCGCGGAGGGCCTCGATCCCTTTCATGCGATCTGCAGCGATCCGCTGGTCATGGCGACCCTCGGCCCTTGCATGAGCCGCGCGGAGACTGCGGCGCTGATCGGACGGGTCGAGGCGATCGAGCGGGAGCATGGCCATACCTTCTGGGCGCTCGAACGGCTGGAGGATTCGCGGCTGATCGGCTGGTGCGGAGTGACTCGTGGGCGTGACCGGCCGATTGACGGCAAGGCCGAGATCGGCTGGCGGCTGGCCAGCGACTGCTGGGGGCAGGGCTATGCCAGCGAGGCCGCGCGGGCCAGCCTTGACTGGCTGTTCGCCAATCTGCCGGACGACGCGGCCTGGGCAATTGCCCACACCGGCAACCACCGCAGCCGCGCGGTGATGGAGCGCCTGGGAATGACCTACCGGCCCGAGTTCGATTTCGACCATCCCCGGCTCGCGGCAGATGACCCGCTGCTGCGCCACGTCGCCTATTCGCTCGAACGCTCTGCCCGGCCTGCCCGGTGAGGGGTGCCCGGCGCGCCCTGTTCGTCGCAACCATCCTGACCGGTTCGTTCCTGCTGTTCCTGATCCAGCCGATGGTCGCGCGGATGGCCCTGCCGCGGCTGGGCGGGGCGCCGAACGTCTGGAACAGCGCGATGCTGGTTTACCAGGCGCTGCTCTTGGGGGGCTATGCCTATGCCCACTGGTTGTCGCGCTGGCCGATCCGGCGGCAGGCGCGGATCCACCTGGTGCTGTTCGCGCTGGCCGCGCTGACCCTGCCGATTGGCCTTGCCGAGCTGGCTCCGGCCAGCCCCGGCATGGAAGTGTTCTGGGTGCCCTTGCTGTTTGCGGTGAGCATCGGGGCGGTGTTCTTCATGGTCTCGGCCCAGGCCCCACTGATGCAGCGCTGGTATGCCCTGGATCCCGATGCGGGAGAGCCTTGGGCGCTCTATGCGGCATCGAACCTGGGCAGCTTTGGCGGGCTGATCGCCTATCCGCTGGTGGTCGAGCCCTACTTGCCGCTGCACTGGCAGTCCTGGGGCTGGAGCGCGGGCTATCTGCTGCTGCTGGGGCTGATCGTGCTGGCCGCGCTGTCGCGGTGGGCGGTAGCGGCCGGACAAGGTATCATGGTACCGAAAAGCGGCAAAGCTTCTGAACTTGCAGGTAAAACTGTTGCGCTGTGGATCGTGCTGGCAGCGATTCCGTCGGGGCTGATGCTCTCCACGACCACCCACATCACCACCGATATCTTCGCTATGCCGCTGATCTGGGTGGTGCCGCTGGGGCTCTATCTGCTGAGCTTTTCGATCGCCTTTGCCGACCGCAGGGGACCGGCGCGGTGGATTTCGGCGCTTGCCTGGGCGGGAATCTTCTCAGTCGGCGGAATGGCTGCAGTCTCGCACGGCTGGACCGGCGTCGTCCCACTGGTCGGCAGCGTGGTCCTGCTGTTCCTGCTGTGCACGGCGCTGCATGCGCGCCTTTACGACTTGCGCCCCGATGCCAGCCAGCTGACCGCGTTCTATCTGGCGATGTCGGCTGGCGGGGCGCTGGGCGGATTGTTCACGGCCTTGATCGCGCCGCTGATCTTCGACTGGGTCTGGGAGTATCCGCTTCTGGTCCTGGCTGCGGCCATGCTGCTGCCGCGCGGCGCGCTGCCCGACTGGCGGCGCGCCGCCTCGCTCGATCCGGCACTGCGGCAATTGCTGCTGGGCGGGCTGGTCATCGCGGTGCTGGTGCTGACCTGGATGATCTTCGATGCGGGCAAGTATCTGGATACGCTATGGCAACGCTGGCCGCTAACCGCGCTGCTGGTTCCGCTGGCACTGGGGCTGGTGCCCTGGCGCTGGCTGGCGAGCGGCGCACTGGCCCTGGTGATGCTGGCCCAGGGCGGGTTCGATACCATCGAGGACAGCCGCGCGGGGATCCGCACCCGCAGCTATTTCGGGATCTACACGGTGCGCGACTATCCCGAAACGCGCATTCGCACGCTGCTCCACGGCACCACGCTCCACGGCGAGCAATCGACCGATCCGGCCCGCCGCCGCACGCCGCTGGCCTATTACGGCACAGGTTCGGGGGTGGCGATCGTGATGGACCTGGCCCCGCAGTTGCTGGGCGAAAGGGCGCGGATCGGCGTGCTGGGGCTGGGCACCGGCACGCTCGCCTGCCTCGCCAGCCCGGGGCAGGACTGGACCTTCTTCGAGATTGACCAGGCCGTGCTGCGGCTTTCGCAGGATGGCAGTTTCACTTACCTCGCTGAGTGCGCGCCCAAGGCCAGGGTGCTGCTGGGCGATGGCCGGCTCGAGCTGGAGCGCCTGCCCAAGGCCAGCTTCGATTTCCTGGCGATCGATGCCTTTTCATCCGATTCGGTGCCGCTGCATTTGTTCACTCACGAAGCCTTCGGGGTCTATCTGGGCGCCCTGTCGCCCAAGGGGGTGATGATGGTTCACATCTCGAACAACTACATCAACCTCGAACCGGCGCTGGCGGCCGAGCTGGCGGCGCGCGGCCTGTTCGCGGCCAAGCGGTTCGACAATCCGCAGCCCGGGCAAGAGCTTTTTGCCTCC
>PNJT01000220.1 GCA_013822005.1 Novosphingobium sp. | reverse complement strand
TGCGGTGCGGCGCTTCGGTTCAGTCGGGACTGGCTCGGGAGCTTCGAGCAGCAGATCGAGCTGGGCCAGTTCGGCCACGGTGAATTCGGCCGGCTTGGGAAAGCCATAGAGATAGCCCTGGCCTTTGAACTTGCCGTACCTGCGCAGCTCGGTCAGCACTTCCTCGTTCTCGATCCCCTCGGCGGTGATCGGCAGGCCAAGCCCTTCGCCCAGCGCAATGATCGACTGGACGATCGTGGCGCTGTCCTTGTCTTCGAGCAGACTCATAACAAAGCTGCGATCGATCTTGATCCGGTCGAACGGCAGGCTGCGCAATTGCGAAAGCGAGGAATAGCCGGTCCCGAAATCGTCGAGGCTGACCGTGACGCCCTGGTTCTTGAGGCTGGTGATCAGCGAACGGACCAGCGCGATATTCTCGTGCAGGCAGCTTTCGGTGACTTCGATTTCCAGCCGGCTGGGCGGGAAATTGGCTTCGACCAGGATCTTGAGCAAGCGCTGGGCAAACCACGGATCGCGCAGTTGCACAGGCGAGATGTTGACCGACAGGGTCAGCTTGGGGTCCCACTCGCGGGCATCGCACAAGGCCTGGCGGATCAGCGATTCGGACAGTTCGCTGATCAGGCCGATCTCTTCGGCCACCGGGATGAAGATCTCCGGGCTGACAACCCCCAGGGTGGGCGAATTCCACCGCGCCAGCATCTCGAACCCGGCGATCTGGCCGCTCTCGAGGTCGATCTGCTTTTCGTAGTAAGGCACGAATTCACCTGCCGGCACGCCGCGCCGGATCCCGGCTTCGAGTTCCGAGCGAAACCGCACTTCGCTTTCCATGCTCGGCTCGAACCAGGCCAGCCGGTTCCGGCCATTGCGCTTGGCGTGGTACATCGCGATGTCGGCCTTGTGCAGCATGGCCTGGGCGCTGGTTGGATCACCCGGTTCGCTGCGGCAGATTCCGGCAGAGATGGTGGTTTCGAGATCGAGTCCGTCGAACGAAACCGGCGAAGCTACTGCTGCGATCAGGCTTTCGACCAGCCGCTCGACCACCTCGGGCTGGCTGGGCGGGTAGGGCAGGACCACCGCGAACTCATCGCCGCCCAGCCGGGCGACCAGGCCTTCATCGCCCAGCACGGCGCGAATTCGCGCTGCGCTTTCGCGCAGCATCGCATCGCCTGCGGCATGGCCGTTGGCGTCGTTGACTTGCTTGAATTTGTCGAGATCGAGCATCACGAAAGCGACGGCCTCGCCGCGCTCCGCGGCCTGCGCGGCCAGCCTGGCGGCTTCAGGGCCGACCGAGCGGCGGTTGAGGCAGGAAGTTAGCGGATCGAGCTCGGCCAGAATTCTGGCTTGCTCTTCGGCCTGGCGGCGCTCGGCAACTTCGCTGGTCAGTTCGCGGTAGCGCCGCCAGCCGAAAATGATCAGTGCTACGTTGAGCAGCAGTGCATTGGTGAGCAGCCGGTCGGGACCCAATCCGCGGCCTTCCATGGCCAGCACGATCTGGGGAAGCACTTGGCCGCCGGTGCCGACGAACAGCAAGATTGCGGCCAAGGCAACGCCCAGTGTGATGACATCGCGCCGGGTGTTTCCCAGGCGGTCATCGTCGTTGCCCGACCACTTTAGCCACTTCGGTGCAAAAGCCATTCCGCAAGCCCCTTCAGGCGTTCACGGGAAAACTCGCAGAATTGGCTAAAAATAGCGTTAAAGTCGGTTCAGCTTGTTGCAGCCTACTTCTTCAGGCCGATCTCAACCAGCCGCTGCTGCAGAAACTGGTCGGCGGTGATCGGCTGCGGATAGCGATCAGGATTATCGGTGCTGACGCACTGCGGCAGCGTCTTGATCACAAAATCGCTCCGCAGATGCAGGAAAAACGGCATTGAAAAACGGCTGAACCGCGCGCGTTCGGGGCTGGGATTGCGGACGCGGTGGATGGTTGAGGGCAGGTAATGGTTGGTCAGCCGTTCCAGCATGTCGCCGCAATTGATCACCATCGCGCCTTCGGGCGGTGAAGCGGAAATCCATTCCTTGCCCTGGAACAGCAGCTCAAGGCCTGCTTCCTCGGCCCCCAGCAGCAGCGTGATCAGGTTGATATCGCCGTGCGCCCCGGCGCGGATTGCTTCGCCTTCCAGGTTCTCGATCGGCGGGTAGTGGAGCAGGCGCATCACCGAATTGCCGTCTTCGATCCCTCCGTCGAACCAGTGTTCGTCCAGCCCCAGGTAGAGCGCGATGGCCGAGAGGATTTTGGCCCCGGTGGCGTCGTATTGGCGGTAGAGCTCGGTAAACAGCTCCTGGAAACCCTCAGGCCGCGCGGGCCAGACGTTGGGCGGCATCGAGGCGTCGGCCAAGGGGCTGCCAGGGGGCAGGTCGCGACCGACGTGCCAGAATTCCTTGAGGTCGTGCGCCTTGGCGTCCTTGGCGATCTCGGTCCCGAACGGCGTATAGCCGCGCGCGCCGGCGATGGCGGCGTCATGGTACTGGCGCTTTTCGGCATCGGGCAGCGCGAAGAACTCTTTCGACATTTCCATCGCGCGGTCGATCAGGGCCCGGTCGATCGGGAAGTCCTTGACCATGGCAAAGCCGAAAGTGCGGAAACTCTCGCCAATCAGCTGGGCGAACTCGGCTTTGGGCAGGTTCAGCGAGAGGACGGGGATCTGGGTGAGGGACATAGGTGGACGCCTTGGAATTTCTGATGCAATGCCGCGCCATACCCCGTTTGGCGAGTTATGGCATGACCAAAATCAAGAATTACTGGCTGATGAAAAGCGAACCCGACGTCTACAGCTGGGACGATCTGGTGGCCGAAGGTGAGGGCACCTGGGACGGCGTGCGCAACTACACCGCGCGGCTGCACCT
>PNJT01000219.1 GCA_013822005.1 Novosphingobium sp. | reverse complement strand
GGTGACTGCATTGCCCAGATGCGCCCGCAGTTCGGGCGTGACCTTTTCCTCGGCGATGAACAGTTCGGCGGTGCCATCGGCATGGGCGAGCACAAAGCTCAGCGCGACGGGCGTGCAGTTGACGTCGATGCCGCGCAAGTTGAGCAGCCAGGCAACCCCGTCGAGCGCCGAGACCACTGCCGCATCGAGGCCCTTGGCGCTGAGCCATTCGGCCACCTGGCTGCGCTTGGCCTCGCTGGCCTTGCCGGTGTATGCATTGCCGTGAACCAGCGCCGGGGCGAGCGAAGGCGTGGGCTGGTCGGCCCAGATCGCATCGATCGGATTGCCGTCCACCGGCTCCAGCGCCGCACCCTTGTCGCGCAGCGCCTTGTTGGTGGCATCGACCCAGGGCTTGCCGTGCAGCCATGGATCGAACCCGATCTTGCCGCCTGCGGGCGCATTCTCGGCCAGCCAGGCCGAAACCGACGAGGCCGGTACCGAAACGTATTCGAACAGCCGCCCGTCAACCTGTTCGCGCACCTGCAGGGTATAGCGCCCGTCGATAAAGATCGCCGCCTTGTCCCCCAGCACTGCAGCCGTCCCGGCCGATCCGCCAAACCCGGTCAGCCAGGCGAGCCGCTGGGCATAGGCCCCCACGTATTCGCTCATGTGCTCATCCGAAATTGGCACCACGAAACCATCGAGGCCGCGAGTCTTCAGTTCCTTGCGCAGCGCGTCAAGGCGCGCTTCATGGGTATTCATCAGCATGGCTTGCAGTCCTTTTGCCCGCACCATAGAGCCGGGCAATGAGCATTGCCACACCTCCCGTCGCCGCAAAACATCCGCATGTCGAAACGCACCACGGTATCGAGGTCAGCGACGACTACGCCTGGCTGCGCGATCCGGGCTATCCCGAAGTCACCGACAAGGCGGTGCTGGCCCATCTCGAAGCCGAGAACGCCTGGTTCGAACACCGCATGGCCCCGCAGCAGGGCCGGATCGACGCGCTGTTCAAGGAGATGCGTGCGCGGATCAAGGAGGCCGACAAGTCAGTCCCGCAGAAGGATGGCGACTATGTCTACTGGATCGAGTTCGAGGAAGGGGCCGAGTACAAGAAGTGGTGGCGCAGGCCCGTCAGCGGCGGCGCGGACCAGTTGATCCTTGATGAGGTCGCGCTGGCCGCGGGCAAGGAGTACTTCCGGCTGGAGGCGCTGGCGGTTTCCAACGACGGCCGCCTGCTCGCCTATTCCACCGACGACAATGGCTCGGAACGCTACACCGCGCGGGTCAAGGATCTGGCCAGCGGCGAACTGCTGGGTGACGCGATCCCCGGCACACTGGGTGCGCTGGTCTGGGTCGCGGGCGATACGGGGTTGGTATATACTCCCGCCAACGAGCAGTGGCGGACCGACCGGGTGATGCTGCACTGGCTGGGCCAGCCGAACAGCGCGGATGTCGAGCTCTACCGCGAACACGACGAGGGCTTTCGCGCCAGCGCAGGACTAACCTCCAACGATCAGTGGCTGGTGCTGGCCAGCGGCGATCACGAAACCAGTGAGGCGCGGCTGGTGCCAGCCAAAGACCCGCTCGCCACGCCGCTGCTGGTCCGCGCGCGGCAGGCCGGGGTGGAGTACGATCTGGATGAGCGCGAAGGCACGCTCTACATCCACACCAACGACACCCACGAGAATTTCCGCCTGGCCACAGCGCCGCTGGCTGATCCGGGCCAGTGGACCACGCTGATCGAAGGATCGGACGACTACTACCTGACCGGGGTGGACCTGTTCCGCGACTTCTACGTCACCACCGGGCGGGTACGCGGGCTCGACCGGATCGAGGTGCGATACTACGATGATCCTGCCCGGATTGAGCCGATCCAGTTCCCCGAGGCGAGCTTCTCCGCTGGCCTTGGCGACAATCCCGAATGGGCGATGGACACGCTGCGCCTCAGCTACGAAAGCATGGTCAGCCCGGCCTCGGTGATCGACTATGAAGTGGCGAGCGGGGCGATGACCACGCTCAAGGTGCAGGAGATCCCCTCGGGCTACGACGCTGCGCTCTATGAAACCGAGCGGCTGGAAATCCCGGCCCGCGACGGTACCCCGATCCCGGTCTCCCTGGTCCAGCGCAAGGACCGCGCGCCCGGCGGCCCGCTCTATCTCTACGGCTATGGCGCCTATGGCATCGCGATCGATCCGGGCTTCTCAACCACCCGGCTGAGCCTGATCGACCGCGGCTTTGCCTATGCCATCGCCCATATCCGCGGCGGCGATGATCTGGGCCGGGCCTGGTACAAGGCCGGCAAGCTCGAGCGGCGGACCAACACTTTCCATGACTTCGTCGATGTCGCCAGGGGCCTGATCGCGCGCGGCTTTACCCAGGCTGGCCAGATCGCCATCGCAGGCGGATCGGCCGGCGGCGAACTGATGGGCGCGGTGGTCAATTCCGACCCCCAGCTGTGGGGCGCGGTCGCCGCGCATGTGCCGTTCGTCGATGTGCTCAACACCATGCTCGATCCCACCCTGCCGCTGACGCCCGGCGAATGGCCCGAATGGGGCAACCCGATTGAGGACAGGTGCGCGTTCGAGCTGATCCGCAGCTATTCGCCCTACGATCAGGTCAAGCCCCAGGCCTATCCGCCGATGCTGGTCACCGCCGGGCTCAATGATCCGCGCGTGACCTATTGGGAACCGGCCAAATGGGTCGCCAGGCTGCGCGAGCTCAAGACCGACCAGAACGAACTGCTGCTCAAAACCAATATGGACGCGGGCCACGGCGGCAAGTCGGGCCGGTTCGAAAGCCTGCGCGAGACGGCCGAGGAGTTCGCCTTTGTGCTGTGGCAATTGGAGGGCAGATCATGACCATCAGGGATCTAGGCTGTAGT
>PNJT01000218.1 GCA_013822005.1 Novosphingobium sp. | reverse complement strand
GAATGGGTTGCAGTCAGCCGCGATCCGGCGCAGATCGCAAAAATCCGCAGCCTGGCGCCCCAGTATCAATGGACCGCGCTGGGCAAACCGGCACCCAGGGTCTGGCGCGACGACCATGCCTCGGTGCTGCCCTATGTCACCTGGACCAGCTTCTTGGGAATCGAACTGCCGTGAACCGACCCCAGACCACCATCGTGGCCATCAATGGCAAGGCCCCGCGCATCCACGACAGCGCGTTCATCGCGCCGGGCTGCCGGATAATCGGCGATGTCGAGATCGGCCCTGATGCCAGCATCTGGTACAATTGCGTGCTGCGCGGCGATGTCACCCGAATCGTAATCGGGGCGCGGACCAACGTTCAGGACGGCAGCGTGATCCACTGCGATGCCGCGATGCCCGGCGCGCCCGACGGCTTTCCCACCCTGATCGGCGAGGACGTGCTGATCGGCCACATGGCGATGCTTCACGGCACCGTGATCGAGGACAAGGGCTTCGTCGGCTTTGCCGCGCAGACCATGAACGGCTGCGTGATCGAACGCGAAGGCATGCTCGCCGCGGGCGCGCTGCTCAGCCCCGGCAAGCGCATCCCCGCGCGCCAGCTCTGGGCCGGACGCCCCGCCGCGTTCATGCGCGAGCTGGACGACCGCGCGATCGCCGGGCTGCAAATGGGCGTGGTGCATTATGTCGAAAACGCCAAGGTCCACGCGGCGCTTTATGATGGCACGCCCGAAGGCTGATTTTCCTCCGCCCGATGCGATCCGCGCGCTCGCCGATGCAGAGGGACGACTGGCTCTGCGCGTGACGCCCGGTGCTCGCAGCGAGAGCATCGAGATCGGCGAAGGAGTGCTACTGGTGAAAGTCCGCACCAAGCCGCAGGATGGCAAAGCCAACCAGGCCGTACTCGAACTGCTGGCCGAAGCGCTCGGTGTGGCAGCGTCACGACTTCAACTGTTTCGCGGCAGGGCCGGGCGCGACAAGCTGGTGCGACTGGTCGGGAAGTGCCCTAACGCTCGGGGATGTGCCAGTCCTCAGCCTGCTGGCCCCCTTCATGCAGGCGCAGCGCCAAACCCAGTGCCACGCCAACGCCGATTGCCACGGTCAGATCGGCCAGCACGGTAAGGACCAGCGTGAGCAACAGCAGGACTCGGTCACCGAGGGGAGACGACCAATAGTCGCGCCACTTGTGGGGCTCGCTCATGTTCCAGGCGGTGGTCAGCAGCAAGGCGGCGAGCGCCGGCATTGCCAGGTAGCCGGCCAGCGGGGCGGCCAGCAGCATGACCAGCAGAATCACCAGGGCATGGACCATCCCCGCCACCGGCGTGGCACCGCCCGCGCGGACATTGGTGGCGGTGCGGGCAATCGCACCGGTCGCAGGAAGGCCGCCGAACAGCGCCGAACCGATATTGGCCCAGCCTTGGGCCGAGACCTCGGCATTGGGGCGGTGACTGCCTTCGATCATCCGGTCGGCAACCATCGCCGAGAGCAGCGATTCGATCGCTGCCAGGAAGGCAATGACCAGCGCCGATGGCAGCAGTTCGGTGAGCAGCGCGAGTGTGATGGCAGGCAAGGCAAGTGATGGCAGCGAAGCAGGAAGCTCGCCATAGCGCGAGGCGATGGTATCGACCGGCAAGTGCCACAGCGCAATCGCTGCCGAAACCCCAGCCATGGCGAAAATCAGTCCCGGAAAGCGCGGGAACAGCCGCCGCAACAGCACGATCAGAATGAGCGCGGCCAGCCCAATCGCCAGTGCGGTCGGATTGAGGGTGGAGCGCGCGGCCCACAATGCCTCCAGTTTGGCCACGAACTCGGCGGGCATCGCTGCACCCGATAGGCCAAGAAAGTCTTTCAGCTGGCTTGAGGCTATGATGACGGCGATACCAATCGTGAAGCCGTTGACCACCGCTTCGGGCACCAGCGCGATCAGATTTCCAGCCCGCAGCAGCCCCGCGACCACCAGGATCACCCCGGCCATCAGCGTAGCCAGGACCAGTCCGTCATAGCCATACTTGGCGATCACGCTGTAGACCACCACGATGAAGGCACCGGTCGGTCCTCCGATCTGCACCCGGCTGCCACCCAGCAGCGAGATCAGGAACCCGCCGATGATGGCTGTAACAAGGCCCTTCGCCGGATCGGCACCCGAGGCGATTGCGATGGCGATGCTGAGTGGCAGCGCCACCATCGCCACGGTCAAGCCGGCCAGGGCATCAGCGGAGAACCGCGCGGCGGTGTAGCCGGGCAGCGTTGACAGCAATTTGGGCTTCATGCGGAAGCTTGCTAAGCCTGACTTGCGTAATCTGCAACTAGTCCCGCGCCATGCCCCGCGCCATTCGGCCCAGCACATCGGCCATCGCCTCGGCAATTTCGCGATCGGCCACCTCGGTGTCGGCAATCGCGCGGGTCATGGCCTCGGCCCATTGTTCGGCGGTCTGGCGGTCAATCGGGAAAGGCGCGTGCATGCTCATCATGCATTTGCCCGGATTGGCCTCAAACCAGTCGCGCGGGCCGCCGGCCCAGCCGGCCAGGAACCGCGGCAAGGCATTGCGCATCGCGCCGAGGTCCTCGGCGTGCATCGCGCGCAGCTCGGCATAGGCCGGGTCCTGGTCCATCAGGTCGTAGAACCGCTCGCAGATCGCCTGCAGTGCCGGGTGACCGCCGACGCGTTCGAACGGGCTGGTGGCCGGGGCTTCGGCGGCGGCTTGGGTCACGGATCATTTCTCCCGGGCATGGCAATCCAGCCTTGCCCTAGCCGGGCAAGCAGTCAGGCGAATTGACCCCAGTCAATCAGCGATCAATCAGTCGGCGTCACTGCCCGGCTCGCTCGCGGCCTTGCCCTTGCGCTTCGGCCTGGCCTTGGCAGCGGCTTCGCCTTCGGCAGCCTTTCTGGCCTTGCGGTCGAGCTTGGGCGGGGCCGGGGTCAGTTCGAACGCCAGAG
>PNJT01000217.1 GCA_013822005.1 Novosphingobium sp. | reverse complement strand
GAGGCCGCAGGCACCCGCGCGCCGCTGGGCTTTGCCATGCTGACCCCCTCGAGCTTCGAAATTGCCGCGCCGGGCGATATCGAATTGCGCCGGATTTATGTGCTCGACCGCTGCCAGGGACAGGGGCTCGCCAAGGCCTTGCTCGACACTGTGGTCGCCGCCAGCGCGGGCCACACCCGGATGATGCTGGGCGTCAACCGCGACAATGAGCGCGCCCAGGGGTTCTACCGCAAGCACGGTTTCGTGCTGGCCGGAACCCGCAGATTCACGGTCGGATCGACCACTTACGACGATTTCCTCTACGCCAAGGCGCTGGACCAAGCATGACCGAACTCAACACCGCCCGCTTCGTCAATGTCGGCGAGCGCACCAATGTCACCGGCAGCGCCGCGTTCAAGAAGCTGATCCTGGCGGGTGACTATGCCAAGGCAGTCGAAGTCGCGCGCCAGCAGGTGGAGAACGGCGCGCAAGTGATCGACGTCAACATGGACGAGGGCCTGCTCGACGCGGTCCACGCCATGACCACTTTCCTCAAGCTGATCGCCGCCGAGCCCGACATTGCCCGCGTGCCGGTGATGATTGACAGCTCCAAGTGGGACGTGATCGAGGCCGGGATCAAATGCGTTTCGGGCAAGCCAGTGGTCAACTCGATCTCGATGAAGGAAGGCGAAGCGCAGTTCCTTGAGCAGGCGCAAAAGTGCATGGACTATGGCGCGGCGGTGGTCGTCATGGCCTTCGACGAGAAGGGCCAGGCCGACACCAAAAAGCGCAAGGTCGAGATCTGCGAGCGCGCCTACAAGCTGCTGACCGGGATTGGCTTTCCGCCTGAAGACATCATCTTCGATCCCAACATCTTCGCGGTCGCCACGGGCATGGAAGAGCACGATCGCTATGGCCTGGATTTCATCGAGGCGGTGGCGGAGATCAAGGCGCGCTGCCCGCATGTCCATACTTCGGGCGGGCTGTCCAACCTGTCGTTCTCGTTCCGCGGCAACGAGCCGGTGCGCCGGGCGATGCATTCGGTGTTCCTCTACCACGCGATCCGCGCAGGCCTCGACATGGCGATCGTCAACGCCGGGCAGATCGACATCTACGATACGATCGACCCGGCGCTGCGCGAGGCCTGCGAGGATGTGATCCTGGCCCGCCGTCCGGACGCGACCGAACGCCTGATCGCCATGGCCGAAAGTTTTCGCGGCACCGATGCCAAGGCCGAAAAGGAAGCCGAGGAATGGCGCGGCTGGGACGTGGCGCGGCGGCTGGAACACGCGCTGGTCAAAGGGATCGACGCCTATGTGGTCGAGGATACCGAGGAAGCCCGGCAAGGCTTCCCGCGCCCGATCGAGGTGATCGAAGGCCCGCTGATGGCCGGGATGAACACCGTTGGCGACCTCTTTGGCGCAGGCAAAATGTTCCTGCCGCAAGTGGTCAAATCGGCCCGCGTGATGAAGAAGGCGGTCGCTCACCTGATCCCCTTCATCGAAGCGGCCAAGGAACAGGGTGCGCGGCCCAAGGGCAAGATCGTGATGGCCACGGTCAAAGGCGACGTCCACGATATCGGCAAGAACATCGTCGGCGTGGTGCTGCAATGCAACGGCTATGAAGTGATCGACCTGGGGGTGATGGTGCCCTGGACCAGGATCATCGAAACGGCGATTGCCGAAGATGCCGACATGATCGGGCTATCCGGCCTGATCACCCCCAGCCTCGACGAGATGGTCACCATGGCCGAAGAAATGCAGCGCGCGGGGATGACCATGCCGCTGCTGATCGGCGGGGCGACCACCAGCAAGATCCACACCGCGCTGCGGATCGACCCGGCTTACGAGGGCCCGGTGATCCACGTGCTCGACGCCAGCCGCGCGGTTGGGGTGGCGAGCCAGCTTTTGTCCGATACCCAGGCCGAACCCTTCATCAAGGCGACGGCTGAGGAATACCAGCACGTCCGCGATGTCCGCGCCGGCAAGGACCCCTCGATCCTGCTCAGCCTGGAAGATGCCCGCGCCAACAGCTTCAAGGCCGACATGAGCGACAAGGCCCCGCCGCCCGAACAGCCGGGGCTGCACGTGTTCGAGGACTGGGACCTCAAGGACCTGATCGACTGTTTCGACTGGACCCCGTTCTTCCGCGCCTGGGAACTGGCGGGCAATTACCCCGCGATCCTTTCCGATGAAGTGGTCGGTGAAAGTGCGCGGGCGCTCCACGCCGATGCCCTGGCGATGCTCGACACAATCGTCAGCGAAAAGTGGCTGACCGCGCGCGGTGTCGCCGGTTTCTGGCCCTGTGCCAGGGATGGGGATGATGTGACCGTCTACCAACCCCTTGCTCCGTTCGTGTCGAGCGAAGTCGAGACACCTGTGCGCGGCATCTCGACTTCGCTCGATGCGAACGGAGAGGGGGATGTGCGGCATGTTCGAATTCCCTTCCTGCGCCAGCAGATCCGCAAGAGCCGCGAGCGCGCCAACTTCTGCCTGGCCGATTTCATCGACCCCGATGGCGACTGGATCGGCGGCTTCGCGGTCGGCATTCACGGGATCGAGCCGCACCTCGAAAAGTTCCGGGCGAGCCACGACGACTATTCGGACATTCTGCTGAAAGCGCTGGCCGACCGCTTTGCCGAGGCCTTTGCGGAGCGCCTGCACCAGCACGTGCGCACCACACTGTGGGGCTATGCCCCGGGCGAGCAGCTGACCAACGAGGCGCTGATCCGCGAAGCATACCGCGGCATCCGCCCCGCGCCCGGCTATCCGGCCTGCCCGGACCACTCCTTGAAGCCGATCCTGTTCGATCTGCTGGACGCCGGGACAAATGCCGGGATCGTGCTGACCGAAAGCCAGGCGATGCTGCCCACCGCGGCGGTCAGCGGCTTCTACTTCACGCACCCGGAAAGCCAGTACTTCGGCGTCGCCCGGATCGGCCGCGACCAGTTGGAAGACTATGCCGCGCGGCGCGGGATCGATCT
>PNJT01000216.1 GCA_013822005.1 Novosphingobium sp. | reverse complement strand
TCGATCGTGACGAACCAGGTGCTGCTGGCCGGAAGGACAACGAAACCGGCCGCTTCCAGTCCGCTGACCAGCCGGGTCTTGGCCGCGGCATAGCGGGCGCGGTGGGCCTCGTGCCATGGGTCCGGCAGCGCGAAAGCCTCGGCCACGGCCCATTGCAGCGGGGTGGCGGTGGTGAAAGTCAGGAACTGGTGCTTGCCCGCGATCTTTGCCGTAAGCGGGGGGGCGGCCACGGCCCAGCCGACTTTCCACCCGGTCATCGAAAAGATCTTGCCGGCCGAGCCGACCTTGATCGCGCGGTCGGCCAACGCCGGGATTGCCAGCGGCGAGACATGCGGCGTGCCGTCAAAGACCATCCCTTCCCAGACCTCGTCGCACAGCACCCACAGATCGTGCGCTTCAGCTAGCGCGCCGATTGCCTTGAGGGTCGTGCGGTCGAGCATGGTGCCGACCGGGTTGTTGGGGGTGTTGAGCACGAGCCCTCTGGTCTTCGGCCCGATCGCCGCCTTCAGCGCCTCGAGCGGGAAAGCCCAGTCGGGCGGGGTCAGGCTGATGAACCTGGCCGTGCCCCCGGCCCATTCGACCAGCGGCAGGTAGGCATCATAGAGCGGCTGGACCAGCACCACTTCGTCGCCCGGGTGCACCAGCGCGAGCAGGCTGGCGGCCAGCGCCTCGGTCCCGCCCGAGGTGACCACCACGCTCTCGTCAGGCAGGTCAAGGGCCTGAGTGCGGGAATAGTAATCCCGCACCGCGTCGCGCAAGGCCGGCAGGCCGCGCATCGGCGGATACTGGTTGGAGCGGGTGCCCAGGGCGCGCTGGGCGGCGCCGATCAATTCGCCCGGCTCTTCCATTTCGGGAAAGCCCTGCCCCAGGTTGATCGCGCCCAGCTGGCGTGCCAGGCCCGACATGGTCTCGAAAATCGTGGTCCTGAGCGGCTGGTCGGTCATTCTCTAGAAATGCCAGCCCATCTGCCGGCCGATAAAGATCAGCAGCGCCGCGCCCAGCACCGAGGAAAAGCACCCTGCGCGGTTGAAGCCTTCGCCAAAACTGAAGCCGTTGCCGACGAACCCCGCCAGCAGCGATCCGCCGATCCCCAGCAGGATCGTCATGCCCCAGCCCATATCGACCGCGCCGGGATAGAAGAACCGCGCCAGCGCGCCGATGAACAGGCCGGAAAAGACGGCACCGATCAGGTTGAACATGTCAGGGATACTCCGCGTTGGTGTTTTGCCATTCTAATACACCATGCTGCGATTTCAAGCCCGATGGCCGGGTGCACTGCATGTCCGGAACTGGCCCCGAAAAGCAACAAGATTGCGCCGCTCGATTCTATCTGTGTCAACGCGCTGAAACGCTTTGGCGTGGAGAAAAATATTTTCATTTTCGATTTTGACTCTTGCGCGCCGCGCCAGTGGCGCTTTTCCCGCGCGTCGCTGCAACGCGGCATGAGTCCGGGGTGAGTCCGGAGCCCCTCGCGACGGTGAACAATGCATTTACCCTCTTGCGCCCGTTGGGCCTTTTGGCACTATGGATAGTGGTCCGACAACCGGGGGGACCCACTAGACCTAGATTCAGTCACTTGGGCGCGATTCGCGCATCGGGGGCGAGTCTGGCCTGGGAAGGGACCTTGAATGCCGGGGCTGGGCCAGAGCTGGGGAGGAAATCGGGATAACTTTTTCTCGTTTCGTTCTCCTGGTCTGGTAGGATCGGCGTTCGCTCGCTGATTCGAACGAATGTGGAACATTGACAGTCGCCTTGGCGGCATCGGGATTTTGGGGGCGAAGGCGTGGAATTCAGGAACGGAGACGAGCCAGGCATGGCCGAAGTCGAAGCAGCACTGGCATCGGGGGACGTGAAGGCCAAGGTTCGCAAGAGCAAGGAGGCGGCACCCGCCGTGGCAATGAGCGAAAAGAGCGATTCCGGCAGCGAGATGCTGGTGGCCAAGCTTGGTGCCGAGGCGCTGGCCGGCGCGATGGCGGCTGCGGCTGCGCCGGTGGACGACAGCAAGGCGATCCACGAACGCCGCTTCGCGATCGAAGTCGATCACGCCCGCGATGCGCTGCTGACCGATTTCGGCAAGGACACGCTTGACGACCGCTACCTGCTCCCGGGCGAACGCTATCAGGACCTGTTCGCGCGCGTCGCGGCGGCCTATGCCGATGACGAGGCGCATGCCCAGCGGCTCTATGACTATATCAGCCGCCTGTGGTTCATGCCGGCAACGCCAGTGCTGTCGAACGGCGGCACCAACCGCGGGCTGCCGATCAGCTGCTACCTCAACTCGGTTTCGGACAGCCTGGAAGGCATCGTCGGGACCTGGAACGAGAACGTCTGGCTCGCCAGCCGCGGCGGCGGGATCGGGACCTATTGGGGCAATGTTCGCGGGATCGGTGAGCCGGTCGGCCTCAACGGCAAGACCAGCGGGATCATTCCCTTCGTCCGCGTGATGGACAGCCTGACGCTGGCGATTTCGCAAGGCTCGCTGCGGCGCGGTTCGGCCGCCTGCTACCTCGACGTCTCGCACCCCGAGATCGAGGAGTTCCTCGAAATCCGCAAACCCTCGGGCGATTTCAACCGCAAGGCGCTCAACCTGCACCACGGCGTGCTGCTCACCGACGAATTCATGCAAGCCGTGCGCGATGGCGCCGAATTCCACCTGCGTTCGCCCAAGGACCAGTCGATCCGCGCCACCGTCGATGCCCGCTCGCTGTTCCAGAAGCTGGTTGAAACCCGCCTTGCCACGGGTGAGCCCTACATCGTCTTCTCCGACACCGTGAACCGGATGATGCCCAAGCATCACCGCGACCTGGGGCTCAAGGTTTCGACCTCGAACCTGTGCTCGGAAATCACGCTCCCCACCGGCAAGGACCATCTGGGCAACGATCGCACTGCGGTCTGCTGCCTCTCCAGCCTCAACCTCGAAACCTGGGACGAATGGCACGGCGAAGACCTGTTCGTCGAAGACGTGCTGCGCTTCCTCGACAATGTCCTGCAGGACTATATCGACCGCGCGCCGGACG
>PNJT01000215.1 GCA_013822005.1 Novosphingobium sp. | reverse complement strand
CCGATCTCCTTCATTTTGGATTTAATCAGGCTGTGTCCGGTTTTCCACATAGTCGGCCGTCCACCCAATTGAGTGACCCGGTCGAATAGAGCCTGGCTGGCCTTCACATCGGCGATAATCGCGGATCCGGGCTCCATCTTGAGGAGGTCTTCGGCGTAGATCATGAGCAGCTGGTCGCCCCAGATCACCCGGCCCGTGCCGTCGATTGCCCCGATCCGGTCGCCGTCGCCATCAAAAGCGATACCGAAATCGAGCCTTTCGGCCGCGACCAAAGCCTTCAGATCGGCCAGATTCTTCTCTTCGGTAGGATCAGGATGATGATTAGGGAACGTCCCATCAACCTCGGCATAGAGAACCCGGTGTTTGCCCGGAAGCTGCTGGACCAGCAATTCGAGCGCGGGGCCAGCGGCGCCGTTGCCCGCGTCCCAGCCGATCGCCAGATCGGCGAGCTGGGCGGGGTCGATCCCGGCCAGACCCAGGCACAGCCGGTCCACATAAGGCCTGAGGATCTCGCGCTGCTGACTGGTGCCGCTGCCGCTGGCCCAGTCACCCTGCGCCGCCATCCGGCCGAGCAGCTGGATGTCAGCGCCGAAAAACGGTCGTCCCTGGAATACCATCTTGAAGCCATTGTAATTGGCGGGATTGTGGCTGCCAGTTATCTGAATGCCGCCTTCTACGTCTTCCATTGAGGCTTCGGCATAGTAGAGCATCGGGGTCGGCCCCAGACCAACCCGCACGGCATCCAGCCCGGCATCGTTGATCCCGCGCACCAGCGCCGCTTCGAGCACCGGCGAGCTGACCCGCCCGTCATAGCCGACCGCCACGGTGCGCCCGCCCGCACGGCCCAGCAGGGTCGCAAAGCCGCGCCCGATCGCATAGGCATCGCCCTCGCTCAGCGTTTCGCCGATGATCCCGCGGATATCGTATTCGCGCAGCACGGTTGCATGGAACTGGTGGCTGTTCATTTTCCTGCCTCAATCCTGTCGAGCCGCGCGAGCAGAAGGTCGCGCGCGGCAGTGGCCTGGTGGACCGCCTCGTTGGTGCCGCCCCGGTCAGGATGGACCTGGGCCAATTTGCGCCGGTGGGCTTCCACTATCTCGGCGCGGGTAGCCTGCCGGTTCACGCCAAGCAAGCTGCGCGCCTGGGCTTCCTTTTGCGATTGTTCGCTTTTTTGCCACAGCTGCCACGGCCAGAGCCCGCTCAGGACCCGGCACAGCAGCGCGGCCAGCGCCAAGAGGACAATCAGCTTGCCCATCCTAGGGCGCGCCGGCCAGCGCCAGTTCGGGCTCGCGCGCGCCCGGCATTGGCAGCGCCAGGGCAGCGATCAGCGCACGCAGCTCCTGCCGGGCGACCAGGTGGCTGGTACCCAGCTCGCCCAGGTGGCCCTTGTCGAGCAGGGTCAGGCCTGAGGGGAACAGCTCGCGGTAGATCACGCGTTCCGAAAGCCCGCTGGCGATCCGGAAGCCGACCCGCTTGGACAGCTCGGTCAGCGCCTGGTCCAGCCGCTTCATGTTGCGCGCTTCGGTGTGCTGGGTGCGGTTGCGGACCACCACCCAGTCCATTTCGCGGCGCTTCTCTTTGAGGGTCGCCATGGCCCGCTTCTTGCGCGCTTCCCAGATCAGTTCGGCATAGAACGAGAGCTTGCGGACCTTGAAGGTCTCGGCATCGACCTGGCCGATCAGGTCGAAATCGACGAAGCTGTCGTTGAGCGGGGTGACCAGCGTATCGGCTTCGGTCGCGACGTGCCGGGCGAACGGATCGTCGCGTCCGGGCGTGTCGAAGATCAGGAAGTCCACACCCTCGCCCATTTCGGCGGTCAGCGCGTTCAGCGCTTCCACGCTCTCGCCCTGGAACACCGCAAAGCGGGCATTGGGCAAGCCGATCTCGCGGCGGCGCTCGGTATCGCTGCGGTTTTCGAGGTAGCGGTGCAGCGTGCGCTGGCGTGGATCGAGGTCGATCGCCGCGACTCGCGCGCCTTGATAGGCGAGCGCGATCGCCACATGGACCGCGGTGGTCGATTTGCCGGTCCCCCCCTTTTCATTGGCGAAGACGATACGGTGAGGGCTCTGGCTTGCTGACACTTTGGTTTATCGACCTGTTTTTGAATGTTGCCGCATGCTGCGGTGCAGCGTAATGCGGGCGAGCCTTAGCCGCCATGCGGTCTTAGTCCAAGGGGTCCCGGACGTGCAAATCGTGCAGCAACTTGATCCACTGCGCAGTGCGGTGGACGGCCTGAAAGCCAGCGGCACCTTGGCATTGGTGCCGACGATGGGTGCGCTGCATGAGGGCCACCTGACGCTGGTCCGCGCCGCGCGCGCTGCGGCGACCCACATCGCGGTCTCGATCTTCGTCAACCCGCGCCAGTTTGGCCCCAAGGAGGACCTGGCCCGCTATCCCCGCCAGCTGGAGCGCGACTGCGAGCTGCTGGAGGCCGAAGGGGTCGCGCTGGTCTGGGCACCCGACCTGGCCGCGATGTACCCCGCAGGCTATGCCACCGGCGTCTCGGTCTCCGGGGTCAGCGAGGGCCTTTGCGGCGAAATGCGGCCCGGTCATTTCGACGGGGTCGCCACCGTGGTTTGCAAACTGTTCAACCAGGTCCGCCCGGACGTGGCGCTGTTCGGCGAAAAGGACTGGCAGCAGCTTGCGGTGATTCGCCGCATGGCCCGCGATCTCGATCTGGTCCTGCCGCGCGCCGAGGCAATCCTGGGCGTGCCGACCGTGCGCGAAGCTGATGGCCTGGCGCTGTCTTCGCGCAATGCCTATCTTTCCGAGGCTGACCGCAAGGCAGCGGTGGCCCTGCCCGATGGGATGAAGGTGGCCATTGCCGCGATCCGCGCAGGCGCGCCGATTGCCGAAGCGACCGCCGCGCTCAAGGCCGGCCTGACCGCCGCTGGCTTCGCCTCGGTCGACTATGCCGAACTGCGCGAGGCCGCTTCGCTCGTTTCGGTCGAGGTACTGGGCGAGGCCCCGGCCCGGCTGTTCGTCGCCGCGCGGATCGGCGGTGCCCGGCTGATCGACAATATGCCGCTTGTCTTATGACTTA
>PNJT01000214.1 GCA_013822005.1 Novosphingobium sp. | reverse complement strand
TTGCGGGCCCTGCCGGGGGCAAGGTCGAAATTTCAGTGCCCCAGCGCGGCGACCGGCGGCGGCTGATGGAGCAGGCCAGCCGCAATGCCACCGAAGCGCTCGAACGCCGCCAGGCCGAAAGCGGGGCCAAGGCCAGGATCTGGCGCGAAATGGCCGAGTTCTTCGAACTGGGCGAGGTGCCACAGCGGGTCGAGGTCTATGACAACAGCCACGTCCAGGGCGCGCACGCGCTGGGGGCAATGATTGTCGCGGGGCCGGAAGGCTTCGTGAAGGGCCAGTACCGCAAGTGGAACATCAAGACCGCCCAAACCAATGACGACTTCGGCATGATGCGCGAGGTGTTCCAGCGCCGCTTCGCCCGCGCCGCTGATCAAGACCCCGATCGCGACGGTGGCACGTGGCCCGATCTGGTGCTGATCGATGGTGGCAAAGGCCAGATGAGCGCGGCGCGCGATACGCTGGAGGAAATGGGGATCGAGGACGTGCCCTTGGTGGCCATCGCCAAAGGCCCGCACCACGGCCGCGAAGGGCGCGAGGTGTTTCACTTCCCCGACGGGCGGACACGGATGCTGCCTGAAAACTCGCCCTTGCTGTTCCACCTCCAGCGCCTGCGCGACGAAGTCCACCGCTTCGCCATCGGCGCCCACCGCGACAAACGCAGCCGCGCAATTTCGGCATCGCCGCTGGATGAGATTCCCGGCATTGGCCCCGCGCGCAAACGCGCGCTGCTGCTGCATTTCGGCACGGCGGGCGGAGTGCGCGCGGCCTCGTTGGAAGACCTGCAACGCGCGCCAGGGGTGTCAGCGGCGGTGGCGCAGGCGGTCTATGATTTCTACCATCCGGGTGGGTGAGTGGCGGCAACTCACCGCTATTCATCTACCTCGTAGTAGTTCGACTCGCCTCGTGGGCAGTTTTCTCGCAAGAGGAAAGCGCAGCGCTTGAGTGATCCGTCACCAGTGCCAAAGCTCTCTTCGGAATGTCCGCAGCGGTCACACGTCACTTCTACGCCTTCCACGGTGCCGTAATCACCATCGAGATCGACATAGTTGGTGGTTGTCGAAACTTTCATGGTTAGCCCTTCATTGAAGACTAGAGACCTAGAAGATCCAATATCCTACGTTAATCTGAGCTCTCCAGAGTAACAGAACCAAATAGTGACTGACCAATACCATAAATCGCCGGATCAAGAAACAATGCGTTCGGGCTATCGCTAGCCCCCCGCGTCCACCAGCCCCTGCACCTGCTTGTAAAACGCCTCGCGCCATTCACCCTCCGGCCCTTGCGTTGCGCGGGTCCAGTTGGCGTTGCTGGCGATTACCAGCTTGCGCTTGGGGTCGATGAAGATGCCCTGGCCGAAGATGCCTTGTGCGGCGAAGCTGCCGTCGTCGTAGGTCCACCACTGGAAGCCATAGCCATGGCCGGGGTCGCCGATGTCCTTTTGCTTGACGGTGGCCTGCGCGAACCAGCCGTCGGGCACGATGCTCACGCCGTCAGGGCCCTTGCCGCCGTTCAGCACGAACTGACCAAAGCGGGCATAGTCGCGGACCGCGGCCTGGATGCAGCAGCCGGCGATCTCGTGCCCGGTTGCGCCGAGCAGCCAGGTGCCTTGCTGCTCCATTCCAGCCGGAGCCCAGATCTTCTCGGCCATATAGTCCGACAGTGGCCGCCCGACAGCCGATGACACCAGCACCCCGATCAGGTTGGTCTCGCCGGTGTTGTAGTGCCACACCGTGCCCGGCGGATGCGCGCGGGGCAGGGTGCGCAGATAGGCGACCGTGGCATCCTCACCCGGTGCGGGTTTGACATTGTTGAACTTGGCAACGTCGGCCTCGGGGTCTTCGTAGTCCTCGTTCCACTTGACGCCCGAACTCATCATCAGCAGCTGACGCACCGAGACATCGTCATAGGCGGAGCCGCGCAGCCCCGGGATGTAGAGGCTGACCTTGTCCTCCAGGCTCTTGATCTTGCCGTCCTTGATCGCCGCGCCAACCAGGGTCGAGGTGAACGACTTGGCGACCGAGAAGCTGGTCCAGCGGCCCTTGGCATCGAAGCCCAGTCCGTACTTTTCGAAGCGGACCTTGCCGTCATGGATGATCACGATCCCGGCCAGCCGCTGCTTGGCGGCGTAGTCAGCGAAGCCGGGGATTGCGAGCGGCTTGCCGACGGGCAGCGGGGTAGGCGTTTTGGCCGCCGCGAAGCTACGTGTCTCGGCCAGCAGCGGCAGCCGGTCCATCGCCCGGAACGCAGCATCGCGCTGGGGCTGCTTCCACATCAGGACATCGCGATCGGTCGGCATGTTGGCCAGCAGATCGCGGGTCTCCTGATCGCGGCTGGCATACCAGCCACCGCCTGCGGCCAGCAGTGCTGCGGCCAAGCTGAGAATTACCGTCCGTGTGCGCATTGTGGGGTCCCCTCTTCGTGGGGCTAATCAAGCACCGGTTGGGGGTGGTGTCGAGGGTTGAATAGTTCACGCAGAGGCGCGGAGAAGAAAGTGGAGACGCGGAGGAGTAGTGCTGTCGGCGGAGCCGTTTGTCGTTCCAACTGTTCGGCGAGGGCCAGCTAGGGAACAGAAAGCGCCTTCAGCGCATGGCGCAACATCTCTGCGCCTCGCCTTCTTCTCCGCGCCTCTGTGTGAACTATTCCGGCCTAGCCTTTCGGCACAACCTTGCGGATCATCCCCTCCTGCGCCACGCTGGCGACCAGCCGCCCGTCGCGGGTGAACACCCGCCCGCGATTGAAGCCGCGGCCGCCGCCGCTCCACGGGCTGTCGGTGGCGTAAAGCAGCCATTCGTCGGCGCGGAACTCTTCGTGGAACCAGACCGCGTGGTCCAGACTGGCGCTGACTACCTCGCCGCGCGCCCAGGAGAGGCCGTGGGGCAGCGCGCAGGTGCCCAGCAGGCTCATGTCGCTGGCGAAGGCGAGCACCGCGCGGTGCATGCGGGGATCGTCAGGCAAAGGCGCAACGGTCTTGAACCAGGAATGGCTGCGCGGCGGGGCCGGCTGGGGGTTCATCCAGTGCCGCCCTTCGACCGCGCGCATTTCGACCGGGCGT
>PNJT01000213.1 GCA_013822005.1 Novosphingobium sp. | reverse complement strand
GTCCAGCCCCTTCGCGCGCGCGCAATCGAGCGCGATGTCATAGCCCGCATCGGCATGGCGCATCACCCCGGTGGCGGGATCATTCCAGAGCACGCGTTCGAGCCGCTTGGCTGCTTCGGGCGTGCCATCGGCAACGATCACCATGCCCGAATGCTGCGAATAGCCCATCCCCACACCGCCACCGTGGTGGAGCGAAACCCAGGTCGCGCCGCTGGCGCAGTTGAGCAGGGCGTTGAGCAGCGGCCAGTCGGACACGGCATCGGTGCCGTCCTTCATCGCCTCGGTCTCGCGGTTGGGGCTGGCGACCGAACCTGAATCGAGGTGGTCGCGCCCGATCACGACCGGGGCCTTGAGCTCGCCCGAGGCGACCATTTCGTTGAAGGCGAGGCCCAGCCGGTGCCGGTCGCCCAGCCCCACCCAGCAGATCCGCGCGGGCAGGCCCTGGAAGTGAATGCGCTCGCGCGCCATGTCGAGCCAGCGGTGGAGGTGTGGATCGTCGGGGATCAATTCCTTCACTTTGGCGTCGGTTTTGTAGATGTCTTCCGGATCGCCCGACAGCGCCACCCAGCGGAACGGGCCGACCCCGCGGCAGAACAGCGGGCGGATGTAAGCGGGCACGAAGCCGGGGAAAGCGAAGGCGTCTTTGACGCCCTCGTCAAAGGCGACCTGGCGGATGTTGTTTCCATAGTCGGTGGTCGGCACGCCGCGCTTCTGGAATTCGAGCATCGCCTCGACATGGCGGGCCATCGAAGCCTTGGCGGCCTTGGCGACGACTTCGGGCTCGCGTTCGCGCTTGTCGATCCATTCGGCGACGGTCCAGCCGGCCGGCAAGTAGCCGTTGACCGGGTCATGCGCGCTGGTCTGATCGGTGAGGAGGTCAGGCTTGATGCCCTTCGCCAGCATTTCGGGCAGCACTTCGGCGGCATTGCCCAAGAGTCCGACCGAGATCGCGCGCTTGTCGGCGCAGGCGGCATTGATCAAGGCCATCGCCTCATCGAGCGTTTCGGCCATGTGATCCAGATAGCCGGTGCGCAGCCGCATCTCGATCCGGCTGCGCTGGCATTCGATCGCGAGGCAGCTGGCTCCGGCCATCGTCGCCGCGAGCGGCTGGGCCCCGCCCATCCCGCCTAGCCCGGCGGTAAGCAACCATTTGCCGGACAGATCACCACCATAATGCTGGCGGCCCATCTCGACGAAAGTCTCATACGTGCCCTGCACGATGCCTTGCGAGCCGATGTAGATCCAGCTGCCCGCAGTCATCTGGCCGTACATCGCGAGGCCCTTGCGATCGAGCTCGTTGAAGTGTTCCCAGGTCGCCCACTTGGGCACCAGGTTTGAATTGGCGAGCAGCACGCGCGGAGCATCGGCGTGGGTCTGGAATACGCCGACCGGCTTGCCCGACTGGATCAGCAGGGTCTGGTCGTCCTTGAGGCGCCGCAGCGTCTCGACAATCTTGTCGTACGATTCCCAATCGCGCGCGGCACGGCCGATCCCGCCATAGACCACCAGCTCCTCGGGCCGCTCGGCAACGTCGGGGTGGAGGTTGTTCATCAGCATCCGCAAGGGGGCTTCGGTCAGCCAGCTGAGCGCGGTGCGTTCGGTCCCGGTCGCGGGCTTGATCACGCGGCTGTTGTCGAGACGGGTCATGCAGGTGCTCCTTCGGCAAAAGTCAGGCAGGCGGCGATCAGCGCCTGAAGCGTGGGGAGAATGGCGGGCGCGGCGTGGAGCTGGCCGGGCCAGTTGGCTTCGTCGATTGTCGCAGGCTCATCCATGTAGCCGCGCTGGGCGAGCTCCATCTGCACCGCGTGCACGCCGTTCGCGGGCGCGCCATAGTGGCGGGTGGTCCAGCCACCCTTGAACCGGCCGTTGGCGATCCAGCTGTGGCCGGACTGCTGGCAGACCCCTACCAGTGCCACTTCCAGCGCGGGTGCGCAGGTTGCGCCGCTGTTGGTGCCAAGGTTGAACTGCGGCAGCTCGCCCTCGAACAGGCGCGGGATCCGGCTGCGGATCGAATGCGCGTCATAGAGCACCACGCGCGGATGGACCGCCCGCAGCCGGTCCAGCTCGGCACCAAGCGCGGCATGGTAGGGATCGAAAAAGGTCCGCCGCCGCCAGTCAATCTCATCCTCTTCGGGATCGAAAGCGCGGTAGAGAGGCTCCCCGTCAAAGGTCGTGGTCGGGCACAGCTCGGTGGTCGCCATGCCGGGATAGAGCGAGACGCCCGAAGGATCGCGGTTGACGTCGATCACCGAGCGGCTGACTTCGGTGGCAATCGTGGTCGCGCCCATATCGCGCACAAAGTCATAAAGCTCGGCAATCCACCAGTCGGCATCGCGCCGCGCCAGCCACGGCGAGGCAAACCGCGGCTCGATCCCGCCCAGCCCGGTACCGCCATGCGGAAAGGCGACGATCAGCGGGGCCGCGCCGCGATGGATCTGCAGCCAGTCATGCGAACTCATAAGCCCCTCCCCGCCGGGGAGGGGAGGAATGCGAGATTGGACATGACCATCATACCACCCCCGGCAGCTCCTGCCCGGCCGCTGCAACCAGCGCGCCCGAGCGGACCAGCGCCTCGGCGGCCTGCATGTCGGGATGGAAATGGCGGTCTTCGCCCAGCGCGGGGACCTTGGCGCGGAGCAACGCGCGTGCCGCTTCAAGCGCAGCCGATGACCTGAGCGGGGCATGGAACTCACACCCCTGCGCCGCTGCCAACAGCTCGATCCCCAGCACCGCTTCGGCATTGCGGACCATTGCCGCCAGCCGCCGCGCGCCGTGGGCGGCCATCGAGACGTGGTCTTCCTGGTTGGCCGAAGTCGGGATCGAATCGACCGAAGCCGGATAGGCCATCTGCTTGTTCTCACTGACCAAGGCAGCTGCGGTCACTTGCGGGATCATGAAGCCCGAATTGAGCCCCGGATGCGGGGTGAGAAAAGCGGGCAGCCCCGACAGCGCGGGATCGACCAGCATGGCGATCCGGCGTTCGGCAATGCTGCCGATCTCGCACACGGCCAGCGCGATCATGTCGGCGGCAAAGGCCACCGGCTCGGCATGGAAATTGCCGCCCGACAGCGCGGTATCGTCTTCCGCAAAGATCAGC
>PNJT01000212.1 GCA_013822005.1 Novosphingobium sp. | reverse complement strand
AAGGGCGCGAGACGATAGCCCTCTCGGCATTCGGCCCCGCGCCCGACCGTGACCTGTTCGCCGCCAGCCTGGCCCGGCACTTTGACGCCGAGCTGGAACGCTGGCGCAGCTGTGGGCTTGAGCCGCTGATCCGCCGCTGGCAGGCCGCCGCGCATCCGCTGGGCACCCCGTTGGCGGTTGGCGAACCCGGCGAAACGCCGCTGCAAGGCACATTTGCAGGGCTCGCCAGCGATGGAGCCTTGCAACTGCGGCTCGCAGACGGCACCACGCGCACAATTCACGCGGGCGAGGTCCGCCTGGCATAAGGAGACCGCCATGTTGCTGGCGATCGACAACGGCAATACCAATGTGAAGTTCGCGCTGGTCGGCGATGACGGCGCGATCGTGCAACGCTGGCGGCTTGCCACCGACGTCAAACGCACCGCCGATGAATATGCGGTCTGGCTCGATCAGTTGCTGCGGATGGAAGGCTTTGCGCGCGCCGATGTCAGCGCGGCAGTGATCGCCTCGGTCGTCCCGCGCGCGCTGCACAACCTGCAGGAACTCGCGCAGAAGTATTTCGGGATCGAGGCCTTGATCGGCGGACGTGCGCCGGTCGAATGGGGCATCGCGCTGAAAGTCGATGAACCCAAGGCGCTGGGGGCCGACCGCGCCGTCAACGCCATTGCCGCGCAGGCGCTGGAAGCAGGCGACAAGATCGTGATCAGCTTCGGCACCGCCACCACCTTCGATCATATCGGCGCGGACGGGGCCTATATGGGCGGATCGATCGCCACCGGGGTCAGCCTGTCGCTCGATGCGCTCTACAACGCCGCTGCCATGCTGCCGCGGATCGCGATCGAGCCCCCGCCAGGGCAAAGCGTGATCGGCCGCGATACCGTGGGTCAGATGCAGATCGGGATCTACTGGGGCTATGTCAGCATGATCGAAGGCATGATCGCGCGGATGAAGGCTGAAATTGCCCGCCCGGTCAAAGTTATCGCCACCGGGGGCCTTGCCCCGCTGTTCCAGGCCCACGCCGACCTGTTTGACAGGGTCGAACCCGACCTGACCTTGAGAGGAATTGCCTTGTTGTACGCCAACCGGGACGGAGCATCGTGAAGCCAGGCAAGGAACTGCTGTTCTGCGCGCTCGGCGGCTCGGGCGAGATTGGCATGAACGTCAATCTCTATGGCTGCGATGGCAAGTGGCTGATGGTCGATCTGGGGATGACTTTCGGTGCCAACGAATATCCCGGAACCGAACTGGTCTTCGCCGACCTCGATTTCATCGAGGAACGCCGCAAGGACCTGATCGGGATCGTCCTGACCCACGCGCACGAGGATCACATCGGCGCGGTGCCCTATTTCGCGCAGGAACTGGGTGTGCCGCTCTATGCCACGCCGTTCACTGCCAAGCTGGTCAATGAGAAGCTGGAGGAAGCCGGGAACGCCAAGGAGATCACGCTCAATGTGATCGATCACCTCGACCGGTTCGAATTGGGCCCGTTCGGCATCCGCTATGTCCCACTGGCGCACTCGATTGCCGAGGGCAACGCGCTGCTGATCGATACGCCTTATGGCAACATCTTCCACACCGGCGACTGGAAGCTCGATGACGAGCCGCTGATCGGCACCCCGGCGACCCAGCAGGAACTGACCGCGATTGGCGATGCGGGCGTGCTCGCGCTGGTCTGCGATTCGACCAATGTCTTCAATCCCAAGGCCTCGGGCAGCGAAGGCGCGGTTCGAACGGCTTTGCTGGAAGAGGTGGCGCGCCATCACGGCAAGCGGGTGGTGGTCACCACGTTCGCCTCCAATGTCGCCCGGCTGCAGACGCTGGGCGAAGTGGCCAAGGCGACCAACCGGAAGCTGTGTGTGGCGGGGCGTTCGCTCGACCGGATCATCCGCACCGGGCAGGCCTGTGGCTATCTGCTCGATCTGCCCGAGCGGGTTGATTTTGACACCGCCATGTCCTTGCCGCGCGGCGAAGTCCTGATCCTGGCGACCGGCGGGCAGGGCGAGGCCCGCGCCGCGCTGGCCCGGATCGCCGAGGATACCCACCCGATCGCGCTGGAAGCAAGCGATGTAGTGCTGTTCTCCAGCCGCCAGATCCCCGGCAACGAGCTGGCAATCGGGCGGATCCAGAACCGCCTTGCCGCGCGCGACGTTGTGATGGTGACGGATCGCCAGAGCGAAATCCACGTCTCCGGCCACCCCGGCCGCCCTGAACTTGAAGCGCTCTACAGCTGGATCCGCCCGCAGATCCTGGTGCCGGTCCACGGCGAAGTGCGGCACATGAAAGAGCAGGGGCGGCTGGGCAAGAGCTGCGGGATCAAGCAGGTCGTGGTCCAGGAGAATGGCGATCTGGTCCGCCTCGCCCCCGGAAAACCCGGCAAGATCGACGAGGTCCGCGCCGGGCGCCTGATCCTTGACGGCGATATCATCAGCCCGGCCGATGGCGAGGCGATGGTGATGCGCCGCCGCCTGGCCCAGAATGGCCTGGCGATCGTGGTGCTTGACGGCAAGGGCCGGGTCCACGTCGAGTCCATCGGCCTGCCGCTCGATGAGGACTACGACGAATTCGTTGAGGAAGCGCAGCAGGACGTGAAAGTCGCGTTGTCCAAGCTCAAGGGCGGGCAGCGCCACGACCGCGACGTGGTGGTCGAGGCCGCCCGGCTAGCCGCGCGCCGCGCTGCCCAGCGCTGGTCGGGCAAGAAACCGCAAGTGCGGGTCATTCTGGCGGATCATTGAGATGAAACTGACTTCGATTCTGGCGATCATGCTGCTGTTCTGGGTGATGAGCGCCTTCCTGGTGATGCCGTTCGGCATCCGCAGCCACGATGACGATGGGGCCGAACTGGTGCCCGGCCAGGTCAGCAGTGCGCCGGTCAACTTCGACGCCAAACGCATCGCCCAGCGCGCGACCGTGCTCTCAGTGGTGCTGTTCGGGCTCTATTACGCGAACTTCGTCAACGGCTGGATCACCGTTGATGACATCAACATTACCAACTATCTCTAGTTACGCAGCCGCTCGATCGCCTGGGCCAGCGCGACATAGAGCTTGCCCATGTCCGAGGACAGCAGCGTAACCCCCAGCGCATGGCCATCGCGTGTTGACAGCAGCTGGCGCAACATCGCTTCGAAATCGTGGATGTAGCGGCTGACGTGATCGCGGAATTCGCGGTCGCTTTCATAGAGCTGGGCCACTGCGCGGGCCTC
>PNJT01000211.1 GCA_013822005.1 Novosphingobium sp. | reverse complement strand
GCTACTGGGGGTGGAGCAGATGCGCTTTTCCCCCGGGATCAGCGTGATGAACCCGATGGACCTCTATCACATGCCATACACCCACAGCCTGCTGGGTGCGACCGCCTTTGCCGGAGCGGTGTGGCTGGCGCGCTCGCTGGTGCTGCGCGACAAGGCGGGTGCGCTGATCGGGGCTGGCGTGGTGCTGTCGCACTGGTTCCTTGACCTGCTGGTCCATGTTCCCGACCTGACGCTCGCTGGTTCGCCGCCCAAGCTTGGCCTTGGCCTATGGAACCATCCATGGATCGAAATGCCGCTCGAGCTCGCCCTCACTTTCGGTGCGCTGTGGTGGTATTGGAAGGCGCGCAACCCCGCGCCGGGCCGCGCGCTGGTGCTCGGCGGAGTGCTGCTGGTGCTTCAGGCGATCAACTGGTTCGGCCCGGTTGAGAGCGAAGTCACCGCCGGAACCAGTGTGCTGGCCTTCTTTGCCTTTGGCCTGGCCACACTGGCGGCGTGGTGGATGGGGAAAAGCGCCCGAAAACCCGCGCGTTCGGGCTAGCCCTCAGGGCCGCACGCGGCTATGCGCGCGGCATGTCCGAAATCACTCCCGAAGTCGTCGCCCAGCACGGGCTGTCCGAAGAAGAATACGCGCGCGTGCTGCATGCCCTGGGGCGCGAGCCGAACATGGTCGAGCTGGGGATCTTCTCGGTCATGTGGTCCGAGCATTGCAGCTACAAATCGAGCCGCCTGCACCTCAAGAAGCTGCCCACCGAAGCCCCCTGGGTGATCTGCGGACCCGGCGAGAACGCCGGCGTGATCGACATCGGCGATGGCCAGGCGGCGATCTTCAAGATGGAATCGCACAACCACCCCAGCTACATCGAACCCTACCAGGGTGCGGCGACCGGCGTGGGCGGGATTCTGCGCGATGTCTTCACCATGGGCGCACGGCCGGTGGCGAACATGAACGCGCTGCGCTTTGGCCGGCCCGATCATCCCAAGATGAAGTCGCTGGTCAAAGGCGTGGTCGCGGGGATCGGCGGCTACGGCAACTGCGTCGGCGTGCCGACTGTCGGCGGCGAGACCAATTTCCACCCCGCCTATGACGGCAACATCCTGGTCAACGCGATGACCGTGGGGATCGCCGATACCGACAAGATCTTCTACTCCGCCGCCACCGGGATCGGCAATCCGATCGTCTATGTCGGCTCCAAGACCGGCCGCGACGGGATCCACGGCGCGACCATGGCCAGCGCCGACTTCGGTGAGGATTCGGAAGAAAAGCGCCCGACCGTGCAGGTCGGCGATCCCTTCACCGAAAAGCTGCTGATCGAGGCTTGCCTGGAACTGATGGCGACCGATGCAATCGTCGCGATCCAGGACATGGGCGCGGCGGGACTGACCTCCAGTTCGGTCGAAATGGCCACCAACGGCAAGGCCGGGATCATTCTCGACATGGACAAGGTGCCGTGCCGCGAAGAGGGCATGACGCCTTACGAGATGATGCTGAGCGAGAGCCAGGAGCGCATGCTGATGGTGCTCAAGCCCGGCAAGGAGCCGATGGCTGAGGCGATCTTCAGGAAGTGGGAACTCGATTTCGCGGTGATCGGCGAAGTCACCGATACTGGCCACATGGTGCTGACCTGGCAGGGCGAGACGGTCTGCGACATTCCGCTTGGCCCGCTCGCCGAGGACGCGCCGCTCTATGATCGGCCCGCGCTCAGCCTTGAAGACTACAAGGCCTGGGCCAAGGTTGCGCCGCTGGGCGATGTGCCCGAAAGTACGGATATTGCCGCGGACCTGCTCAAGCTGATGGCCTGCCCCGATCTCGCCAGCCGGCGCTGGATCTGGGAACAGTACGACAGCCAGGTTGGCGCGGACACGCTGCAAAAGAGCGGCGGCGATGCGGCGGTGGTGCGGATCCACGGGCATAAGAAGGCGCTGGCAATCAGCACCGACTGCACTCCGCGCTATTGCTATGCCGACCCCTACGAGGGCGGCAAGCAGGCGGTCGCGGAAACCTACCGCAACTTGTCAGCAGTTGGCGCCAAGCCCTTGGCAATCACGAATTGCCTCAACTTCGCCAACCCGCAGCGGCCTGAAATCATGGCCCAGATCGTCGAGTGTCTGCGCGGCATGGGGGATGCTTGCCGGGCGCTGGATTACCCGATCGTGAGCGGGAATGTCAGCCTGTACAACGAGAGCAAGGCGACGGGCGGTGGCTCGGCCATCCTGCCGACCCCGGCGATTGGCGGGGTTGGGTTGATGGCCGACCATGAGAAGATGGCGACGATCGGGTTCAAGGCCGAGGGCGAAATGATCGTCCTGATTTGCCATTCCTCAGGCCACCTCGGCCAGTCGCTGTGGCTGCGCGAATTGCACGGCCGCGAATACGGCGCGCCGCCGGCGGTCGATCTCGCCAAGGAACGCACCGCTGGCGAACTGGTACGCGCACTGATCGCCGATGGGCTGGTCAGCGCGGTGCATGACTGCGCCGACGGCGGCGCGGCAGTCGCGATGGCCGAAATGGCGCTGGCCGGAAACATCGGCTTCGTCAGCCATATCGCCCCCAACCTGCCACCGCTCGCTGGACTCTATTTTGGCGAAGATCAGGGCCGTTATGTCGTGACGGCCAAGGACTTCCTCGCGATTAAGGCCAAGGCCGACGCCGCCGGGCTGATCGCGGTGCCGGTCGGCCAGACTGGCGGCGATGCCTGCACTTTCGAATGGGTCGATGGCGGAAAGCGCCAGTCCGTGTCGCTGGCAGATTTGCGCCAATCCAACGAAGCCTTCTTCCGCGACTGGATGGAAGGTTAGGCACCAACCAATCAACTTCCGTCGCCCCGGGCTTGACCCGGGGCCCCGCTGCCTTCTTCCAACCTTGCGTTTGGCGGGGAGGTAGCAGAAGAAAAGCGGGGCCCCGGATCAAGTCCGGGGCGACGGTTTAGGTAGAGTTGGATAGGGAAAAGGAGCAGTCGCGTGAGTTCAGGCTATTCCGGCGCTCCCCTCGCCAAAAAGCTCTCGCTGCGCGACGGAATGCGGGTGTGGTTCGATGCCATGCCTGAGCATGTGTTCGACGAAATCGCCGAATATGCGCTGGAACTGACTTTCGTTGACGATCCCGCCAAGGGCATCGATGCCGCGCACATCTTCGTGACCGAACGCGCCGTGCTGGACGAGCGCCTGAACGCGCTGCGTCACCAGATCGCCAGCGATGGCCAGGTCTGGGTCTCCTGGCCCAAGCAGGCCTC
>PNJT01000210.1 GCA_013822005.1 Novosphingobium sp. | reverse complement strand
CAGCAATGCCGGCCCCATTTGCATTTCGGCCCAATTTGCGTTTGGGCCCCATTTGCGTTTGGGCCCCCATTTGCGTTTGGGCCCCCATTTGCGTTTGGGCTGATGTTCGAGCCTTGGGTTTTCCCCGATAATGCGACGGGCGGCTTTTCTGCCGCGACAGGCCGATTGTGCGCCGATTTACCCTTCTCCCGCATGAGTTTAGTGCCGAGGCATGGACGGCAAGCGCGCCCTGAAGCCTCACCGGGCTGTTTTCCGGTTGGTTGCCCCCACGCTGCTGCTGTGCTGTTTTTCCTCGCAGCCGGGGCAGGCGCAAACAAGCGACGGCTCCTTTGATCGGGCCTTTGCCGAGTTTGCCGCCCCAGCCCTGCCTGCCAGGCCCTCTGCCGATGCGGAACCGCGCCCACTGGGCCAGGGCATGGCATCCTACTACAGCGACCGGTTCCATGGTCGCCGCACCGCCAGCGGCGAGAGTTTCGACAAGTTCGCACTCACCGCCGCGCACCCCACATTACCCTTCGGCAGCCTTGTTCGCGTCACCAACCCGCGCAACCAGCGCCAGGTCGTGGTGCGGATCAACGACCGCGGCCCGTTTACCGGCGGACGGGTGATCGACCTGAGCCGCGCCGCTGCCGAGGAGATCGATATCGTCCGCAGCGGCCACGCACTGGTCGAACTTGAGCTGATCGAAAGCGCTCCTGTTCGCCCTACCGCTCCGCTGCTTGAGGGAGCTCCTGTCCGCCCTACCGCTCCGCTGCTTGAGGGCGCTCCTGTCCGCCCTACCGCTCCGCCACTTGAGGGCGTTCCCCCCGCCCCCTAATCGCTTAGCTGGCCCCTGATGGCGCCGTCGGGAAAGGCCACCGTATGCACGTTGACGTAGTACCGTGCCTTGTTGCGCGCCATGTTCGTCAGCAGCTCCCTGTCGACAGCGACGCAGATGTCGTCGCCGCTCGGGCCCGCCAGCTGCAGGGTGAGCACCGGCGGGCCATCATTGCCCTTGCCGCCCTCGTGGATATGCGCGCCCGTGACCTCATCCAGCCCGTCAACCTCGAGCATATAGCATAGCCGCCCCTTGCCCATGTCAAGCTCGGCGGAGAAGTCCCCGCTCGCCTCCTCGCCCGCGCCCTTGCCAGTCTCGTTCTCGCCGAACAGGCCGGTCCCGACATAGGCGACATTATCCTGCGCCAGCGCCGCACCGCTACCCAGCGCCAGGCTCAACGCCGAGGCTAGTACAACAGCTTGCTTCATCGTCCCACACCCCTTCAAGGGGTCGCAAGGCCAAAGTGGCCCGGTGGCCCCATGTTTTCAGCATACTACGCCGAAGCGAATCTGAAAAGCGCCCTCCACATTGCAGACCGGCGCGAGGGAACGGGTCAGGCCGCGCGGCGGCGGATATTGGCCAGACGCTCCAAAAGGGGCTGCGCCATCGGCACCGTCAGCATGGTGCTGCCCACCGCCATCAGCAGCAGTGCGGTGAAACTGGTGCTGGTTATCACCCCCTTGTCGAGCAGGATGTTGGCGAAGATGATCATGATCAGCGCCTTGGTCTGGAGCAGCCAGCCGATCAGCGCAGCCTCACCGCGCTGCCAGCCGAGGATACGGCCCGCCAGCCCCAGGCCCATCAGCTTGCCCGCCACCGCCGCCGCCAGCAGCAGGGCCGCCGCCGCGAATACCGCCATTCCGCCGCCTTCCCACTGCGTACGCAGGCCCGTGGAGAGGAAAAACACCGGCATCATGGTCAGAAGCACGACCGCGCGGAAACGGTCCATCGCCTCGAGGCCGAACCAGCGCGCATCGAGCACCACCCCGGCGAGAAACGCGCCGACCATGAAGTGCAGGCCCGCCCAGTCGCCCGCCAGTCCGCACAAGGCCAGCCAGATCAGCCCGGCGGGCCAGCGGTCCGCCTCATCGATCCGCTGGACCAGGTGGCGGATGAGCCAGGCGGCAAATGCGAAGCCGACAAGGAACAGCGCCTGCCGCCCGATCCGCTCCCAGTCGAGCAGGATCAGCGCGAGCACGCCCCAGATCGCAATATCATCGAGGCTGGCATAACGCAGGATGCGCTGGCCCAGCGGCGTGCGCAGGATCTCCAGCTTCTCCATGAACAAGACCAGGATCGGCAGCGCGGTGACCGCGCAGGCCATGCCGATGCCCAGCACCGCCTGCCACTGCGCCCCATTCGGCCCGCGCCAACCGGGCCATTGCAGCAGCAGGGCAGCCGCCAGCGCGCCCAGCACCAGCGGCACGCCCAGCGCCAGGCCTGCGGTAATGCCCGTTTCGCGCCGGTGCTTCCACGCCTGCGACAGGTCGAGTTCGATCCCCGCGATCCACACGAACAGCATCACCGCCCACCAGGCGATGCCGTTGAGCGCGCCGATCACCTCGGGCCGGAAAATGAAGGCGTAGTAGTCGGGGAATGCGGCCCCCAGCACTCCGGGGCCGAGCAGGATGCCGCCGATGATCTGGACCACCACCAGCGGCGCCCAGTAATCGGTGCGCAGCAGCCGCCAGAACAGCCACGGCACCGCGAAGATGATCAACAGCGCAATCAGGAAGATTTCTGAGATTGTCATCGATGGTGTGCTCCCCGCCTCGCCGAGGGAATAGCCTCATGGGCGGAACAGGCAAACGGATTTTTCCCGTGGTTGCGGCAAGCGGGACATTGACGGGGAAGCGCGCTTGCGCGAAGGGCGATGTGTCAACCGGAAGCGATTCCGGTAAACCTTTCGTGGGAGAGTTCCTGCATTGCCGCAGGACGCCGAAGGAGCAACCGCCCCGGAATCTCTCAGGCAGAAGGACCGCGAAAGGGTCTGACACTCTGGAAAGCGCGCTTCTCCCAAGGGGCGCCACCGAAGGGGAACGCCGGATCTCTATCCGGTAAAGCTCTCAGGTTTCCCGACAGAGGGGGCACGCAGCATCGCGTTTCACTGGTGAAGCGCAGCGTGCCTTGTGCGGGGAACGGTGATTTGAGCGACGAAGACGAATTTGAAGAGCTGCCGCTGGAAAGCCTGCCGCTCGATGCGTGGCACAGGGCGCGCAGCGCGCGCATGGTGCCCTTCGCCGGCTATGAAATGCCGATCCAGTACACCGGCCCGTTCGGGGGGATCGTCGCCGAACACGAATGGACGCGCAGCCATGCCGGGCTGTTCGATGTCAGCCACATGGGCCAGCTGATCCTGAGCGGACCCGACGTGGCTGCCGAACTCGAAAAGCTGCTGCCGGGCGACATTATCGGG
>PNJT01000209.1 GCA_013822005.1 Novosphingobium sp. | reverse complement strand
TTCAGCGCCACCCGGCGCAGGATTTCGGGCGCGAAGTTGGGCAGGCCGGTGAAGCGGACCTTGTTGGTCTCGCTCAGGGTATCGCCCACTTTGAGCGTGCCGTGGTTGGGAATGCCGATGATATCGCCCGGTTCGGCGCTATCGGCAATTTCGCGGTCCTGCGCGAAGAACAGGATCGGCGAATGGATCGCCACCGGCTTGCCGCTGCCCGAGGGGGTGAGCTTCATGCCGCGTTTGAAGGTGCCCGAGACCAGCCGCATGAACGCGATCCGGTCGCGGTGCATCGGGTCCATATTGGCCTGGACCTTGAAGATGAAGCCGGTCACTTCCTTGCCCGTCGGCTCGATCGTGCCCTGATCACTGGGCTGCGGGCGCGGCGGCGGGGCATATTTGGCGATCGCGTCGATCAGTTCGGCAACGCCGAAATTCTTGAGCGCCGAGCCGAAATAGACCGGGGTCATATCGCCGTGACGATAGGCCTCGATATCGAAGGCGGGATAGCCGCCCTGCGCCAGTTCGATCTCCTCGCCGATGTCAGCCGGGATGTCATCGGCCGGAGTGACCTTGCCCAGGAATTCGCGGCTGTCACCTTCGGGGCGGCTGATCGTGTTCGTCGCGAAATCGAGCACGCCCTTGAACTCGCCGCCCATTCCGATCGGCCAGGACATCGGCACCACATCGAGCGCCAGCGCATCGGCAACCTCGTCCAGCGTCTCGAACACCGAGCGTCCTTCGCGGTCGACCTTGTTGACGAATGTAATGATCGGCACCGAGCGCAAGCGGCAGACCTCGAACAGCTTGCGGGTCTGCGGCTCGATCCCTTTGGCCGCATCGATCACCATGATCGCCGAATCGACCGCGGTCAGCGTGCGGTAAGTGTCTTCGGAAAAGTCTTCGTGGCCCGGGGTATCGAGCAGGTTGAAGGTCACCCCGTCGCGTTCGAACGTCATCACCGAGCTGGTGACCGAGATTCCGCGCTGCTGCTCGATCTTCATCCAGTCAGACCGCGCCCGCCGCGCTTGCCCACGCGCCTTGACCTGCCCGGCCAGGTGGATCGCCCCGCCTTGCAGCAGCAGCTTTTCGGTCAGCGTGGTCTTGCCCGCGTCAGGGTGCGAGATGATGGCGAAGGTGCGGCGATTGGACATGGGTTCAGGCCATTAGAGAGGGTTGTACCAGCGCGAAAGCTTCCAATGCAAAAGGGCGGAGCCTTGCGGCCCCGCCCCTTGCGTAACCAGCCGAACGCTTACTTCGCGGTCTTGAGGTATTCGATAATGTTGGCGCGTTCCTGCGCATCGGGCATGTCGGCAAAGGCCATCTTGTTGCCAGCCGCGAACTTGCCGGGGCTTTCCAGCCAGGCGTTGAGCGTGGCTTCATCCCAGGTGCCGCCCTTGCCCTTGAGGCTGTCCGAATAGGCAAAGCTGCCCGCAGCAACGCCCTTGCCAACGATACCCGCCAGGTTCGGACCGATACCCTCCGCACCGCCCGGGGTGACCGTGTGGCACGAAGCGCACTTGGCAAAGCTCTTCTGGCCCTTGGCGGCATCGCCAACCACGGCGGCGGCCTCAGGCGCGGCGCCTTCCTTCTTCTCGGGCACCGGCGGCAAGGCCAGGTTCGAACCCTTCGAATTAAGATAGACCATCAGGTTGGCGCGTTCCTGCGGATCGCTGATCCCGGCGAAGCTCATCTTGGTGCCCGGCACGAAAGCGCTGGGGCTGATCAGCCATGAGTTCATGCTGGCCCAGTCCCAACTGCCGCCCTTGCCCTTGAGCGCATCGGAATAGGCAAAACTGCCGCCGGCCATACCCTTGCCCATGATCGCGAACAGGTTCGGACCCAGCCCGTCGGCCCCGCCCTGATCGCCGGTGTGGCAGCTGGCGCACTTCTTGAAGGAAGCTTCGCCCTTGGCCATGTCGGCGCTGGCCAGCAGGGCTTCGATCGGCACTTCGTCCTTCTTGGGCCCTTCGGCTTCTTCTTCCGCGACGGGTTCGACCTTGCCGGCCTGGAAATAGTGCGCGCTCAGGCTCGAAAGGCCCAGAGCGACAACGCCGGAAAACAATGTCCAGCCGGCGATGGTATTGAAGCGGTCTGCCATCCTGAATGCCCCGTTGGGTAAAGCGCCTAGATTTGGGCGTCGCTCTAGTGTCGGGCGCGGCCAAGTGCAAGGGGCATTGCGGGCGAACGCGATGCGCTCTAGCGATAGCACCATGTTTTCCACTCTGCTGATCGCCAACCGCGGCGAAATCGCCTGCCGGATCATCCGCACCGCCCGCGAAATGGGGATTCGCACGGTGGCGGTCTATTCGGACGCCGATGCCAGGGCGCTGCATGTGCGGCAAGCCGACGAGGCGGTCCACATCGGCCCCAGCCCGGCGCGCGAATCGTACCTGGTGGGGGACAAGATCATTGCCGCCGCCAAGGCCAGCGGAGCCGAAGCGATCCACCCGGGCTACGGCTTCCTTTCGGAAAACGCTGCCTTCGCGCAGGCGGTGATCGACGCCGGGCTGATCTGGGTCGGCCCCAAGCCCGCCAGCATCGAGGCGATGGGGCTGAAGGACGCGGCCAAGGCGCTGATGCAGGCGGCGGGCGTGCCGGTGACGCCGGGCTATATGGGCGCAGATCAGGACCCGGCGGTGCTGGCCGGGGAGGCCGGAAAGATCGGCTATCCGGTGCTGATCAAGGCGGTGGCCGGCGGCGGCGGCAAAGGGATGCGGCTGGTCGAGCAGGCTGCGGACTTCGCCGACAGCCTCGCCTCCTGCCAGCGCGAGGCCAGCGCTTCGTTCGGCAATGCCCACGTCCTGATCGAGAAATACATCCTCTCCCCCCGCCACATCGAGGTCCAGGTCTTCGGCGACAGCCACGGCAATGTCGTCCACTTGTTCGAACGCGATTGTTCCTTGCAGCGCCGCCACCAGAAAGTGATCGAGGAAGCCCCCGCCCCCGGCATGGACGAAGCGACCCGCGAGGCGGTCTGCGGCGCAGCGGTGCGTGCGGCGCAAGCGGTCAACTATGAAGGCGCGGGCACGATCGAATTCATCGCCGATGCTTCGGAAGGGCTGAGGGCCGACCGGATTTGGTTCATGGAAATGAACACCCGGCTGCAAGTCGAACATCCGGTGACCGAGGAGATCACCGGAGTCGATCTGGTCGAATGGCAATTGCGCGTGGCGGCGGGGGAGGCGATTCCGCTCAAGCAGGAAGAACTCAGCATCAACGGCTGGGCGATGGAAGCGCGGCTCTATGCCGAGGATCCGGCGAAGGGG
>PNJT01000208.1 GCA_013822005.1 Novosphingobium sp. | reverse complement strand
GCCACCGCCACCATCGCCGGGCGCAGCAAGCGGTCCTTGATCATGTAGCCAGCCTGCAATTCCTGCAGCACCGTCCCCGGCGCGGCTTCGTTGCTGGGCACTTCGAGCATGGCCTGGTGCTGGTTCGGGTCAAGCGGCAGCCCGGTTGCGGCGATGCGGGTGATGCCGTTGTGGCCGAACACCTTGTCGAGCTCGCGCGCGGTGGCTTCGATCCCGGCGACCAGGTTCTTCCACTTCTCATCCTCACGCAGTTCCTGAGGAATGGCATCCAAGGCGCGGGAAAGGTTGTCCGCCACGCTCAGCATGTCGCGGGCAAAGCCGGTTGCGGCATAGGCCTTGGCGTCGGCCACGTCCTTTTCCAGGCGGCGGCGCACGTTCTGCGTTTCGGCCTTGGCGTAGAGGATGTCCTGGCGTGCGGCTTCAAGATTGTTTTTGAGGTGCGCCAGCGCGTCGTCCAGCGAATCTTCCGCTTGCTCAAGGTCGATCATGTCTGCGGGCACGCCTGCCAGTTCGGCTTCCACCGCCGGGTCGCCCTGCGGCTTCTTCTCGTCGCTCATCTTATCCAAAAACCTGTCTTAACCGATCAATTTGCCCAGCGATTGGGCTGTGAAGTCGATCATGGGGACTAGCCGCGCATAATTCAACCGCGTCGGGCCGATAACCCCCACTACGCCGACCACCCTGCCCTCGCGGTCGCGATAGGGCGAAGCGATCACCGAAGAGCCCGACAGCGCGAACAGCCGGTTCTCCGAGCCGATGAAAATCCGCGTCGCCTCAGCCTCGCGCGCGGCGGAGAGCAGGTCGGCAACCGATTGCTTGTTTTCCAGATCGTCGAGGAGTTGGCGGACCCGCTCCAGATCGCCCAACGCGCTTTCGTCGAGCAAGTTGGAGGCCCCGCGCACGATCAGCACCGGGCGGTTGGCGGCATCCTCGCTCCACACCGCCAGGCCCCGCTCAACCAGATCGCGGCTTGCCGAATCGAGCGCGCTGCGCCCGCCGGAAATCTCGGCGCGGATCGCCTGCACGGCTTGGGCCAGAGTTCGCCCGCCAAGGTGCGATGAGATGTAGTTCGATGCCTGCTCCAATGCTGAAAGCGGCAGATCGCTGGGCACCGCGACGACACGGTTCTCAATGATCCCATCGATCCCGACCAGCACCGCCAGCGCCTGCCCCGGGCCCAGTGGGACCAGCTGCAACTGCGCCAGTCGCGGTTCGCGCCGCGGCACCATCACCACTCCGGCGGCGGCCGACAGTTCGGACAAAAGAGTGCTGGTGGCGGTTAGCGCCGCCTCGATCGGCCCCGGCTGGGCCAAGCGGCTTTCGATCGCCGCCCGCTCCTCAAGCGTCGGCTCAGCCACCTGCATCATCCCGTCGACGAACAACCTCAGGCCCTGCTCGGTCGGCAAGCGCCCCGCAGATGTATGCGGTGCGGCCAGCAGGCCCAGCCCTTCCAGCTCGTGCAGCACCGAACGAATCGAGGCGGGCGACAGGTTCAGCGGCGCAGACCCCGCCAGCGTTTTCGACCCCACCGCCTGCCCGCTCGTCAGATAGCCCTCTACCACCAGGCGAAATATCTCGCGGGCGCGGGCGTTGAGTTCGGTGATCGGGAGGCTTGTCATGGTCTGATTCCTTCCTCCCCTTACCCGTCTGTCCTGAGCTTGTCGAAGGACTGCCCTTTCTTTCTGTGTCGCAGCAAGTAAGGACGGTCCTTCGACAGGCTCAGGACGAACGGGACTGGGCGATTTTTCGGAGAACCCTATGCGACCTTCCGGCCGCGCGCCCGACGAGATGCGCGTTCTCAGTTTCGAGCCCAATTACACCAAGCACGCCGAAGGGTCGGTGCTGGTCTCGTTCGGACATACCAAGGTGATCTGCACCGCTTCGGTCGAAGAGCGGCTGCCGCCATGGCTGCGCGGCAAGGGCGAAGGCTGGGTGACGGCGGAGTATTCGATGCTGCCCCGCGCCACTCACACCCGCGGCAGCCGCGAGGCGGCCAAGGGCAAGCAAAGCGGGCGGACGCAGGAAATCCAGCGGCTGATCGGGCGCTCGCTTCGCGCGGTGACTGATCTCAAGAAGCTGGGCGAACGCCAGATCACGCTCGATTGCGACGTGATCCAGGCCGATGGCGGCACGCGCACTGCGGCGATTTCCGGCGCCTGGGTCGCGCTGCGGATCGCGGTGGACAAGCTGATGGCCGCAGGTGCGATTACCGAAGATCCGCTGACCCGCAAGGTCGCGGCAGTCAGCTGCGGGATCTTCAAGGGCAACCCGGTGCTCGACCTTGACTATGACGAAGACAGCGCGGCCGATGCCGATGCCAACTTCGTGCTGATCGAAGGCGGGCAGATCGCCGAAGTCCAGGCCACCGCCGAAGGCGCAACCTATGACGAAGAAGCCCTGCTGCGCCTGCTGCGGCTCGCCCGGATCGGCTGTGAGCGGATCTTCGCAGGCCAGGCGGATGCGGTCGGATGAACGTCACCAATCTCCGTCATCCCCGCGAAGGCGGGGATCCATCGAACCTCGCGCGAAAAGGCAAGGTCGGATGGGCCCCTGCCTGCGCAGTGGCGACGAGGTAGTTTGAAATGGCTCAGCTTTCTGGCACCATTGTCATCGCCACGCACAATGCGGGCAAGCTCAAGGAAATCGGGGCCTTGCTGGCGCCCTATGGGTTGAACTGCATTTCGGCCGGGGCGCTGGGCCTGCCCGAACCGGCCGAGACCGGGAAGACCTTTGTCGAGAATGCCTTGCTGAAAGCCAGGGCAGCTTCCGAAGGTTCAGGCCTTCCGGCGCTAGCCGACGATTCCGGGCTCTGCGTTGAAGCACTTGGCGGTCGGCCCGGGGTCTATACCGCCGACTGGGCCGAGCGGCAGTGGTTCGAAGGCCCGCCGGGGCGCGACTGGTACATGGCGATGGGCAAGGTCGAAGGCATGCTGGCCGAACTGGGGCCCGAAGTGGACCGTAGCTGCCACTTCGCCTGCGTTCTGGCGATTGCCTGGCCCGATGGCGACTGCGCGGTTTTCGAGGGCCGCGCCAATGGCACCCTCACCTGGCCGCCGCGCGGGACCATGGGGTTCGGCTATGACCCGGTGTTCGTACCGCTGGGCTACAGCCGCACCTTTGCCGAGCATGATCCCGAAGAGAAGCACGGCATAAGCCACCGCGCCGACGCCTTTGCCAAGCTGGTCGCGGAGCAATTTGGCTAACCACCGTTCGTCATTGCGAGCGCAGCGAAGCAATCCAGGAGTCGCGTAAACCGCTCTGGATTGCTTCGCTGCGCTCGCAATGACGAGCGAATGGGTGCTAGGATTAGTTTATGGCCCGCGCGCTCTATATCCA
>PNJT01000207.1 GCA_013822005.1 Novosphingobium sp. | reverse complement strand
GCATGGCTGCGCGCGGCGGCGCGGCCGACCGAATGGACCATCGGAAAGCCGCGTTCCAGCGCATCGCCGTGGGTGACCTTGAATTCCGCGCCGTGGGCCTTGGCGAGCAGCTGGGCTTCGTGTTCCAGCTGGGCCGGGCCCATGTCCTCGGCCGGGGTGTTGACCAGATCGCGGACCAGCGCGGTGGCTTCGGCTTCGGCCAGCACCGGGGCAATCGCGGCGACATCCTTGGTCAGCAGCACGCGGGGGCCTTCCTCGTCGGGCTTGGCGAGATAGCGGTCGAAGCGGTACTGCCCGGTGACCCAGCCAAACAGCGCCGGCCCCGGCTCTCCGCCCACGCGGCGATAGGTCCCGGCGGGGAGCGCCTCGGCCAGTCTGGCCATGCACCAGCTGGAAAGGCTGTCAGTGTTGGCCACGCCCGCGACCACGAACCAGCCGTCACCGTCCGGAACGATCGCGTAGGAATAGCCATCGCCCGCAAACTTCTGCGCCGCCAAAGCTGCGCGCTGCGGGGCGGAGAGGCCCTTCACGAAGTCCTCGAAACCGGTCTTGTCGACCAGGTGGATTGGCACCGCGGGCTGGTCGCGGTCGGGCTGGATCAGGGCGTTCTTGTCATTCATCGGCGGGGCAATAGCCATTTGCGTCATTCGTGACTATATGGCGCGGCATGACTCAGTACCAAACTGTCGCCGATAACGAGACCCAGCTGCGCGATGGGACGATCAAGCTGCATGGCGCGCAAGCCTTCGAAGGCATGCGCAAGGCCGGACGGCTGGCTGCCGAAACGCTCGACGCGCTGGTGCCCTTGGTCAAGCCGGGGGTGACCACGGGTGAGCTGGATGACTTCGTGCGGCAGATGACGCTGGATGGCGGCGCGGTGCCGGCGACTCTCGGCTATCGCGGCTATGCGCATTCGTGCTGCATCTCGATCAACCACGTGGTTTGCCACGGAATTCCCTCGGACAAGGTCCTGAAGGATGGCGACATCGTCAATATCGACGTGACCCCGCTGCTCGATGGCTGGCACGGCGACAGCAGCCGGATGTACCTGGTCGGCGATGTCCCGCTCAAGGCGCGGCGGCTGGTCGATGTGACCTATGAATGCCTGATGCTGGGGATCGAGCAGGCCAAGCCCGGCAAGCACCTGGGCGATATTGGCGCTGCGATCCAGAAATATGCCGAAGGGCACCGCTACGGCGTGGTCCGCGAGTTCTGCGGGCATGGCCTGGGCCGCCTGTTCCACGACGCCCCCGAAGTGGTCCACGCCGCCCGCGCGGGCACCGGGCCGGTGCTGAAGCCGGGGATGTTCTTTACGATCGAACCGATGATCAACCTCGGCAAGCCGGGGGTGAAGCTGCTCGAGGACGGCTGGACGGCGGTAACCCGCGACCGGTCCTTGTCGGCGCAGTTCGAACACTCGATCGGGATCACCGAGGACGGGTGTGAGATCTTTACCGCGAGCCCGAAGGGGCTGGATAAGCCGCCCTATTAGATTGGTTCGCGCAAAGGCGCAAAGAACGCCAAGGGCTGTCGTTCGCGGCGAAGCCGCTTTGCCGATCCATTGCTGCGGGCTGCGATTCGTCAGGCTTGTGAGGGAGCCTGCGGCTCAGCGCAACATCTTTGCGCTCTTTGCGCCTTTGCGCGAACTCCTTCTTAACGCCGCCCCTCGCGGATCGCAGCCCCCGCCGCAAACGGCGTGATTGCCAACAGCACCAGGCTGAACGCCCCGGTCAGCGCCAGGCCACTGGTCCCGCCGGTGGCGAGACTGCCTGCGCCGAACACGATCAGCGGCACCGCCAGCGGGATCAGCAGCAGCCCGCCCAAGGCCGCGCCGCCGCGCAGGCCGGCGGTGATGCTTGCGATCATCACGCCCAGTGCGGCGAGGCCGGGGGTGCCGGCCAGCAGTCCCAGTTCGACCAGTCGCAGCTTCTCGCCGTCGATCCCGACCAGCGCCGAGGCGGGAATGGCGGCCAGCATCAGCGGCGGGCCGAAGCTCAGCCAGTGGGCCAGCATCCGCACGGTCACCAGCCATTCCTCGCTGATCCCGCGTAGCGCCCATTGATCGAACATGCCGAGTTCCAGATCGGGCTCGATCAACCGGTCGAGCGGCAGGATCGCCGCCAGCAGCGCCGCCACCCAGATCATCCCGCCGCCGGTCTTGCCCAGCAGGGGCGCGTCGGGCCCGACCGCGAAGGGATAGAGCATCGCCACCGCCAGGAAGAACAGCACCGGCAGCAAAGCTCCGCCGCGCCGTCCGCCCAGGAACAACTGCGCCAGGTCGCGGCGCAGCAGGGTGAGGAACTGGCTGCTCATGAAAGCCCCTCCCCACTGGGGAGGGGTTGGGGTGGGGGTACGACATCGGCGTTGAACCCCCATCCCCGACCCTTCCCCGAGGGGGAAGGGAGGAAGGCAGAAAGCTCGACCCGCTGCATCCCCGACAGTTCGAATTGCTGGTGCGAAGCGAGCACCGCGATCCCGCCCTCGCGGCAATGCTCGGCCACCATGTCCATCACCAGTGCGGTGCCGCGCGTGTCGAGCCCGTTGAGCGGTTCGTCGAGCAGCCAGACCGGCGCGGCCTGTCCGCACAACCGGGCCAAGGCCGCGCGCTTCTTCTGCCCGGTCGAAAGGTAGCGCACCGGCACGTCCATCAGGTCGGAAAGGCCCAATTGCGCGGCCCGATTGTCATGCGCGCCGTCCAGCCGCTGCCAGAAGGCCAATGCCTTGCCGAGTGGCAAGTGCGGATCGAGCGCGGGGCGCTCATCGACCAGTCCGACGCTGCCCGCCAGTTCCACGGTCCCGCTGTAGGCTGGCATCAGCCCGGCCAGGATCCGGATCAGGCTGCTCTTGCCGATCCCGTTGGAGCCGACCAGTTGCAACGCCTGCCCGCTTTCCAGCGCAAACGACAGCCCCGCAAACAGCAGCCGATCGCCGCGGCGGCAAGCCAGATCATTCGCGGCGATGCGGCACTCTTGCATGGGCTCGCCGGATAGGGGAAAGCTGCGGCCCTGCCAAGGAGTACGCCATGTCGATCCCACGCCTGACCGAAACCGAACTCTCCGCGCTGCTTGCCGAAGCACCGGCATGGACCCTGCGCGAAGATGGCAAGGCGCTGGTCCGCACGTTCAAGTTCAAGGATTTCAACGCGGCTTTCGGCTTCATGACCCGCGTCGCGCTCTATGCCGACAAGGCCGACCACCATCCCGAATGGTTCAACGTCTACAACCGGGTCGAAGTGACGCTGACCACGCATGACGCCGATGGCCTCAGCCAGCGCGATGTGGCGATGGTGCGGGCGATCGAAGGCTATCTGTGAGCGGCTGGGTTGCCTTGCTGCGGGC
>PNJT01000206.1 GCA_013822005.1 Novosphingobium sp. | reverse complement strand
GACAAGACGCTGCGCGAAGCGCTCGATACGCTCAAGGGCAAGCCCAAGGTCAAGCGCACCATGTGGTCGCGCCGCGCCCAGGAATACGAAGCCAAGATCAATTCGGGCGACCTGGTTTCGATCGCTGAAGTGACCCGCGACCTGTTCCGCGCCGACGACCAGCCCGAGCAGAGCTATTCGGAGCGTCAGATCTTCGAAGCGGCCAGCTCGCGCCTGGCCCGTGAACTGGCGGCGATGGAAAAGACCGATGAGCCTTCGGCGCTCAAGAAGATTCTCGCGATCCTCAACGAGCATGCGCCCAAGTACTATGCGGAAGCGGCCACGGCCTGAACCTTCCGCCATAGCGAATCGCTAAAGGGCCGTCCCGTCGGGGCGGCCCTTTTTCGTTGCCTCTTGCACAGGCCGCATTGCCGTATTATATCGCCAATACACAGAAGGGAGTTCGGCTGATGAAACTGAAGTTCGGCAATTTCGCCAAGGCGCTTGGCCCGATCATCGCGGTAGCCCTGGCGGGCGCGGTCGCGGGCTGCGACGGCACGATGACATTCAACGGCGAAGAAGGAAAGCCGCTCGCCGAACTCGACCTTTCGGGCAAGGCACCTGAAGAACTGGTCCTCGCAGGCCCCGACGAGGTCCGCGTCACCACCGGCGAAAAGCTGGCGATCACTGTCGAGGGCGATCCCGAGGCTGCGGACCAGCTCCGCTTCAGCCTCAAGGATGGCAGCCTGGCAATCCACCGCAAGACAAGATGTTTGGTTCGGGCGACAAAGTTGCGATCGTCAACGTGACCATGCCCGCTCCGCGCGAAGTGGTGATGGCCGGATCGGGCAAGATTTCTGCCGCGCAGCTGGCCAGCAAGGCCGAAGTAACGGTCGCCGGATCGGGTACGATCGAATCCAATGGCGTCGCGGGCGAATCGCTTGGGGTGACGATCGCCGGATCGGGCAACTTCCGCGCGGCCGGCAATGTGAAAAGCCTCGACATGACCATCGCCGGCAGCGGCTCGGCGCAGATGGATGCGCTCAAGGTCGATAAGGCCGACGTTACCATCGCCGGTTCGGGCAGCACCACTTTCGCCTCTGACGGCGATGTCGATGCCAGCATTGCAGGTTCGGGCAATGTCACCGTAAAGGGCCGGGCCCGCTGCACTGTCAGCACGATGGGATCGGGCAAGCTGGTCTGCGAGAACCCGGTTCAGCAGAAGGATGGCGATGCGCCCAAGGCTCCGGAACCGCCCAAGGCACCTGAAGCACCGGCCACCTAAGCTGCGGCGCGGCGCAGCCGGTCGTTCAAGGCTGCGCCAATCCCCTGATCCGGTATCGGCGCCACAGCCACTTTGGGCTGCGGCGCCGCTGCTGCCAGATGAAGGCAGGCATAGAGCCGCGCTGCCGCTTCGGCGGGATCGCCCGACGGGCTGAGGCTGACCTCGCCCGGAACCGAGCCAAACCCGATCAGGAATTCATCCGCCGCGGCCGTGCTGGCATCCAGCCGCACCGGCTTGCCAGGCGAATAGTGGCTCGCCAGTTGGCCTGGCGCTTCGATCTCGGGGCGGGTCATGACGTCAGGAGCTGAACCCAGAATCGCGGAAATCTGCGCCGCATCAATCGGCCCCAGCCGCAAGAGCTGCCAAGTTCCATTGTCGCGCAAGGCGACAATCGTGCTTTCCAACCCGGCGCTACAGGCCCCGCCATCGAGCACCAGCGGGATCCGCCCGGCGAGCGATGCGGCGACATGTTCGGCCGTGGTCGGGCTGACCCCGCCCGAGCGATTGGCCGAAGGTGCAGCCAGCGGCAGGCCAACCTTGCTGAGCAAGGCCCGCATCGCCATGTGGGCAGGGCAGCGCAGTGCAATTGTCGCTAGTCCTGCGGTCACCGCTGAAGCGATTCGCGCATCTGCGCGCAGCGGCAGGACCAATGTCAGCGCGCCTGGCCAGAACGCTTGCGCTAGCTTGCGCGCACGGTCGTCAAAGAGGGCGATCTGTTCGGCCTGTTCGCTCGACGCGACATGGACAATCAGCGGGTTGAAACTGGGCCGCCCCTTGGCGCGGTAAATTGCCGCTACGGCATCTTCGCTGTCGGCGCGGGCGGCGAGGCCATAGACCGTCTCGGTCGGCACTGCGACAAGCTCTCCAGCGCGCAGCAGCGCTGCGGCAGCGGCGATTCCCGCTGGATCGGCCGGAACTATCTGGACCTTGCCCGTCATGCGCTCCCGCTATAGGCGGTTGACGACAAAGCCAAGGAAAAGCGCCATGATTGACTTCATCCCTCCGACCGCCGACCAGGTCCTGGCGATCCGGGTCAATGCCGGGATCGAGCAACTGGCCCGCCACGACCGCTTCGCCGCTGCCAGCCCGGATATGGTGGAGGCGATCGTCGAAGGGATCGGCCAGTTCGCTGCCGGCGAGTTCGCCCCGCTCAACCGCGCGGGCGACCTGGAGGGCGCGAAACTGGCCAATGGCAGGGTGAGCCTCCCTGCCGGATTTGCCGAGGCCTACCGGGCCTATGTCGAGCAGGGCTGGAACGCGATTTCGGGCGATGTGGAGTTTGGCGGGCAGGGGCTGCCCTTCACGCTGGCCAGCAATGTGATCGAGAACCTGGGCAGCGCCAACATGGCCTTCACTGCTGCCGCTGCTGACCGTAGGGGCGATCGAGGCGATTTCGCACCATGGCAGCGAGAGCCAGAAGGCCGCTTACCTCTCGCGGCTGATCAGCGGCGAGTGGTCGGGAACGATGAACCTGACCGAACCGCAAGCGGGATCGGACGTAGGCGCGCTGCGTACCACCGCCATGCCGGGGCCGGATGGCAAATGGCACATCAAGGGCACCAAGATCTTCATCACCTGGGGTGAGCACGATCTGGCGGGCAACATTGTCCACCTGGTGCTGGCGCGCACGCCGGGAGCGCCAGCCGGATCGCGCGGGATCAGCCTGTTCATTGTCCCCAAGTACCACGTGCAACCTGACGGCAGCCGGGGCGAGCGCAACGACCTGCGCTGCGTCAGCCTGGAACACAAGCTGGGGATCATGGCCAGCCCGACCTGCGTGATGAGCTTTGGCGATAACGATGCGTGCCTGGGCGAAATGATCGGCGCGGAAAATGAGGGCCTGAAGGCCATGTTCACGATGATGAATTCGGCGCGGATCAATGTCGGCAACCAGGGCGTGCAGATTGCCGAGCGCGCGCTGCAGCAGGCCAAGGCCTATGCCCGCGATCGGGTCCAGTCGGCGCGCGCCGGTTCGCCCAGCAAGGATCCGGTCGCGATTGTCGAGCATCCCGATGTGCGGCGCATGCTGCTGCGGATGCGGGCGCTGACCGAAGGCGCGCGGGCGCTGCTCTATTACACC
>PNJT01000205.1 GCA_013822005.1 Novosphingobium sp. | reverse complement strand
ACGCGCTGGGTCTTGCCGAGGCGGCTGTTGGCGACCGTGCGGATATCCTCGAGATCATGCTCGCTGGCACCCGGTTTCAGCACCACAAAGCCGACTGGGGTTTCGCCCCACTGTTCGCTGGGCACGCCGACCACCGCGGCTTCGGCGACCCGCGCGTCCTTGAGCAGTTCGGCCTCCAGGTCGATCGGGAAGATGTTGAACCCGCCGCTGATGATCACGTCCTTGGCCCGCCCGACCAGTTCGACGAAGCCGTCGGCATCCAGCCGGCCGATGTCGCCCATCCGCTGCCAGGTCGAGCCGTCGGTCGGGTCGATCCAGTAGCCCTCGCGGGTCTTTTCGGGCTGGTTCTTGTAGCCCAGCATCATCGTCGGGCTCTTGCCAACCAGTTCGCCCGGCGTGCCCGGCGGAACTTCCTGCAGGTTCTCGTCGATCACTTTGAGGAAGTGCCCGGGCGCGGGATAGCCCACGGTGTGGAGTTTGCCCGGGTGTTCGTGGACCGGGAAGATGCAGGCGACCCCGCCTTCGGTCATCCCGTAGATTTCGATCAGCCCGCCGGGCATGCGTTTGAGCACTTCGGCCTTGAGATCGGCCGGGAAGGGGGCGCTGGTGCAGTATTTCATCTTCATCGAGCTGAGGTCGTAGTCATCGAACTGCTCGAACTGCATCAGCCGCCGGTACTGCACCGGGACCAGCATGGTGTGGGTGATCCGCTCCGCCTGCGCTCGTTCCAGCCACTTCTGCACATCGAACTTGCCCATCAGGCTGGCGCAGCCGCCCGAATAGAGCGTCGGCAGGAACACCGCCATGGTGGTGTTCGAATAGAGCGGGGTTGAGCACAGCGTGCGGCTGTCGGTGCCGTAATTCAGCGCGGCGCGGAAGGTCATCTGCCGCCAGCGCATGGCGTGGCTGTGGACGATGCCCTTGGGGATCCCGGTGGTGCCGCTCGAATAGATGATGTTGAGCGGGTCCTTGTCGGCCGGTTCGAACGGCGCGGCCCTGGTGCCCTCGGGGGCCATGAACTGGTCGAGCCCGCTCAGCAGGATCTGGTTCGCCACCGGCAGCTTGAAGTCACCCAGTTCGTCGAGCTTGGCCTGGTCGATGAACAAGTGGATCGCGCCCGAATCGATCGCCATGCCCTTGAGCTGGTCGGGGCTGGCGCTGGTGGTCAGCGGCGCGGCGCAGCCCCCGGCGCGGATCGCCGCGAGATAGACCAGAGCATAGGCATTGCAGGTAGTGCCAAGGATCGCGACTGCCTGCCCGCGTTCGAGCCCATCGGCCTGAAGCCGCGCGGCGATCCGCTCGACTTTGCCCGCCACTTCGCCCCAGGTCAGCGCCTCGGTGCCATCGAAGAGCGCCGGGGCGTCGCATTGATAGGCACCCCAGGCGGCAATCAGGCCGGGGAAGGAACCGAATTCTGCGTCGAGCTGGTTGGCGGGGCTGGCAGTCATTCTGGCGATCTCTCCGGTTCAACGCGTCATTGTTAGTGCAGCGGTTGCGCAAGCAGACCGCTAGGTCAACCAATCCAGCGCGGTTTAGGCAACCCTGGATTGCTTCGCTGCGCTCGCAATGACGCGAATTGCAGGGATTGACGCTCGGTTACCGCCTTTGTTGCAAAATACGCAACGCCCGTTCCATGCTTTGCACTGGTAATCTCTACTAAAACGCTTATGTTGCAAATGCGAACTCAGTTCGCCAACGCAAACTGGAGATACCCATGCGCAGCCTCGTTCAAATCGTGCTGCCGATCATCGCCGCTGCTTCGATCAGCGGTCTGATGTTTACCGCCACGCTTGCCTAAGCGCGGCGGTTCGGCACACCTCCACAAACCGAAAGGCCGTCACGCCAAGGCGTGGCGGCTTTTTTGTTTGCGAGATCCTCCCCCTCTGGGGGAGGTGGGCCGCCGAAGGCGGGTCGGTGGGGGCACTCGAGCAGACCCGGAATGCCCCCACCGTCAGCGCTTCGCGCTGCCACCTCCCCCAAGGGGGGAGGAATAAATCACTTCCCGCTCAGCGCCTTGATCAGATCGAAGATATAATCCCGCCCGTCATAAAGCGCGCGCGCGCCGATCCGCTCGTTGAGGCCGTGGGTGCCGTTGCCGTCGGGATCGCGCCACAGCCCCGGAATGCCATAGACCGGGATGCCGACCGCACTGAGGTAGAGCCCATCGGTTGCCCCGGTCGACATGGTCGGGATCACCGGCACGCCGGGGAAATGCTTGGCCGCCAGCTGCTCCATCGGGCCGATGATCTTGGGATCGAGCGGCGGCTGCTTGGCGATCGGCTTGCCGCGCACGGTCTGTTCGATCCGAATCGCCGGATTGCCGATCGCCGCTGCCAGCGCGGCCTGGGTTTCGTCGGCGGTGCGGCCCGGAAACATCCGGCAATTGACATTGGCGGTGACTTTCTGCGGCAAGGCGTTTTGCGCGTGGCCGCCCTTGATCAAGGTGGCGACGCAAGTGGTGCGCAGCATCGAATTCATCGACTTGTCGCGGCTGACAGTGGCCTCGGCCGCCTTGTCATCCGGATTGGCCGCCAACGCTGCCATGGCCTGGCCCTGTTCGCCCGGATAGAGCGGCGCGGCCTTGGTGAAGAAGGTGCGCGTGGTCTCGTTGAATTCGAGCGGGAAGGCATAGTCGCGCACTTTGCCCAGCGCATCGCCCATCGCATAGATCGCGTTGTCGCGCACCGGGGCAGAGCTGTGCCCGCCGGGGTTGGTCGCGGTCAGAGTGAAGTCCTGATAGGCCTTTTCGCCAACCTGCACGGTCTGGACCAAGAGCTTGCCTTTTCCGTCACTGCGTCCGCCGCCGCCTTCGTTGACCGCGAATTCGGCATCGATCAGCTCGCGCTTGTTCTTGGCCAGCCAGTCGGCCCCGTTGAAGGCCCCGCTGGTTTCCTCGCCGCAAGTCAGCGCCAGCTTGACCGTGCGCTTGGGCTTGTAGCCGGCCTTGGCAAAGCGGATCAGGGTGTCGGTATAGATCGCCGCCTGGGCCTTGTCGTCATAAGCGCCGCGGGCATAGAAATAGCCGTTCTCTTCGATCAGAGTGAAGGGATCGCGCTCCCAATCGGCGCGCTCGGCCTCGACCACGTCGATATGCGCCAGCATCAGCAGCGGCTTCAGCGTCTTGGACGTGCCGGGATAGACTACCACCAGACCGCCATCCCTGGGGTGTTCGGGCACCGAAAACAGCGTGATCTGGCTGTCCGCAATCCCCGCCGCTTTCAGCCGCGCCGCCATCCGCTCGGAGGCCAGCGTGCAGCTGCCGGCCGACAGCGTGGTGTTGGTTTCGACCAGTTCCTTGTAGAGCTCGCGGAACTCGGCCTGGTCGGGGCGCAGCTGCGTCTGCTGGGCTTGGGCTGC
>PNJT01000204.1 GCA_013822005.1 Novosphingobium sp. | reverse complement strand
GTCGAAGCACTGCCCTTTTCTTCGTGCCTCGCCCGCAACCGCTTGAAGAAAAGAGCAGTGCTTCGACAAGCTCAGGATAGTCGGACTTGGGGGTGGGAGGGTGCTTCAGCTGAGGTGACACCGTTCCGCGACGCCTCCTCAGGACGAACTGGGTCTATTGGGAATCCCGCAGCCTTGCCCTGGTCCGGGAATAGGCCACCATCCCCACCGGCAGCAGCGTCAGATAGACCACGCAGATCCCGATCAGGGTCCACCAGGGTTCGGCGATCAGCCCGGCCGCAACCAGTCCGAAGACGAACAGCACTTCGATCCGCATCGACCTGCGCGGTTTGAGCTTGCCCCAGCTCATCGTGGCGACGCTGGAGATCATCAGCAGGCCCATCGCCACCAGCCAGGCCGAAACCAGCCTGGGATCGCGGACCAGAGCTTGCAGCGCGGGATCGTCGGCGACCATCCAGACGTAAATCGGCAGCAGGACCAGCCCGGCCCCGGCGGGCGCGGGGACGCCGGTGAAGAACCCGGCGGTCTTGCGCGGCTCGTCGGGCAAGTCGATCCCGGCGTTGAACCGCGCGAGCCGCAGCGCGCAGGCGATTGCATAGGCGAGCGCCGCGAACCAGCCGAGCCGGGGCAGCTGCTCCAGCGACCACAGGAACAGGATCAACGCCGGGGCGACCCCGAACGAAACATTGTCGGCCAGGCTGTCGAGCTCGGCCCCGAACCGCGACTGCGCCTTCAGCAGCCGCGCGATCCGGCCGTCGATCCCGTCGAGCATCCCCGCCAGCACGATCGCCAGCACCGATTTCTCAAAATCTCCGGTGATCGCAAAGCGAATCCCGGTCAGCCCCGCACAGAGCGCCGCGGCGGTGATCGCATTGGGCACCATCGCCCGCAGCGTCAGCCCGCCGCGCCGGGGCTCGGCCTCGTTCACAGCCGGACGCCGTCGATCAGGGCCGCGTTGCCAATTTCCGCCAGCACGGTTTCGCCCGCGATCACCCGCTGGCCAATCAGCACTTTGGAATCGGTCCCGGCGGGCAGGTAGACATCGACCCGGCTGCCAAAGCGGATCAACCCGACCCGCTGCCCGGCCGCGACCATATCGCCCGGCTTGACGAAGGGCACGATCCGCCGCGCGATCAGCCCGGCGATCTGGGTAAAGCCGATCGCCCGGCCATCGCCGCGCTCGACCAGGATGTGCTGGCGCTCGTTCTCTTCACTCGCCTTGTCGAGATCGGCGTTGAGAAACTTGCCGGGGATATAGACCACGCGGCGCACCGTGCCGCCGATCGGCGTGCGGTTGATGTGGACATCGAACACCGACATGAAGATCGAGATCCGCGTCACCGGCCCGGCGGGCAGGCCCGGGGCGCCGCTGCCATCGTCCATCACCAGTTCGCGTGGCGGCTCCATCTGCTTGATCAGCGTGACCAGGCCATCGGCGGGCGAGACCACCAGGTTGTTGCCTTGCGGCGTCACCCGCTTGGGATCGCGGAAGAAGGCGGCGATGCAGGGCACCAGCGCGGCGAAGGGCCAGGCCAGCGTTTCCCAGGCCAGCAGGGCAAAGCCCAGGCTGATCACCGCCGCAATCAGCGCAAACTTGCGTCCTTCGGGGTGAATGCTCGGCCAGGACCAGCTCGCCTCGCCCCTGCCCCGGTTATCGACCAGATCGCTACCCATTATGCCGCCTTTCGAACAAATACTGTGCCGGCCGAATAGCCCGCGCCGAACGAGCAGATCACCCCGACGTCGCCGCCCTTCAGGTCCTCGCTGTTCAAATGAAACGCGATGATCGAGCCCGCGCTGGAGGTGTTGCCGTAAGTGTCGAGCACGGTCGGGCTCTCATCCTCGCTCGCCTCGTGCCCCAGCACGCGCTGGGCGATCAGCCGGTTCATCCCCTGGTTGGCCTGATGCAGCCACAGGCGGCGCAGGCCGGCGGGATCGAAACCCAGGTCGTCCGCATGCTCGGAGATCATCGTGCCGACCATCGGCACCACTTCCTTGAACACCTTGCGGCCTTCCTGGACGAACAGCTTGTCCGGCGCGCCGATGCTCTCCGGGTTGGCGCAGTTGAGGAAGCCGAAATTGTTGCGGATATTGTTCGAGAACACCGTCTTGAGCCGGGTCCCGACCACTTCCCAATGGTTCGCGGGGGCCATGTCCTTGGCCTCGACCAGCACGGCTGTGGCGACATCGCCGAAGATGAAGTGGCTGTCGCGGTTGCGCATATTGTTGTGGCCGGTGCAGATTTCCGGGCTGACCACCAGCACCGAGCGGGCATTGCCGGCGCGGATGAAATCGGCCGCGGTCTGGATCCCGAAAGTGGCCGAGGAGCAGGCGACATTCATGTCAAAGCCGAAGCCCTCGATCCCCAGCGCCTGCTGGATTTCGATCGCCATTGCCGGATAGGGCCGCTGCATGTTGGAGGCCGCGCAGAGCACTGCATCGACGTCCTTGGCATCGCGGCCCGCGCGGGCCAGCGCGTCCTGGCAGGCCCTGACGCCCATCTCGGCCATCACCGAAATCTCGTCATTGCTGCGTTCGCCCCAGCGCGGAACCATCACCTCGGGATCGAGCAGCGAGGCCTTGCTCATCACATAGCGCGACTTGATCCCGCTGGCCCTCTCGATGAATTCGACCGAGCTGGGGGCCAGTTCGGCAACCGTCCCGGCGGCGATTTCTGCGGCATGCTCGGCGTTGAACATGGCAACGTAGGCGTTGAAACTTTCAACCAGTTCCTCGTTGGAGATCGATTCGCTGGGGGTGAACAGCCCGGTGGCCGCAATAACGGGGATGATTTCGCTCATGGCGCGCCGTCCTACCGGGCGCAGGGCCTTGCCGCAAGCCATTCGCCCCCCAATCGCCCATTGACAGCGCGGCTGCCCTTCGGCATTGGCGCGCTTCCTCGGCCGGAGGCTCCCTTGGGGGCAGCACAAATCGGGGCGACCCGACGCCGGCAAGCTGGTGTGGACAGGTGGCCGAGTGGTTAATGGCAGCAGACTGTAAATCTGCCCGCGAGAGCGTACGCTGGTTCGAATCCAGCCCTGTCCACCACCGGCCTTCCCGTAATGACACGCCGAAAACCGTAGAAACCCAGAAACTTCTGGGTTATTCTCCCCGCGCAAACCCGCCTGCGCGTGCCGCTGTTTGCCTACAGCCGGACGCGAGTGTGGGAGGAATGTGGGAGTAAATCGGCTTACTCCCACACTGCTGCCCCGCCGCAAGGGGCTCAAATGTGTGGGAGTGAACCAATGGGTAAGTTGACGGCGGTGGCAGTGAAGGCGGCGCTCGCGAATCCCGGCACCTATCAGGACGGTGACGGCCTGGCGCTCAAGGTGGACAAGCGGGGCGGTGCCTATTGGCTGTTGCGCTTGCAGCGCGACGGCAAGCGTCAGGACATAGGGCTAGGTTCCGCCCGCCTTCTACCTTTGATCGAAGCCCGCGAAAAGGCTCGCG
>PNJT01000203.1 GCA_013822005.1 Novosphingobium sp. | reverse complement strand
CACCCCCGATCTTCGCCGCGTCACCGCGACTGCTCCCGTCGTAAATTTGAGCCAACGCAAACAGCCGACGCGCCTGGTTCGCGCTCTTCGTCAAACGCGCCAACCGCCTCAGTGCGACACCGTCAAAATCATCCCGCAAGTCTATCGCCGCGCCCATGTCCGAACCCTCCAAAGCTCGCAACCATGGATTCAGACTTCCAAGCCCTCGCGAATCCCCCCTCGTGAGTCATCCACAGCGCAGTTTGGTATAAGACCTCAGAGCGGGCTGCCATCCTTGTCGCGGTAGATCTCGCGCCGACCGACGTGGTTGGCGGGGCCGACGAAGCCGTCCGTCTCCATCCGCTCGACCCATTTCGCCGCGGTGTTATAGCCCACGCCCATCTGGCGTTGCAGCCAGCTGGCCGAAGCCTTTTGGCTTTCGAACACGATCTGGCAGGCCTGGTGGTACTTGCGCTCTTCGGGGGCGTCGCTGGCGGTGGCGTCGAGGTCGTCGAAGCCGAAGCCGCCGTCTTCGGGCTCTTCGGTGACCGAATCGACATAGTCCGGGCTGCTCTGGGCGCGCCAGAAGTCGGCGATGCGTTCGACTTCCTCGTCGGAAACGAACGGCCCGTGGACCCGCATGATCGGCAGGGTATTGGGCTTGTAGAGCATGTCGCCCTTGCCCAGCAGCTGCTCGGCGCCCTGTTCGCCCAGGATCGTGCGGCTGTCGATCCGGCTGGTCACCGCGAAGGAGATGCGGGTCGGCAGGTTGGCCTTGATCACCCCGGTGATGACGTCAACCGAGGGCCGCTGGGTGGCCATGATCAGGTGGATCCCCGCCGCGCGGCTCTTTTGCGAAAGCCGCTGGATCAGCACTTCGACTTCCTTGCCGACGGTGACCATCAGGTCGGCCAGTTCATCGACGATCACCACGATCTGCGGCAGAGTCTGGTAGTCGAGCTGTTGCTCTTCGAACAATTCCTCGCCGGTGTCGGGATCGAAGCCGATCTGGATCCGGCGGCCCAGCGGCTTGCCCTTGGCGATCGCGGCCTTGATCTTCTCGTTGAAGCCCGAAAGGTTGCGCACCGACAGCTCGCTCATCTGGCGGTAGCGGCGCTCCATTTCCTCGACCGCCCATTTGAGCGCGCGGACCGCCTTGGCCGGTTCGGTCACCACGGGCGACAAGAGGTGCGGGATATCGTCGTAGCTCTTGAGCTCGAGCACTTTGGGATCGACCAGGATCAGGCGGCACTGCGCAGGCGTGAGCCGATAGAGCAGCGAGAGCAGGATGCAGTTGAGCCCGACCGACTTGCCCGACCCGGTAGTGCCTGCAACCAGCAAGTGCGGCATGGTTGCCAGGTCGGCGATGATTGGCTCGCCGGCGATGTCCTTGCCCAGGATGATCGGCAGCGCGGCCTTGCTGGCGGCGAACTGTTCGCAGGCGACCAGTTCCTTGAAGCTGACCATCTGGCGGTTGGCGTTGGGCAGCTCGATCCCCATCACCGTGCGCCCCGGGATCGAGGAGACGCGCGCCGAGACCGCGCTCATGTTGCGGGCGATATCGTCGGCGAGGCCGATCACCCGGCTGGCCTTGATGCCCGGCGCGGGCTCAAGCTCGTACATGGTCACCACCGGGCCGGTGCGGACCGCATCGATCGTGCCTTTGACGTTGAAATCGTCGAGCACGGTTTCGAGCAGGCGGGCATTGCGTTCCAGCGCCAGCTTGTCGATCTTGGGCACCGAATTGGGCGCCGGATCGTTGAGCAGGTCGAGTTTAGGCAGCTCGTAAGTGTCGAACAGATCGCGCTGGCGCGCGGCGGACAGCGCCGCGGGCTTGGCCGCGCGCGCCGGGTCGGAGATCTCGGGGGCCTTGCGCGGCTCGCCCAGTGCTTCACCGTGGACAGTGTCGCGCTGGCCGCGTCCGGCGGCCTTGGGCTTGACCGAAATGAACGGCGCTTCGCCATCGACCACGATCCCGCGCTTGCGGCGCAGGAAACCGGGGAGGGTGAACAGGCTGCCCCAGTCAAAGGCAAAGACCCGCCCCGCCAGCACTGCGCCCGCGCCCAGCGTGACCAGCCCGGCCGCGAAAGTGAAGATCCATCGTCCACTTTCGGGCAGCAGCCCAGCGATGAAATGCGTCGCGCCCGCGCCCAGCAGCCCGCTGATCCCGCCCCAGCCGGCCGGATAGGCATCGCCTCCGCCGCTGATCGCCAGCGCCAGGGTGGTCCCGATCAGCGCCATGGCCAGCAGCAGCACCGCGACCGGACGCCACCAGGCGTGGTCGGCATGCGGCAGGTCCTGGTCCTCTTCCTCAACCAGGGTCCACAGCCCGCGCGCCATGACATAGAGCATCGGCAGCAGCAGCACCGCGGTCCAGCCGAACAGGAACAGCGCGCGTTCGGCCACCCAGGCCCCCACGCCGCCCATCCAGTTCTGGACCGGCCCGCCCGCGGCGGTCGAGATCGACGGATCGGTCTGGTGGTACGAGGCGAGCGCGCCCGCCAGGAACACCATGGTGCCCAGCAGCACGATCGCCCCGCCAATCTCGGCGCTGCGCCGCGCGGCACGCCTCAGTGCCGCGCGCCAATCGACGCGAGCGCCGCGGTGGCTGGCCGATGCCGGACGTGTTGCCATAGTGCTCCCCTGGGTCTGGTGGCGCGTTATGCGCCTGCCGGTGACTCCGCGTCAAGAATCCTTCGGATTCCGGGGATTCGCTTCATCGCAAAAAGCGTCGATCCCGGCCCAGCGCGGCCAGCCAAGCTCCCTGGCGCGCTCGGCATTCATGCCCCCCAGCGCGATCACCGGGCTTTCGGCCTGTGCTGCTATGGAGTGGAAGTTGCTGATGCCAAGGCATGTGCCATCGGCATGCGACCGGGTCGGATAGACAGGCGAAAGGAACATCCCATCGACCTGCGCGTGATTGGCGCTTGCGACCTCGTGGGCGTCGTGGACGGTAGCCAGGCGCAGCAGACCGGGCTGCACGTCCAGCTTTTCCGCTGGCCCGTAAACTCCGTCCGCCCCCCAGCCGAGCGCGGTGTCAGCATCGCCCGACAGGACCATCAGATGTCCAAGATCACGGCACAGGCTAAGCAGTTCATCATACCGCGCGCGCCGCGCCTTTTCTTTCAGGTGATAGTGCCGGAACACGAAGCCGCTGTGATCCGGCAGGCTTGCCAGCGCCGCTTCGAGCCGCACATCGTTGCGTGCGTCCGAAATCAGCCAAATCGCAGGCAAGGGCTTCAAACGCGTCATCGCCCCGCTATAGCACCCAGCCATGACCGATCCAGCCTTGTCCCCCTCCCGCTTGCGGGAGGGGTTAGGGGTGGGTCAGTTCAGGACATAGCGCCGACTCCAAATTGCCCACCCCCGACCCCTCCCGCAAGCGGGAGGGGGGAAAGAACAAGATGACTGATCCAGCTCAAGCTCTCGCCCTCGTCACCGACCGCATCGCCCACGCCGCGCGCATTGCCGGACGCAAGG
>PNJT01000202.1 GCA_013822005.1 Novosphingobium sp. | reverse complement strand
GGCGCCGACTCGCTGTGGCTTGAAACACTGACCGCGATCGGTCGGGACGATGCCCGCCAGTTCCTGCAGTGGCGGCTGGCCAATGGTCTGTCATTGGCGCGCGCGGCGGAAGAGCTGGGCCATTCGCGCCGAACGGTCGCTTACTATTCCAATGGCACCCGCCCGGTGCCCAAGGCGATCCTGCTGGCCTGCAAGGGCTGGGATGCCTCGCACCCCAAGCGCAAGGCCGCCTGACCCTTACCCCACCGGCAACCCAAACATCATCGCCCGCACATATTTCACCGGCGGTGAGCCGAAGCTCAGCACCGTGTCGTTGTAGCGCCGCAGCGAATAGTCCTTGCCCCAGCGCTGCTTGGCCTCTTCGCGCAGCGCCATGTGTTCGGTGTAGCCGGTGAAATAGCTGAGCAGCTGGACCGACGACAGGTTCGCCCGCACCCATTTGCCCGCCGCTTCGCGTTCTGCCTGGAAGGCGCCTTTCTGCATCAGCTCCATCGCCTGGCCCTGGGTCATGCCTTCGGTGTGGATGCCGATATCGAGCAGCGTGTTGGTGACCGAGCGCAGCCGCATCTTGAGTACGGTCAGACCGAACAGCGGATCGCCATTCAGATAGCCTGCGTCTTTCATCACCCCTTCGGCATAGACCGCCCAGCCTTCGACGAACGGCCCTGATCCCAGGTAGGCGCGCAGCACATCGTCGGTGCGGTTGGCGTGATCGAGCTGGAGGTAGTGCCCCGGCATCGCCTCGTGAATCGACAGGTCGTGGATCATGTAGTCGTTGTATTCGGTCAGGAAGCTCTCCGCCTGCGCATCGGTCCAGTCATCGGGGATCGGGCTGACCGCGTAGAAGTTCTGACCGCTCTTCTCGAACACTCCCGGCGGGTCGTTGTAGGCGACCGAATTGCCCTGCTGGAACTTGGGCATGGTGATGATCTTGACCGGGCCTTCGGGCATGCGGATGAAGCCCTTGGCGCGCACGAACTCGGTCGCCTGCGCAGTGGTTTCGCGGGCGCGCTGTTCGAGCTGGTTGCGCGGCGGGCGCTTGGCGTAAGAGAGTTTGAGCGCGGCTTCGATCACCGCCTGCTGCTGCTCGGGCGTGGGGTTGTCGGGCATGGCGAGCGCCTTGTCCGAGCCTTGCGCGGCCAGCACCTTGCGCGACAGCTCGTACATCTCTGCCCGGATCGCAGCCTTGGATGCCAGCGCCCGGGCCTTGAGCTCGGGCCGGGTCAGGTCGCTCATCAGCGCGAACTTCATTTTCTGGTCGTAGAGCCTGGTTCCAAGCCGGAACTCGCCCTTGGCTGCGGGGACCAGCACGGTATCGAGCCATTTCTGTTGATCCGCGACAGCCACTTTCAGTCCCGCCAGTGCCTTGTCAAACCGCGTCCGGTCCGCGCCCTTCAGCGCGCCTGCCTGCGGGGCCAGCATGCCCTCGGCAATTTCGGCGATTCCGGCGTTCTGCCTGGCCACGGTCTGCGCGAAGATCAGCGGCACGCGGCCTGGCATCAGCTGGGTGCGGCTGGCCTTGAGGAAGGCCGGCAACGCCTCCATCCGCGCGACCGCGCTTTTCAGCCGCACCTCCCACGGCGCGAAATCGCGTGCGGCCAGCGTGTAGAGCGAGCCCGCCGCCACGTCGTTATAGATCTGCGCGTTCCAGGCCCATTCCTGCAGCGTCTGGTCCTGCCAGAGCCGGTAGCGCAGTTCGTTCTTGAGCAGTGCCATATTGACCTGGCCCGCACGGCTGAGCCGCACCGGATCGATCCGGCCGAGCTGGGCCAGGAATGTCTGCCAGGTCCGGCGGCGCTCGGCGCGGCCCGCCGCGCTCATGTCGGGCAGCATGGCATCGTACTTGTGCTCGCCCATCGCGGTCGCTTCCACCGGCGAGAGCCGCATGGCTTCGGCCAGGAACCGCGTGGCGATCTGCTGAAACTGCAAGTCAGCCTGCCGGGCCTGCGCAGCGCTGGCGGCGGGCGCGGGGGTGACGGCTGCGGCGGGGAGCAGGGCCAGCGCGGCCAGCGGCAGCAGGGCGAGGGAAAGCGGTTTCATCGGTGGTCCTCCCGGATTGTCTTGGCATCAAGTTAGCGCCAATTCGACAAGCCCCGCAACCAATCACCGTTCGTGGTGAGGAGGGACTGAGCGCAGCGAAGGCCCGTCTCGAACCACTCGTGCGCTGCGGTCCTTCGAGACGCGTCTTCGCTACGCTCAGCCGCTCCTCAGGACGAACGGGAATTTGGGCTAATTCTGCGTCGAGCGGGCAAGCGCGAGGCCCGCCGCAACCATCGCCATGCCCAGGAAGTCGGCCATGACCAGCGTCTCGCCATAGGCCAGCCAGCCCACCGCGACCGCAATCGCCGGCTGGGTCAGCAGTGCCAGGCCAAAGACCAGGGAGGTGAAATGGCGCATCGCGTAGATCAGCAGCCCCTGCCCAATAACCTGCCCCAGCAGGGCCAACGAGAGCAGCGGCCACCAGGTCGAGGGCCAGACCGGCTCGCCCAGATAGAGCGCGACGGCCAGCATCACCGGCACCCCGGCGACGCTCGACCAGGCGACCAGCGACCAGCTGCCCATCGTCGCGCGCGGCTTCTGCAGCAGCAGGATGTACCCGGCATAGAGCAGCCCGGCGGCGATGCAGAACAGGTCGCCGATCAGCGTCGAACGCCCGATTTCCAGGCTGCGGCCCAGCAGGATCGCCGAACCGCCGATTGCCAGCGCAAAGGCCAGCCACTCGCCCGCGCGGGGGGCGCGGTGCAGCGCATAAAGCCCGACCGCGATCACCACGAGGCTGCCGGCATTGCCGAACAGTGTGGCATTGGCCATCCGGGTCATCTCGATCCCGATGTGCCAGCTGGCGATGTCGAGCCCGAAGAATACGCCCGCGCCCGCAATCGCCAGCCAGGTGGCGCGGCTGTAACCGGCCACTTTCTCCCGATTGAGCCGGGCCAGCAGGAACAGCAGCGGCACCGCCAGCAGCAAGCGCCAGAACCCGGCGCTGACCGGCCCGCTATCGGCATGGCGCACGAACCACGGCCCCACCGCCAAAGCCATATTGCCGCCCAGCAGCGCCGCGAAATGCAGTGCCTTGCCCGAGCGTTCGTGCGCCGTTCCCCCCATTGCATTGGTCATGCCCATGCCTTAGCGGAGCAAACAAGATTGCGAAACGAAATCGAAGGAGAATGCGCCTTGCACGAAGCCCTGTTCCAGCCGCTGAGCCTTGGCGCGATTGAAGCGAAAAACCGCATTCTGATGGCCCCGCTGACCCGTGGCCGGTCCGATCCCGGTTCGGTCCCGAACGCGATGATGACCGAATACTATCGCCAGCGCAGCGGTGCCGGGCTGATCATCAGCGAAGCGACCGGGATTTCGGTTGAGGGCCTCGGCTGGCCGGCCGCGCCGGGGGCGTGGAACGACGCGCAGACCGAAGGCTGGAAAAGCGTGACCCGCGCCGTGCATGATGCGGGCGGCAAGATTGTGCTGCAGCTGTGGCACATGGGCCGGATCGTCCACCCCGATTTCCTGGGCGGTGAACCGGGCGTCTCGGCCAGCGCGACCACTGCGCCCGATCATGCCCACACGCCAACGGGGCGCAAGCCGCACGAACAGGCCCGCGCCGCGACCAAGGCCGATGTGGTCCGGATTTGCGAAGACTATGCCCGCGCCGCCGCCAATGCCAAGGCCGCCGGGTTCGATGGGGT
>PNJT01000201.1 GCA_013822005.1 Novosphingobium sp. | reverse complement strand
CCCGCAATTCGATGTCGGCCTATGCCTACGGGCTGTCGAAGTATCCCGAAGAACGCGCCAAGCTCGAAGCCGATCCCTCGCTGATCCCCAATGCGGTGCAGGAACTGATCCGCTGGCAGACGCCCTTGTCGCACATGCGCCGCACCGTGACCGAGGACACCGAGGTTGAGGGCGTGCGGATGAAAGCCGGCGACAAGGTGGTGATGTGGTACCTCTCCGCCAACCGCGACGAATCTGTGTTCGCGGACGGCGAGGCGATCCGGGTTGACCGCGAGAATGCCCGCCGCCACCTCTCGTTCGGCTACGGGATCCACCGCTGCGTCGGGGCGCGGGTGGCCGAATTGCAGCTGGTCACCCTGCTGGAGGAAATGGCCAAGCGGCGCCTCCGCGTTAACGTGCTGGCCGAACCGGTGCGGGTCCCGGCTTGCTTCGTCCATGGCTACAAGTCGCTGCAGGTCGAGCTGTCGAAGTACTGATGCGGGCCCCATCATGAGAACGAGGGACCGGATCGTCGAGACTGCGCTCGGCCTGTTCAACCAGCAAGGCTATGGCGCGGTGACCACCTCCGCGTTGGCCCAGGCCTGCGGGATTGCCGAGGGCAACCTGTGGTACCATTTCAAGACCCGCGCCGCGCTGCTCGATGCGATCGGCGAGCAATTTGCCACGGCGATCGAGGCGCGGCTGGCCTTGCGCCCGGGCGGCGATCCCGTGGCGGACTATGTTGCCCTGCTGGACCGCGTGATGGAGGAATTCCGCCAGTTCCGGTTCCTCTACCGCGACCAGCAAGCCTACGGCGAGGAAGCCGCGATAATCCGCGCCAACGCTCCGCGCTGGCTGGAAAGCACCTTCGACCAGGTCGAGGCTTACCTTGCCGCACTGGTCGATGCCCGCCTGCTCGACTGGCCGCGCGAACGGCTGCGCGATCTGGCGATCAACGCCACGATCATCCTGCGCTATGGGCTGGAGCACTACCGCGAACTGGGCGCGCCGATCGCCGAGGGTTCGGGCGCGGTGCGGCGAACCTTGCGGCGGCACTTGACTTTGTTTGAGCACCGGCTGGAACCGGCAGCGGCGGGGCAGCTTCACGCTGCGATCGAAAGGATGGAAGCCGAACCGCTGGCGGCCTGATCCGCCAGACGCTATGGGCGCGGAATGACCCAGAACGCGATCCTCGTGCTGACTACCGGCGGCACCATCGACAAGAACTATTTCGACGCGTTGAGCGAGTATCAGATCGTCGAAAGCGGCATCCCGGCGTTGCTCAAAGAGGCCCGCGTCGCCCTGCCGCACCGGGTGGTCGAAGTGATGCGCAAGGACAGTCTGGAACTCACCGACGAAGACCGCCTGGCGATTGCCCAGGCCGCGCGCGAGGCGCCCGAGGCGCGGATCGTGATCACCCACGGCACTGATACCATGACCCAGACCGCCGCAGTGCTGGCCGCGCAAGTCCCCGGCAAGACGATCTGCCTGACCGGCGCACTCAGCCCTGCCCGCTTTGCCGAGACCGACGCACCCTTCAACCTCGGCATGGCCTTCGCCTGCGTCCAGACCGCCCCACCCGGCGTCTATATCGCGATGAGCGGCGAGGTGTTCGACGGCCTCAAAGTCCGCAAGGACCGCGCAGCGGGCAAGTTCGTCGCGCTCTAAGGCGCGACCCGCCAGAATTGCGTGACCGCGCCTTCGGTGCCGTAGTCGCTGTCGTTGCTGAGCAGCAGGCTGCCGCCCTCAAGCACGATCAGCCCTTCAAGATCGCCGCACAGCTCGGGGTGATCGTCGCTGGAGAAGACCCGCGCTTTAGCGAGCAGAGGCACTCCGCCTTTTCCGAGTTGCTCGAGCGTCGGGCGATGGGCGGGGTCTAAGTACTGCGGGGGCAGGGCATCGCCCAGCTGTACCCGATAGAGATGCGTTGAAAGCGTCACCCGCTCAAGCACCAGCAGGCTGCCATCGTCCAGCGTGGTCAGCTCGCTGACCTTGACGTCGCTTTTGGTCACCGGCCCCTCGGCACAGTCGCGGCGGAAGCTTTCCGGGGGATCGAGCGGATAGGCATATTCCGCCCGGAACGCTCCGCTTTGGGCATCGAGCGCCCAGATCCGCACCACGTCCCCGGCATCATGCGCGGCGCGGTCGGGATGGGCCAGCGGGCTCTGGAACGCGGCGTAGAGCGTCGTGCCGTCCGGGCTCATCGCCAGCGCCTCAAACCCCCGGTTGAGCTTGCGCGCGGCGGCCAGTACCGGCAGCGCCTCGACCACCGGCACGCGCGACCCGGCATAGCGCGCCGCGCTGCCTTGCGGGATCAGGCGGCGATGGACCAGGCCGGCCGCATCGACCAGCAGCAGCGAGGGCCCGTACTCCTCGGCGATCCAGAACATGCCGTCGGCGCGCGCCGCGATCCCTTCGCTGTCGGCGCCATCGGGGCTGGAGGGTAAGGGCGATCCATCGAGCGCAAAGGCGGGTTCGGTCTCGGCCCCTTCCAGCTCGGGCGGCGGCAGACCATCCAGCGGAGTGCCATCGGCAGCATGGAGCGGCATGACCGCCTCAAGCTCAACCCGCTCCCCCACCAGCCGAAACCGCGCCAAGGCCGGGCCGACCGCGGGCGAAGGCATCACCTTGGCCCCCTCCAGCGCGGCCAGCGGGGCCAGATGATCCAGCCCATAGCGCGAGACCGCATCCTTCGGCTTGATATTGGGCCCGCGGTCGCCGACGCCCCAGAAGGTCCCCACCGGATCGCCCGCGCGGCGGAACAGCCCCGAGGTCAGGCTGCGGTGCAGCGCCATTTCGCCTTTGGGTGTGGGGACGCGATCGAGCGGGAGGTCGGTCCAGGCGAGGCGGCGAACCGCCATTCTACCGTTTCGAACCGGGCACGGCGGGCACAATGTCGGTCGCGACGAAATCCTGGCCCTTGAACAGCAAGGGAATTCCGTGCGCCTTGGCCAGCGCATAGGCGAACAGGTCCCCGAAATTGAGCTGGGCGGGATGGCCATTGCCTTTGCCGTATTTGACGAAAGCGGAATGGGCCAGTGCGGCCTGCCTTTCGGTGACAGGCTCGATCACGATATCCGTGTTCGCAATCAGACCGTCGAGCAGCTCAACCATCGCATTCCCGGCCCGACCGCGGGCAACCATGCGAGCCTCAATCAAGGTGCCAGCGCTGATTACCGTCTCTGCCGATTCATCCAATACGGCCTGCAGCTGATCCCTCTCCGGCTCGCCAAGCAAGATTGCGAGCAGTGCCGAGGAATCGACTGCGATCATATTGGCAGGCCGTTTTCATCCCACTCGAGGTTGAATTTGTCGTTGATCCGAGGAAGGGCATCCGCCCGCGCCAGAATTTCATCAACCTTCCTGCGCCGCGCCTCACGATCGACCTCTTTGGCATCAGCCACCGGGATCAGCCGCACTTGCGGCTTTCCATCGTGGTCAATCACCACCTCTTCCCCGCGCAGCGAAGCGGAGATCAGCTTGGACAGCTGGGCCTTGGCCTTGCCGATATTGACATGGATGGTCATGGATCGAGTGTGCCTTGACCAAGGGGGTTGGTCAAGGCGCGGGAACTACTCCCACTCAATTGTCCCCGGCGGTTTCGAGGTATAGTCGTAAACCACCCGGTTGATGCCCTTGACCTCGTTGATGATCCGGGTCGCGACGCGGCTGAGGAACGCGGCGTCGAAGGGATAGATATCGGCGGTCATGCCGTCGGTGCTGGTTACCGCGCGCAGGGC
>PNJT01000200.1 GCA_013822005.1 Novosphingobium sp. | reverse complement strand
GCCTTCCTCGCCTGCCCCGATACCCTGCCCGGATCGCCCACCCGGCGGCCCGATGCGTTCGAGCATGACCTGCTGTTTGGTGCGATTCTGGCCGGGCTGGGCACGCGGGCCGAACTGGTCGATCTGGACTGGCGCGCGCCCATGGAGGAACTGACCCGGTTCGACCTGACCTACCTCGGCACGCCGTGGGATTACACCGAGGCCAAGGACGAGTTTCTGGTCCGGCTGGAAGCTTTGGAAGCGACCGGCGTGGTGGTGGCCAACCCGGCCCAGGTGATCCGCTGGAATTCGGACAAGCTTTACCTCAGGCAACTGGAAGAGGCCGGGGCCGCCTCGATCCCGACGCTGTGGCCCGAAAGCGCCGGCCCCGCCGATGTGCTCGCCGCCTTCGACCATTTCGGGTGCGAGCGGGTGGTGGTCAAGCGCCGGGTCGGCGCGGGCGCGATCGGGCAGGACAGCTTTAGCCGCGACAACCTTCCGCCTGCCGACTGGACGATGGACCAGCCCGCGATGATCCAGCCGTTCCTGCCCGCAATCCAGCGCGAGGGCGAACACAGCTTCATTTTCGTCGATGGCCGCTTCAGCCACGGCCTGATCAAGCAGGCCACCGGCGGCGACTACCGGATCCAGTCGCTCTACGGCGGGATCGAGATCGCGGTCGAACCCAAGCCCGAGGACCGCGCGGCGGCCGAAGGCGTGATGGCTATGCTGCCCTTCGCCCAGCCCCCGCTCTACGCCCGGATCGACATGGTCCGGCTGGACGGTGGCGCACTCGCGGTGATCGAGGCGGAGGTGATTGAGCCTTACCTCTATCCGCTCCAAGGGCCGGATTTTGGCAAACGGATGGCCGATGCCATGCTGGAGCGGCTTGCCAAGCGCGCCTGACCTGCCATTCTGGCACCATGACCGACCTCACCGCATTCCGCGCCGAAGTGCGCGCCTTCTTGGCCGAAGCCCTGACCCCCGAGCTGGCCCGCGCAGGGCGCCGGGCAACTTCGGTGTTTTCCGAACCGCAACATTCGACCCAGTGGCAGCAGGCGCTGACCGCGCGCGGGTGGGGGGCGATCGACTGGCCGGTGGAGTACGGCGGTCCCGGGTGGACGCCGCTGCAGAAGTACATTTTCGCCGCCGAATGCGCCCGCGCGGGCACGCCCAATCTGCTTCCGCAGGGGGTCAAGATGGTCGCGCCGGTGCTGATGCATTACGGCACGCAGGAGCAGAAAGACTTCTTTCTGCCGCGCATCCTCAACGGCGAGCATTACTGGTGCCAGGGCTTTTCCGAACCGGGTTCGGGATCGGACCTTGCCAGCCTGAAACTGAAGGCCGAGCGGGATGGCGATCATTACGTGCTCAACGGCTCGAAGATCTGGACCACTCACGCGCACCACGCCAACTGGATGTTCGCGCTGGTCCGCACCAGCAGCGAGGGCAAGCCGCAGGCCGGGATTTCGTTCCTGCTGATCGACATGGCGACGCCGGGGCTCAAGGTCGATCCGATCATCAGCCTGGCCGGCGAGCACGAGCTCAACCAGGTGTTCTTCGACAATGTCCGGGTGCCCGTGGCCAACCGGCTGGGTGAGGAGAACCAGGGCTGGTCGGTCGCCAAGTACCTGCTGACTTACGAGCGCGGCGGGCGCTATGCCCCCAGCCTGTTCGCGGCGCTCGGGCGGCTGCGCGAAGACGCGGGCGACGATCCGGTGCTGCAGGACCGCATCCGCCGCGAGATGGTAACGGTCGAGGCGCTCGAAGCGATCGAGATAAAATCGATCGGGGCCAGCGGGGCCGAGGCAGCGCTCTATGCCTCGGTGCTCAAGGTCCAGGGCACCGAAGCCCAGCAGCGCATCGCCGTGCTGGAATGCGATGTCGCGGGACCAGAGGCCTGGTGCATTCCCGATGGCCAGTCGAGCGACCGGCTGGCGACCGCCGTGCCGCGCTACCTCAACGGGCGCGCGGCGACGATCTATGCCGGGTCGAACGAGATCCAGCGCGACCTGATTGCGCGGGCTTCGTTGGGGTAGTCTCCCACAACCCGTTCGTCCTGAGCGCAGTCGAGGGAATGCCCCACCGCGATCCCTCGACTGCGCTCGGGACGAACGGATTTGGGAATAGACCTCAATCCACCCCCACCCCCCGTTCGTGTCGAGCGAAGTCGAGACACAGCGCGCGGCATCTCGACTTCGCTCGATGCGAAAGGAGGTGGGTGGATTGGTGCTGGCGTTTGCTACCCCACCGTCTCGGCATGCCGCGCCAGATGCCCAGACCTCGCCCCGAAGGCGGCGATAATCGTCAGGGCGCGCTTGTACTGGCCGCCCAGGTCCAGTTCCTGGGTCACGCCCATGCCGCCGTGGAGCTGCACGGCATTCTCACCGACATAGCGCACCGCGTCGATGGTCTCGACCACCGCAGCGCTGACCGCGTGGTCCCAGCCCGGCGTGTCTTCCGCCAGCACCGCGCGCTCGGTCAAAGCCCCGGCCTTGAGCAAGGCCATGTGCATATCGGCCATGCGGTGGCGCAGCACCTGGAAGCGGGCGATCGGCTGACCGAACTGCTCACGCTGATTGAGATAGGCAGAAGTATCGGCATGCATCCGCGCCATCAATCCGGCGCATTCGGCGCAGCGGCCCGTCAGTGTGGCCTTGCTGGCCCAGGCATGCGCCTCGCCGCCTGCGGCCAGTGCTTCGCCGGCCCCGGCGGGAATGGTCACATCGGCAGTCTCGGTCGTATCGAACATTGCGCGGACCCGGCGCTCGCAGGCGCTGGCGGGAACCAGCCGCGCGCCTGCCGGAGTGACCGCCAGCAACCAGTCGGCCTTGGCCCCGCCGGGCACTTGCGCGAACACCGCAGCATCGTCGCCCAGCGCCAGGGCAATCCGCTGCTCGCCCGTGGCCAGATCGCCCAGCAAAGCATGGTCCGGAGCCAGCCGCGCCAGCAGGCTGGCGGCGACAGAATGCGAAAGCCAGTCCGACCCGGCCAGCGCCGGACCCAGCGCCTCGGCCACCACCGCGCGTTCAATCGCGCCGCCACCGGTCCCGCCGCTCGCTTCGGGAATGCCGATCCCCATCAGGCCCAGGTCCTGCGACAGCCCCTGCCAGTCCGGTTTCGGATTGTCCGTCAGGTAGCGCCCAAGGGCATCGCGCAGCATGGCTGCAATGTCGGTCAGGGGGAGATCAAGGGCCATAGCCGCGACTGTGCCAAGATCACAGCGCCCAGTCCACTCCCCCGCGTCCCTTGCTTTCCAGAAAGGCATTGGCCTGGCTGAAATGTTTGCAGCCCAGGAACCCCGCATGGGCGGAAAGCGGGCTGGGGTGCGGGGCGGTGAGGACCAGGTGGTGGCTGGCCATCAGCCCCGGCACGCTGAGCGCTTTCTTGCGGGCATGGCTGCCCCACAGCAGGAACACGCAAGGGTCCGCCTTGGCGGCGACCGCCGCGACCACCGCATCGGTGATCTCTTCCCAGCCCTTGCCCTGATGGGAAGCGGGTTTGCCGTCTTCGACTGTCAGCGCGGCATTGAGCAGCAGTACCCCTTGCTGCGCCCAATTCGACAGGTTGCCGTTCTGCGCACGCGGCAGGCCTAGGTCGCTTTCAAGTTCCTTGTAGATATTGACCAGGCTGGGCGGCACCCGCACTCCGTCCTGCACCGAAAAGCTCAGTCCATGCGCCTGGCCGGGGCCGTGGTAGGGGTCCTGCCCCAGGATCACGACCTTCACGGCATCGAGCGGGCATAGCTCCAGCGCGGCAAGGCGGCTGCCGCGCGGGGGATAGATCGCCTTGCCGGCAGCCTCCTCGGCTTTCAGAAATCCGCCCAG
>PNJT01000199.1 GCA_013822005.1 Novosphingobium sp. | reverse complement strand
CTGGCCGATTTAGGCCAATATTAACATCTCACGCTTACCACAGAACCGTCGGCATAGGGGCTGGCCAAAGGGGACTGCGTGACAATGAACGATATGGGTCGACAGGGTTTTGGTGAAGCGCGCGCCGCACAGGCCGCCGAGAATCCGGCGGATGCGGCGCAGGCTGCTGCCAGCACTCAGGATTTTGACAATGCCCGCGAACCGATCGGTATCGTGCTTGAAATCGCCGGCTCCGGCTCGGCCATCGCGCTCGATCTGCAGCGCCTTCAGGAATGTTCCGCCGATCTCGACCCCTCGATCGCGCTGGCCGGACAGGTCGGCAGCCAGATCAAGATCCGCGTCGGCAAGGGCTGGCTGCTCGCCTCGGTCCGCTCCCAGCGCCAGGATGCCAAGACTCCCGGCGGGATCATGGCCCAGATCGACTTCCTGGGCGAAGGCGATGAGGAACGGCTGACCGGCCGGATCCACAGCTTCCGCCGCGGTGTCACCCGCTATCCGATCCCCGGCGCACTGATTTTTCCTGCGACCAGCAACGATCTGAAGCAGATCTACGCCAGCGATGGCCGCTCGAGCATCCAGGTCGGCACCGTCTTCCCGACCCGCGATATTCGCGCCGGGCTCTATATCGATGCCATGCTGGGCAAGCATTTTGCGCTGCTCGGCTCGACCGGTACCGGCAAGTCGACCAGCGCCGCGCTGATCCTCCACCGGATCTGTGAAGCCGCGCCCGAAGGCCATATCGTGATGATCGATCCGCACGGCGAATATTCGGCGGCGTTCAAACAGACCGGCATGATCTTCGACGTGTCGAACCTGCAGATGCCCTACTGGCTGATGAATTTCGAGGAGCATTGCGAAGTGTTCCTGACCTCCAGCGGCAATGACCGCCAGGAAGACATGGACATCCTGTCCAAGTGCCTGCTCGCCGCTCGGTCCAAGAACCGCCTGGCCGAAAGCATGGGCAAGATCACCGTCGACAGCCCGATCCCCTACTTGCTGTCTGACCTCACCAACATGATCCAGACCGAAATGGGCAAGCTCGACAAGGCGACCAGCTCGGCCCCGTTCATGCGGATCAAGACCAAGATCGACGAGCTCAAGGCCGATCCGCGCTTCCAGTTCATGTTCTCCGGCATGCTGGTCGGCGATACCATGGCCGAATTCATCGCCAAGATCTTCCGCATGCCGAGCAAGGGCAAGCCGATCTCGATCATCGACGTCTCGGGCGTGCCGTCGGATATCACCAGCACCGTGGTTGCGGTGCTCAGCCGGATGGTGTTCGACTTTGCGATCTGGGCGCGCGATGAAAAGACCCGGCCGGTGCTGCTGATCTGCGAAGAAGCGCACCGTTATGTGCCCAACGAGAAGAACTCCGATGGGTCCTCGGTCGGCCGGATCCTCAGCCGGATCGCCAAGGAAGGCCGTAAATACGGCGTGTCGCTGGGGCTGATTACCCAGCGTCCGTCGGATCTGGCCGAAGGCGTGCTCTCGCAGTGCGGCACGATCATCTCGATGCGCCTCAACAACGACCGCGACCAGGCCTTCGTGAAAGCCGCCATGCCCGAAGGCGCGCGCGGGTTCCTCGATTCGATCCCCGCCCTGCGCAACCGCGAATGCATCATCTGCGGCGAGGGCGTCTCGATCCCGATCCGCGTCGCTTTCGACGACCTTGAAGAGATGAAGCGCCCGGCCTCGGCCGACCCCAGCATCACCGAGCTGTGGAGCCAGTCGGGCGGCGAAGAGGACATGGTCCACCGCACCGTCCAACGCTGGCGCGCTCAGGGGCGCTGATTGGTTCGCGCAAAGGCGCGAAGGACGCAAAGAGGTTGCGAGCGCCGCAGGCAACCACTTGCCCGCGACATTTGACTCTAAGGAGCCGCAGCGACGAAAAGCGGCTTCGCCGGAAGCGCAACCCCTTGGCGTCCTTCGCGCCTTTGCGCGAACCCATTTCAGGTTCCCCGCGTATCGCCGTAGAGGTGGATATGCAGCCGGTCGGACAGCCCGAAGCCGTGCTCCAGGCATAGCGGAGCCAGCCAGCTTTCGCGGCTGCGCAGTACCTCGCTGGATGTGCCTTCGGGCATCAGCATCACCCGCTCGCGCGGCAGATCGTGAGCGCTGACCAGCGCGGCGACTTCATCGACATCGGTGGGGCTGGCGACCACGAATTTGAACCAGGCGCGCGGGTCTGTCCCCCAGGCCGCGAGGCGCTCGGGCACCAGCGCCAGCTCCGCCGGGTTGCCCGAATGGCTGAGCTTGGGGCTGACGTTGTATTGCGCCACCAAGGGATCGAGCGCGGGATGCGGCTGAACGCTGCCGTTGGTCTCGATCTCTACCGCATGCCCCTCCAGCAAGGCCACCATCCGTGCCAGGCCTGCGCCTTGCAGCAAGGGCTCGCCCCCCGTGATGACGAGGCGGTTGCCCCCCAGCGCCATGATCCGCGCGGCGGTGTCTTCCTCGCTGAGCGTCAGCTGGTTAGCGCTGCGTTCGAAGGCCAGCCCATCACGGTGCGGGCGGTTATCGCCCTCGAACCGCCAGGTATAGGCGGTGTCGCACCAGGTGCAGGCGAGGTTGCAGCGCGAGAGGCGGACGAAAGTGCAGGGCAGGCCCGCGCTGCGTCCTTCGCCCTGGAGGGAGGCGAAGATCTCCGGTTCGCCGGGAGTAACCGTGGCGAGGCTCAGGGGCATTTCGCATGACCTTGGACCACTTGGACCACTGTCCAGGCGGGAAAAGGACTACCCGGCCTGCACAGCGTCTTGTGGGCGGAAAAGGGGGCGGTTCGCAGCGACATAGCCTGCGCTCCATCGCAGATTTGATCGATGTAGGACAGGCCATCCCTCCCCGTTTCGGGGAGGAATTACCCCAACCGCGCCAGCGCCGCCGCCAGCCGTTCGGCCTCTGCCGCATGCATGGCATGGTCGGCGCGGGCTTTTTCGACGGCTTCGGGCTTGGCCTTTTCGACAAAGGCCGCGTTGGAGAGGCGGCCTTCGAGGCTTTTGGCTTCCTTGGTGCTGGCTTCGAGCGCCTTGGAAAGGCGGGCCTTTTCGGCTGCGATGTCGATCACGCCTTCCAGCGGCACCACCAGGTTCGCATCGCCCGCGCCGATCTGCATCGCCGCGCCAGCCGGGGCGTTTTCGAGGCGGATGCCATTGAGGCGGGCCAGCCGTTCGATCGCACCGGGGTTACGCTCGATGATGCCGCGCGTTGCCATGCTGGGATCGGGCAGGAAGGCGTCGAGCTTGGCTCCCGGCGCGATGCCCAATTCGTTCTTGGCGGTGCGCAGGTTGCCGACAAGAGCAATCAGCCACTCGACCTCAGCCTTCGCCTCGACATCCACCGTGGCACCCGGCTCCGGCCACTTTGCGGTGATCAGCGGATAGCCCGGCCGGTCCCCCAGCTTGCTCCACAGCTCCTCGGTCACAAACGGCATGAAGGGGTGCAGCATGACCAGGATCTGGTCGAGCACCCAGCCGGCCACGGCCCTGGTTTCCGCGTCGAACGAACCCTTGATCAGCTCGATATACCAGTCGCAGAACTGGTCCCAGACGAAGTGGTAGATCGCATTTGCTGCAGCATCGAAACGCAGGTCGGCCATGGCCTGGTCGAGCGCCGCGAGGGTTTCGACAGTTTCGCCAATAATCCAGCGGTTTACCGCACTTTTTGCTGCAGGTGCTGCAAGCGAACTTGATGCAGCAATTCCGTTGCTCTGGCAGAAGCGTGCGGCGTTCCACAGCTTGGTCGCGAAGTTGCGGTAACCCTCGACCCGCTTCTCATCCATCTTGATGTCGCGGCCCTGGCTTTCCATCGCCGCCATGAAGAAGCGCAGCGCATCGGC
>PNJT01000198.1 GCA_013822005.1 Novosphingobium sp. | reverse complement strand
GATTGCACCACGCTGCGCCGCGCGCGCACCTGCGCGCCGGTAAAGAGCAGGCGGAATGCTGCGACATTGGCCGCGCCGCCCTTGTAGATCGCGGTCAGCGGATCGAGCGCGTCTTCCTTGCGGACAATATCGGCGAACAGGGCCATCAGCCGTGCGTCCTCGCCGCTTTCGGCGGCAAGCGCGGGAACCGACCAGGCAGCGGCACCAGCAGCAGCCAATGCGCCTTGGGAAAATCTGCGGCGGCTGAGCATCAGCGGCGGGGTCAGCCCCATTTGCGGGTCCGGTACCACTTGGTGATCACGTATTTGGTTCCTTTGATCACCGGCGTCCCGGCATGCATCGTGTTTTCGTTGGGGCTACCGTCGGGCTGGCTGTTGTTCCACACCAGCAGCGTTCCGCGCTGCGGCGGCACCGAGATGCCGATATTGGTAAAAGCGGTATCGCCGCCTTCCTCGACATCGTTGAGGTAGGCCATCGCGGTGATCGAGCGTTGCCCGCCGCGCTTGGTCTCTTCCTTCCAGTAGTCCGACTTGGTCCAGAACAGGTCGAGGTGGTACTTGAATTCCTGCCCCACCAGATAGCGCTGGCCCTGCATCGTCTCGCCATAGCGGTGCGGGATGCCCAGCAGCTTGTCGATCCGGCTCTCCAGCATGTGGACGAAGGGATCATAGCGATCGACATTGCCCGAAGAACTGGTCCGCCAGATCTCCTTGGTGCCGTGGTCGAGCACCTTCGAAGGTTCGGCCGTGCGGTCAATCATCGCGATCAGCGCAGCGCATTCCTCGGCGTTGAGGAAGTCGGCTAACGCCCAGATTTCAGCCAGGTCGGTTTGGATGCGGTGCACGCGCGGATCGGCGGCAAGTCGGCGGCGCACATGCGCGCCGGTGCGCAGCAGCGCGACCTTGTCGGGATTGGGGGCGTCGGCATAGGCACTGGTCACAGAACTGTGACTATCGAATTGTCGGCCAAGGGCAAGAGGGTAGCATTGCTTTCATCGACAAGGGTCTTGCACACACAGAAAGTTTGCGCCAGCCTCCCCCGCCATGGAAAACGCAAACACTTCTTCCGACCGCTATTCGCGCGGCGCCGTCGTCCTGCACTGGCTGATCGCCCTGCTGATCGTGCTCAACGTCATTGGCGCATTCGTCGCCGAAGACCTGTCCAAGGCCGACAAGGCGATTGTGATGGGCTATCACAAGGCAACCGGGATCACGATCCTGGTGCTGACCCTGGCCCGGATCGTCTGGCGGCTGATGCACAAGGCACCGCCGCTGGTCGAAACGCTCAAAGCCTGGGAGGCGGCCCTGGCGCGGGTCACCCATGCCGGTTTCTACTTTCTGATGCTGGCGGTGCCGCTTACCGGCTGGGCGATGTTCTCGGCCATCAGCAAGGGCGGGCCGGTCAGCATGTTCGGTCTATTTGATGTGCCCGCGCTGCCGGTCGGCACTGACAAGCCGACTGCGGACATGTTCTACGAACTGCACGAGATTTTTGCCTTTGTGATGATCGGCCTGTTTCTGGTGCATGTCGGTGCCGCGCTCAAGCATCACTTCGCGGACAAGGACGGAACGATGCGGCGCATGGTGCCCTGGCTGAAGTAATCCCCTGACCTCAAACGAAAGGGCCGCGACACCTGGGGTGCCGCGGCCCTTCGCTTGTCCGGTTCCGGCTTAGTAGAAGAACTCGGTGATCACATCGACCACTTCGCCGGTGTAGATATCGACCAGCACTGCATCGTCGTAATAGCGCACCCAGCGGTAGGGGCCATAGACGTCGGGCAGGCGGTAATAACCCGGGTCGGCGATCCAGTAGTCCTCGCCGAAGAACAGCGAGTCCAGCATGGAGCCGATGCTCAGCCGCCGGTACGAGTAGTTCCGGTAGGGGGCATAGTAGGTCCCGACCTGGAAATAGCTCGGATAGCGGTTGCGCCAGCCGTACCAGTCATAGCGGTTGCTGTTGCGCCAGCCATGATCCCAGCGGTTGTAGCGGCTTCCCCAGGTCCAGTTCCAGCGGTTGTTCCAGCCCGACCAGTTGTTGTAGCGCGAGCGATCCCAGTGGTTCGACCAGTTGCGGTTGCGCCAGTAGTCGCGGTTGCCGCCATGACGCCGCCAGCTGTCGCGATCGCGGTCGTGCCGGCCGTCGCGGCGGACCCGGTCGCGCCAGTTACGGTCGTCGTCGCGCCCGCGCCAGTTGCCATCGTGCCCGCGCCGGTTGTCGCCATCGCGCCAATTGCCGCCGTCACGCCGACCGTCGCCGTCACGCCCGCGCCAGCTGTCGCCGCCGCTGCGGCCATCGCGACCGCGCCAGTTGTCACCATCGCGGCGGTGATCGCCGCCACCGGCGCTGCCCTGCGGGGGCGGAGTGCTGCTGCCGCTCCAGGTGCCGCCACGAGTCCGACCGCTCCAGCCGCCCGAAGCGGGCGGGGCAGGGGTGTCAGTGGTCCGCGAGCCGCCATTCCAGCCGCCGGGGTTGCCGCCGTTGCTGCCGTTCCAACGCGGGGCAGGGGCCGGAGCCGGGCGCGATCCGCCGCTCCAACCCTGGCCGCCACCGTTGTTACCGCCGCTCCAGCGCGGGGCCGGAGCGGGTGCCGGAGCAGGCGCGGGGGCCGGAGCTTGAGCGCGCGGTGCCGGTGCCTGGACCCGCGACGTCCAGCTGGGCTGGCGATCCTGGCGGGCATCGTTGACTTCACGCTGGTTGCCCCAACCGCCGCGGCGGTCTTCCTCGGCATTGGCCAGGCTGGGCAGGCTAAGTACCGCAATCGCCAGCGCAATCAGGCTGGTGCGGCCAAGTGACTTCGTGTTCAGAGCGGCCATGGCCGTCCCTTTCATCCAACGCGCCGGACGGATTGCCGGCGACTCTGGAAACCGGGATATCCGATTTGCGCTGTCGGCAGGGTGAACGGATTGGTATGCTTTGCGTTCAGGTTGAGGGGGTGAATGGAAGGGCACTCAATCGCATTTGAACATTTTCGCGCTTGTGATAGCCTTGCACCATGAACGCTCCTTTCCGCCACGGCATGAGCCCGGAAGCTTTGCGACTGACTGTCGATGACTTTCTGCTGCTCAAGCAAGCCGGGGCTTTCAGCGGATTTATCAAATCGGAATTGCTCGAAGGCGAATTGTGGGGCGTTCCAAGGCCGCCAGATGGTGAACCCGAATCCGACGCGACATTTCCAATCAAGTTGCGCGTCGAGGACTATGATCGGCTTGACCGGGCGGGAGCGTTTGGCAAAGACGTAAAGACGGAGCTTGTCGATGGGTTGGTTTATCGGATGAGCCCGCAATACAGGCAACACGGCTTTGCCAAAGATGAATTGGCATACCGGCTGCGCCGCGCGCTCGAACAGCTGGGCTCACCGCTCCACGTCGCCACCGAACAGTCGGTCGAACTTGGCCCGCACAGTGAACCGCAGCCGGACATCGTTTTGACGAGCGAGCCACGCGGCGAAGGTGCGATTCCGCGCAAGTCGGTGGCACTGATTGTCGAAGTTTCAATTACGACTCTGGACTTTGATCTCGGCGAGGAGGCGATGATCTATGCCGAGGCAGGCATTCTGGAGTACTGGGTCGTCGATCTGAAAGGCAAAAAGCTCTATGTCCACTCGCAGCCTGCGCCTGACGGCTATCCTAAGCCCGCTGCGATTTCATTTGGCGAATTGGTAGCGTCTATATCGGTTGCTGAGCTTTCTGTTGAGACTACCGGACTGGTGTGACTTTGCGATTGGACGACGATTTGATCTAAAACACCAAATTCGCAGGTGGTAAGGCTAGGGCACTTCCCGACCATTCTGGGTCATCGTGATTGGGCCAGGAAGGCCGCTGGCGAGGCGCGGCGCGCGGCAGGGGCTGGTTGCCCCT
>PNJT01000197.1 GCA_013822005.1 Novosphingobium sp. | reverse complement strand
GGTCACCGTCCACGGCCGCACCCGCAACCAGATGTACCGCGGCGATGCCGACTGGGCTTTCGTGCGCGCAGTCAAGGAAGCCGTGTCGATCCCGGTGATCGTCAACGGCGATATCTGCACGATCGAAGACAGTGCCAAGGCGCTTGAGCAATCGGGCGCCGACGGGGTGATGATCGGGCGCGGGGCCTATGGACGGCCGTGGCTGCTGGCGCAGGTGATGCACTGGCTCAAGACCGGGCAGGAGCTGGCCGATCCCGATCTCGACACGCAGTTCGACCTGGTGCTGGAACACTACCGCTGGATGCTCGACCATTACGGCGAGCACACCGGGGTGCGCATGGCCCGCAAGCATCTCGCCTGGTACACCCGCGGCCTGCCCGGATCGGCGGCGTTCCGCAACAAGGTCAACTTCATCGAAGACGCTGACGACGTGATGCGCCAGCTGACCGAGTTCTATGGCCCCTTCCTCAGCCGGGCTGCGGCCTGATGCTCGATCCGCTGCGCCAGCTGGCCAGTCTGCCGCACGCGGTAGTGGTGCTGGCGCCGGGGCAGACAGTGGCGGCGGCCAATCCGGCAGCGGAGCAATTGCTGGGTCAATCGTTCCGGCGGCTTGAAGGACGTCCGCTGGACGAATTGCTGGTCTTTGACGAAGAGCGCCTGGCCGAACGTCTGGCCGAAACCGACGCCCAGCTTTCGGCGCGGGCGACCGGGATCCGCGTGCTGGGGCAGGGCCCGCGCCGGGTTGATGTGACCGTGGCGCCGGTGATCGACCAGCCCGGCTGGCAAGTGCTGACCATCCACGACATCGGCGGTGCCGAAGCGATGCGCGAAACACAGTCCTCGGGCGAGGATTCGATGCTGCGCGCGCCCGAAGTGCTGGCGCATGAGATCAAGAACCCGCTGGCCGGCATTCGCGGTGCGGCGCAGCTGCTGGGGCGCAAGCTCGACGGCAATGACCTCGCGATGACCCGCCTGATCGCCGACGAAGTGGACCGGATCGCCAAGCTGATCGACCAGATGCAGTCGCTCTCGCGCCGGACCTTGCCCGATCTGGCGCCTTGCAACCTCCACGAAGCCGTCCGCCGCGCGCGTGCGGTGATCGAAGCCAGCGGCAAGTCACCGCCAATCGCCGAGGAGTTCGATCCCTCGCTGCCCGCGGTGCTGGGCAATGGCGATGCGCTGGTCCAGGTGTTGATCAACTTGCTCGCCAATGCCGCCGATGCCGTCCGTTCCGGCGACGAACCCAGAATCGCGGTGCGGACCCGCTTTGCCAGCGGGCTCCAGCTCCACCGCACCGCCGATGGCCAGCCGGTGCGTTTGCCGATCGAGCTTCGGGTCAGCGACAATGGCCCCGGGATCGATCCGGTGCTGCGCGACCACATATTTGAGCCCTTTGTGACGGGCAAGAAGAGCGGTCAGGGGCTGGGCCTCGCCCTGGTCCGCCGTCTGGTGGCCGATATGAACGGGCGCATCACCCATGACCGCGACGAGGCCACCGGGTGGACGCATTTCCGGGTGCACCTGCCGCTCGCCGAAGAGCGCCGCAAACCGAGCCGGGAGGAAGCGGCATGAGCGTGCTGCTGGTTGAAGACGATGTCTCGATTGCGCTGGTGATCACCGCCGCGCTCGAGGCGGAGGGCTTTGCCGTAACCGGCTGCGATTCGATCGCCGAACGTGACCGGCTGCTGGATGAACGGGCTTATGATGCCCTGGTCACCGACGTGATGCTGACCGATGGTGACGGGATCGAGACGCTGGGCGCGGTGCGTGCCGTTGCACCCGAAATGCCGATCATCATCCTTTCGGCCCAGAACACGCTCGATACGGCAGTACGCGCCAGCGATACCGGTGCGTTCGAGTATTTCCCCAAGCCCTTCGATATCGACGAACTCGCCCGCACCGTGCGCCAGGCGGTCGGCAATGCCTCGGCGCGGGGGGCAGGGGAAGAGGACGCTCCGGTTGCGGGGCTGCCATTGGTCGGGCGCTCGGCGCCGATGCAGGCGGTCTACCGGATGATCACCCGGGTGCTGCGCAACGATCTTACCGTGCTGGTGCTGGGCGAAAGCGGCACCGGCAAGGAACTGGTCGCCGAAGCGATCCACCAGCTGGGCCACCGCAAGGCCGGGCCGTTCGTCGCGGTCAACACTGCCGCGATCCCCGCCGAGCTGATCGAAAGCGAACTGTTCGGGCATGAGAAAGGTGCCTTCACCGGCGCGGTCGCGCGTCATGCCGGCAAATTCGAGCAGGCTCAGGGCGGCACGCTGTTCCTCGACGAAATTGGCGATATGCCGCTTGATGCCCAGACCCGTCTGCTGCGTGCGCTGCAATCCGGCCGGATCCGCCGGGTTGGCGGGCGCGAGGAAGTGGCGGTCGATGTCCGGATCGTGGCCGCAACCAACCGTGACCTTGCCCCGATGATCGCCGCCGGGACCTTTCGCGAGGACCTGTTCTACCGGCTCAACGTGGTGCCGATCACCCTGCCACCGCTGCGCGAGCGGCCCGATGATGTGGCAGCGCTGGCCCGGCACTTCCTGCAACAGGCAGCCTTAGAAGGGCTCCCGCGCCGCCGCCTGTCCGAGGATGCCGCAAAGTTGCTCGCCAGCCAGCCGTGGCGCGGCAATGTCCGCGAACTGCGCAATTTCATTTACCGCATGGCCTTGCTGGCGCGCGAGGATCTGGTCGATGCCGAAGGGCTTGAGCCGCTGCTCGCCAGTGTACCAACCAGCAGTTCCTCGGGCGAACAAGTCGGCCTCGATGCGGCTGTAGTCAGCTGGCTTGGCGAGAATCGCCCTGCGGCAGGGCAGGTCTATGACGCCGCGCTGGCGGCCTTCGAGCGTCCGCTGTTTATCGAAGTGCTGCGCCAGACCGGTGGAAACCAGCTGCGTGCCGCGCAGCATTTGGGCATAAACCGCAACACCTTGCGCAAACGCCTGACCGAACTGGCGATCGATCCGGGCGAACTTCAGCGCTGACACCGAAACACCTTGCAACTCTGCAACAGTAGTGTTGTATTATCGCAACGATGGAGCAAACCCGCCCTCTGGACCGCACGCCGGACCGCCGCAAGGCCTGGGTGCGCCTCTGGCGCCGGGCGCAAGTCACGGTGCGCCGCTCCAACCTGTTCCGCATTCTCGAAATCGGCTCGGTCGTCGCCTTCCTGACCATGACCGGGATCACCTGGTATGCCTTTCAGGCCCAGGCCGGGCGCGGGCAATTGCTGCCAACCGAACTGACTTCGATCCTGCTGGTCGGCACGCTGGTGCCGGCGATGGGCATCCTGGTGCTGCTGGGCCGGCGGCTCGCGCTGCAACGCGCCCAGGAAGAGATCGGCCGCAGCGGGCAGCTGCACGTCCGCCTGGTGTTCCTGTTCTCGCTGATTTCGGCGGTTCCGACGCTGCTGGTGGTGATCTTCGCCTCGTTCCTGTTCCAGTCGGGGGTGGAATTCTGGTTCTCGGACAAGTCGCGCGGGCTGCTCGAAAACGCCAACCAGCTGGCAATCGGCTATTCCGAGCAGATCAAGAAGGACATGGAGTATGAAACGCTGGCGATGTCGGCCGATATCGCTGACTTTCTGACCCACGACAGCTTCGATAGTCCGGCATTCCCGGAAATGTTTTCGTACAACGTCCACAATCGCAAGCTCGATGAATCGGTGATCCTGGTCAAAGGGCGTGATGGCTTGTTGCGGCGCCAGGCGGTGGCAAGCGGCCCGCAGCCGCTGTCCGAGAATGTCTCCAACGAAGTGCTGCGCCAGCTCGATCGCGGTGAGCGGATCGTGGTCAACTCGTCCTCCAGGAGCATCCAGGCGGTAACGCCGATCGACCGCAGGGCGGGGCTCTACCTTTATACCGAACGCAAGTCGGACCTGCTTT
>PNJT01000196.1 GCA_013822005.1 Novosphingobium sp. | reverse complement strand
CAGCCGGCTATGCCCAGAACATCGTGCGCGCCTATGACGAGCTGACCCAGCGCACCCGGATCCAGCAACTGCGCTTTAATGTGGCGCTGTTTGTTGCCAGCCTGGCGCTGGTCGGGCTGTCGGTGTGGTTCGCGCTGCGCTTTGCCGATCGGCAGGTCAAACCGCTCTACGACCTGGTCGATGCCGCGCGCGAGGTTGGCTCGGGCAACTTCTCGATGCGGGTCGAAGGGCGCACCGGGGCCGACGAAATCGGCCTGCTCAACCGCGCCTTCAACCGTATGACCCAGCAGCTTGAGCGGCAGAATCACGCGCTGCTTGGCGCCAACCAGCAGCTCGACGAACGCCGCGCTTTCATGGAAGCCGTGCTCGAATCGGTGACCGCCGGGATCATCAGCACCAATGTCCAGGGCGAGATCCGGCTGATGAACGGATCGGCGCAGAAATTGCTGCTCGAGCGCGATGCCGAAGTGCCGATCGGGACCGAACTGGCCCAGGTCGCCCCGCAAATCGCCGCGCTGGCCACCAGCGGCGAGGAGGGCGGGATCGTCCAGTTCTCGAAAGGCAGCGAACTGTTGACGCTGGCGGTCAAATCGACCCGTTCGGCGACCGGCCATGTGGTGACTTTCGAAGACATCACCCGTCAGCTGATCGACCAGCGCCAGGCCGCCTGGTCCGACGTGGCGCGGCGCATCGCGCACGAGATCAAGAACCCGCTGACCCCGATCCAGCTTGCCACCGAACGGCTCAAGCGGCGCTATTCCAAGCAGGTGGTCGCCGACGGCGATCTGTTCGAGGAACTGACCGGCACGATCATCCGCCAGGTCGGCGAACTGCGGCGGATGGTCGATGAGTTTTCGTCCTTCGCGCGCCTGCCCAAGCCGCTGTTCCGCGGCGAGGATCCGGTCGATCTGGCCCGGCAGGCCTTGTTCCTGCAGGAAGTGGCGCGGCCCGATATCAACTTCGCCTTCGCCGCCGATGCCGATCTGGGGATTATCGCCTGCGATCGCCACCAGTTCGGCCAGGCCATGACCAACGTGCTCAAGAACGCGGTTGAGGCGGTCGAGGCGCGGCAAAAGAACGAGGACGCCGACTATCGCGGACGGATTACCGTTACGCTGAAGGGCGGCAGCGAGGACGTGCTGGTGACAGTCGCCGACAACGGCATTGGCCTGCCGCAGGACGGCGAGCGGATCATGGAGCCCTATGTCACCACGCGCGACAAAGGCACCGGGCTGGGGCTCGCCATCGTCAAGAAGATTGTCGAGGAACACGGCGGCGAAATCCAGTTTGCCGCCGGTGAAACCGATGGAACTGTCGTGACCATGCGCTTCGCGCGCGATCCGCTGGACCGGCAGGAAAAGCCGGAAGCAGCGGAATGAATGAAATAGAGGGTAGTTGAATGGCGCTCGAAATCCTGATCGTCGATGACGAACGCGATATCCGCGATCTCGTGGCCGGCGTGTTGAGCGACGAAGGCTATGAATGCCGCACCGCTGGCGACAGCGGCAGCGCGCTGGACATGATCGACGAGCGCCGGCCCAGCCTGGTGCTGCTCGACGTGTGGCTCCACGGCAGCCCGATGGACGGGCTCGAAGTGCTCGACGCGATCAAGCAGCGCGAGCCCGAGCTGCCGGTGATCATCTTCTCCGGCCACGGCAATATCGACACCGCGGTTTCGGCGATTGGCCGCGGGGCGATGGATTTCATCGAGAAGCCGTTCGAGGCCGAACGCCTGTTGCTGCTGGTTGGCCGCGCGACCGAAACCGAACGGCTGCGCCGCGAAAACGCGCGGCTGCGCGAAGGCTTTGTCACTTCGGACGAATTCACCGGCAATTCGGCCGCGATCAACCAGGTCCGCGCGACGCTCAAGCGGGTCTCCAACACCGGCAGCCGCCTGCTGATCAGCGGCCCGGCAGGATCGGGCAAGGAGGTGGCCGCGCGGCTGCTGCACAGCTGGAGCGGGCGCTCGACCGGGGCTTTCGTCACAGTCAATTCGGCGCGGATCACGCCCGAACGCTTCGAACAGGAACTGTTTGGCGAAGAAGCCGGGGGCAAGCTGGTGCGCGCCGGCCTGCTCGAAATGGCCGATGGCGGCACGCTCTACCTCGATGAAGTGGCCGACATGCCGCTTTCCACCCAGGCGCGGATCCTGCGAGTGCTGACCGACCAGTCGTTCGTGCGGATGGGCGGCAACCGCCAGATCAGGGTCGATGTGCGGGTGGTATCCTCCACCGCGCGCGATCTGGAAAAGGAGATCGCCGAGCGGCGGTTCCGCGAAGACCTGTTCTACCGGCTCAACGTGGTCCCGGTCTCGATCCCCTCGCTGGCTGAGCGGCGCGACGATATCCCGACGCTGGTCGATCACTTCTTCGCCCGCTTCGCCGCCGACCAGGGCGTCCCGCCGCCCGAAGTCACGCCTGAGGCGCTGGCCGCGCTGCAAAGCTATGAATGGCCCGGCAATGTGCGCCAGCTGCGCAATGTGGTCGAACGCACGATCATTCTGACCCCGCGCGACAAGCTCGCCCGGATCGAGGCCGACATGCTGCCGGCCGAAGTGGTTTCGGGCCGGATCTCAGGCGACAACGGTTTGCCCTCGTTGATGGGTGTGCCGCTGCGCGAGGCGCGCGAGAATTTCGAGCGCGAATACCTCAAGGTCCAGATCAAGCGCTTCTCGGGCAATATCTCGCGCACTGCCAGCTTCATCGGGATGGAGCGCTCGGCCTTGCACCGCAAGCTCAAGCTGCTGGGCATGGTCGATCGCCGCGAGGATGATGAAGAGGAAGAAGCCGGGCTTGAGGCCTGACAAGAAATGGTCACGAAAATGCCGTTTACCCCAGTAACAAAGGGGACTAGGTAGCAAAGCCAAGACGACGGCCCCTCAATCGCAGGATGGACCAGATTGCGGACCGCACAAGCGGCCGCCAACAAGAAGGAGCCACAACGATGACCTCACGCACCCTGACCGCGCGCCCACGCGCCAAAAAAGCCGAAGCCGAACCGGCAGCCGATGCACCCGCACCGGTCGCCGCCGCCAAAGGCCAGAACCTTCAGGACCAGTTTCTCAACCTGCTGCGCAAGAACAAGACCCCGGTGACCATGTTCCTGGTCAAGGGCGTCAAGCTGCAGGGGATCGTCACCTGGTTTGACAATTTCTCGATCCTGCTGCGCCGCGATGGCCAGGCCCAGCTGGTTTACAAGCACGCGATCTCGACGATCATGCCCAGCCAGCCGATCGATGTCCGCCAGTTCAATGGCGCGGCCGAAGGCGGCAAGAAAGTGCGGCTGCTGCAGGACGTGTTCCTGTCCAGCGTGCGCCAGGCCGAAGTGCAGGTCACGATGTTCCTGGTCAACGGCGTGATGCTGCAAGGGCGCGTCGCGGCCTATGACCTGTTCTGCATGCTGCTGGAGCGTGAAGGCTATGTCCAGCTGGCCTACAAGCACGCCGTCTCGACCATCCAGCCGCTTGGCCCGGTCGATCTGATGGGCGATGCCGACGAAGGCGAAGAAATCTGATCTTTGGCGAAGAAACCGATGGCGAGGTAACCCGCGGGGCGCGGGCCCTGATAGTCTACCCGGAATTCCGGGTGAGGGGCGGGGCCGGTGTCGATACCGCCTTGCGGCTTGAAGAGGCGCGCGGGCTGGCACTGGCGATCGGGCTGGTGGTGGTCGATGCCGTCGCTATTCCGATCCGCGAAGCGCGCGCGGGAACGCTGTTCGGCGAAGGGCAGATCCAGAACATCGATGTTGCCTGCAATCTGGGCGAGGCCGACCTGGTGATCGTCGATGGCTCGCTCAGCGCGATCCAGCAGCGCAACCTTGAAGAGAAGCTCAAGCGCAAGGTGATCGACCGGACCGGGCTGATCCTCGAAATTTTCGGTGAACGCGCCGCGACCGCCGAAGGGCG
>PNJT01000195.1 GCA_013822005.1 Novosphingobium sp. | reverse complement strand
GCCCGCAACCGCTTGAAGAAAAGAGCAGTGCTTCGACAAGCTCAGGATAGTCGGGGCTGGGGCGAGGTGATTCAGATTTTCCAATCACCGCTCGAGATCGTCAAACGATCCGATGAGGCAAAGGGCTTCGTGGTTCTCCCGCGCCGCTGGGTCGTCGAGCGAACCCTGGCCTGGCTGAACCGCAACCGCCGCCTCGCCAAGGACTTCGAGCAGACCAGCGCTTCTCCAACCGCATGGCTGTTCATCGCCTCAACCCAGCTCTTCGCACGCCGCATCACAAGGCTATGAAATCAAAACGAATAATTATGAATCAGACTCTGAGAGGTGATCACGTTCGGCTCGATCCCGGCCCGGTTGACGATCGTGATCGCGCCGACCGGTTCGCCTTGCTTGACCAATTCGCCGCCCAGCATCGAGCTGCACCCGGCCAGCGCAAGCGCCAGCACGGGCAGGAGGACCTTGCCTGTGGATCCGATCATGAGTGCATATTCCGCTTCAACTGCAGCCGTTGCCGGAACACCGATCGGCTGCGATGGAGCGCGACTTGGACTCAGGTTTGCGCCAAGCCGGACGCTTGCAAAGGGGGGCGGGCGCACCGCTTTGGATCGAGGGTTGATCCAGGTCATTCCCGGCCCCTGGCATGGGGCCTAACCGCAAGCGGGGGCATTTGGGATGCAAAGGAGCACCTGCGATGAAGCGAACGTCAATCCTGCCGCTGGCCGCCTTGCTGGCGCTGGCCGCTTGCGGGAAACAGGCCGATCAGGGCCAGGCCGCCGCCGAGCCGACCGCGCCGTCGAGCGAATGGGTGATGGAGAACCCGACCGAGCCGGCGGTGCCGGTCGACCTGCCCACTACGCCGATGACCAACGCCCCGGCGGCAGCGGCCAGCCCGGCAGCGAGCAAGAGCGGGAACCAGGGCTCGTGAGGATTTGGCCCAGGCCGGAGCGAGAATGGCTGCTGTTGAGAACCGGCGCGCAGCGACCTTTTGGGTCGTGAGCACCCGAAGCGCAGAAAGCGGCCGTTCGCAGCCCGGCATGGGGCAAATGCTCGCAAACCCTAGAAGCGGAACTGGGTCCCGACATAGACCGCCTGGCTGTCTTGCCGGCCATCGGCGGTCGGGCGCAGCCGGTCACGGTCGGACGTCACGCGGACCCCGGCGGTGACATCGAGGTTGCGGGTGACGCGGTAGGCACCGCCCAGATCGACCTGCCGGTCGCTCTGCTCAAAAGTGCGGGGGCTGCGGCCGGTCTTCTCCCGCTCGTCGAGCGCGATCCGCGGCTCAAACCGCGAACTGTCAGGCGCGACGCCCGGCTTGGGCTTGTAGCTGGCGAGATCGGGCACATCCATCTGGCGGAAGGTGGCCTGGGCCGGCGGCGTGCTTTGGGCAAAGCCGCGATAGCCGCGGGCCGAGCCCAGGCTGTAAGCCGTCGGCGCGATCGCAACCCCGCTGGCCGAGGTCGCGACATCGGCATGGGCCGTGCGGCGCATCGCCAGCGCGGGCAAGTGGCTGCCCATCCGCACCGCGACCGTCACCACCGAATCGTTCGGCCGGCTGGGGGTGGCGGCCGGCGTAAAGCGGAACAGCTTGCCCTTGGACAGCGCGCGCACCGTGATCGAGCGCGAGAGCCGGGGATCGACCTGCGAAGGCACAAAGGCCCCGTCGGCCGAATTGGCGGCAAGCACCTCAAACTTGGGCGCGAATCCGCCAGCGAAAGCCAACACCGCACTGGGCAGCGCCAGCACGCTGACCGCGCCGCACAGCAGCATGGCCGAGGTGCTTGCCCCGCCTTTCCTGCTGATTTTGGCTGTCGCCTCGCTCATCGCCGTGCCTTGTTCCCAGTCCTGAAGCGCGGATAATCGCGCAATATGGCTGAATTTCCAAGCGCGGAATGGTCCGGGCGGGATGAATTCGCGCTGAACCAGGCCCCGGCCGGGCCAATTCAGGACGCGTTCACCACCTGGCCCGGTTATAGCGCGGCAAAGCGGGCTTGCCGCCAGTGCCGCCTCGGCTATAGAGGCAGCGCGCCCAGCAAGCAGGCTGGCAAACACGATTACAGGAACCAGGCACGCAATGATTGGCAGCACTTCCACCCGTCCCAGCAAACTCCGTCTTGCGGCACGCGCCGGGTTGATCGCGCTCGCCACTGTTGCGCTGGCGGCCTGCGGCGGCGGCAACAAGCGGCCCAAGGCGGATCTTGCCGCATCGAAGATCACCACGATCGGGGTCAACAGCTATCTGTGGCGCGCCAGCCTTGAAGCGCTGAGCTTCATGCCGCTGCTCCAGACCGACAGCAACGGCGGGGTTATCGTGACCGACTGGTACGCCAACCCCAACAACCCGAACGAGCGGATGAAGGTTTCGGTCGCGATCCTCGACCAGGACCTGCGCGCCGATGCGCTGCGCGTCGCTGCCAGCCGCCAGGTGATGCAGAACGGCGTCTGGGCCGAAGCCCCGGTCCAGGCCGCGACCGTGCAGAAGCTTGAGGACGTGATCCTTACCCGCGCCCGCGACCTGCGCCGCCAGGCCTCCGCGGGCAAATAGTCCGGGGCGCCAATCGCCTCCGCGATTGGCTTGCAACACCGGCCCGCTCCCCCTCCCGACCACCCATTAGGGTGCCCCTAGGATATGGGTGGTCGGGAGGGGGAGCGGGCCGGTGTTGCATCCGCCGTCAGGCGGGCTAGAGGGGCTTCCATGACTAGCGAACGTTTCGATCCATCCAGCGCCGATCCGCGCTGGCAAGCTGCATGGGATGCAGCGCAGACTTTCAAGGCCGACGACGCGTCGGCCAAGCCGCGCAGCTATGTCCTGGAGATGTTCCCTTACCCGTCCGGGCGGATCCACATCGGCCACGTGCGCAACTACACGATGGGCGACGTGCTGGCCCGCTACAAGCGGATGCAGGGCTTCGAAGTGCTCCACCCGATGGGCTGGGACGCTTTCGGCATGCCGGCCGAAAATGCGGCGATGGAAAAGGGCGTCCACCCCGGCGGCTGGACCCGCGCCAATATCGCGGCGATGACCGAGCAGCTGAAACGCCTGGGTTTCTCGTTCGACTGGAGCCGCGAGCTGTCCACTTGCGAGCCGGACTATTACGGCCACGAACAGGCGCTGTTCCTTGATCTTTACGCAGCGGGGTTGGTCTACCGCAAGGAGAGCGCGGTCAACTGGGACCCGGTCGACATGACCGTGCTGGCCAACGAGCAAGTGATCGACGGACGCGGCTGGCGCTCTGGCGCGCTGGTCGAAAAGCGCAAGCTCAACCAGTGGTTCCTGAAGATCACCGAGTTCGCCGACGAGTTGCTGGACGGGCTGGGCGATCTGAAAGACTGGCCCGAAAAGGTCCGGCTGATGCAGGAAAACTGGATCGGCAAGAGCCAGGGCCTGCAGTTCAAGTTCTGGAATGCAGACCGCAGCACCGAAGTCGAAGTCTTCACCACCCGGCCCGACACGATCTTCGGTGCCAGCTTCGTTGCGATCGCCGCCGACCATCCGATTGCGCAGGGCCTCGCTGCGGGTGACCCCGCCGTCGCCGCGTTCATCGACGAGTGCCGCAAGGGCGGGACCACCGCCGCCGAGATCGAGACGCAGGAGAAGCTGGGTTACGATACCGGGATCCGGCTGAAACACCCGTTCGACGATGCCATCGAACTGCCGCTCACCATCGCCAATTTCGTGCTGATGGACTACGGCACCGGCGCGGTGTTCGGCTGCCCGGCGCATGATCAGCGCGATATCGACTTTGCCCGCAAATATGGCCTGCCGGTGACCCGCGTGGTCGCCGATGGTGACAAGATCAATCCGGTGTTCGAAGGGAGTGAGGCTTACACTGGCCCCGGCGCGCTGGTGAACTCGCGGTTCCTTGACGGAATGGATGTCGAAGCGGCCAAGGCCGAAGTGATCAGGCGCGCAGAAGCAGGCCAGTGGGGCCACGGCACTACCGTCTGGCGGCTGCGCGACTGGGGGGTTTCGCGCCA
>PNJT01000194.1 GCA_013822005.1 Novosphingobium sp. | reverse complement strand
TCCAGCGGCAGGCGGGCGGCATCGACGATCCGTGAGAACTCACTCACCGCGCGATCACTCCGGCCAGCAGATCGGCGTCGCTGGTGGAGTCCAGCGTGGCGGTCAGCACCCGCATTTCCGCAGCGATTGCCGCCGGATCGCCGTCCTCGACCAGTGTGACATTGCGCTCCACGGCTTTGACCAGCGCGACATCGTCCACTTCGGCCAGCGCCGCGCGGTAGGCGTCGAGCCGGCCACCCAGCGCGCCCATCAGCTTGCCGATGTGTTTGCCCACTACCAGATCGCCGATCCCGCTCTGGCGCAGCTGGCCGTCCATGTCGGTAACGAACAGCTCGGTCAGCCGCGCGGCGGGGTGGCGCAGCGCGGGATCCTGCTCCAGCCGGATCAGCACCGTGCCCAGCACCAGAACGATGCAATCGAAGCGGCCCGGCACCGTATCGACCACGCCGCCCTTGGCATACCACTGCGGCTCGCGCGCGATTTCGACCACGCGGTGCCACAGGGGGCGCATATCGGCTTCGGCAGGTTTTCTGCCCAGCAGGCGGTCGAACAGACCCATCGTTATCTCCATTCACCGGCGATTAAACCGGGCCCAGCCAAGCTGGACTTATTGCACGCCGCGCCAAGGCGGCCTAAGGCGTGGCGCGATAGATCACATCACGGCCCCGGGCAATGCCCGCGCGCCGACGGAGCGACGATGACAATGCCGGTTATGGGACGAATTCTGGGCCTCGCCGTGGCCACGCTGGCTTTGGGAGCCTGCGCCTCGATCAAGGATCACCGTGGGTATCTGGTCGATGGAACCTTGCTCGATTCGGTCATGCCCGGCATTGACAACCGCACTTCGGTGGAACGCACCCTGGGCCGCCCGACCTTTGTCAGTCAGTTTGGCCGACACGACTGGTATTACCTCTCGACCAGTACCCACCAAAAGGCCTTCACCCGGCCCAAGGCCAAGGAACAGCTGCTGGTCCACATCGTCTTTGATGAAAAGGGCAATGTCAGCTCGGTCCAGCGGACCGGCATGGAACATGTTGTCCACCTCGATCCTGATGGCGACAAGACCAAGACTCTGGGCCGTCAGCGCACCTTCCTTGAGGATCTGTTCGGCAATATCGGCCAGGTCGGCGCGCCGACCGGCGGGGCCGGCCGGAGCGGTCCGAACTGAGCCTGAGGTTGAAGCCTGACGGATTGGGCATATATCTGCAGGCATGAACCATTCTTCTGATAGCCACGGCCAAGGGTCCAATTGGGTCCAGTGGCACGGCACCACCATCATCGGCGTCAAGAAGGGCGGCACCACCGTCATCGCCGGCGATGGCCAGGTTTCCATGGGCAACACGGTGATGAAGCCCAACGCCAGGAAGGTTCGCCGCCTGGGCGCCAATAATGGAGATGGTGGCTCGGTGATTGCCGGGTTCGCCGGGGCGACCGCCGATGCCTTCACCCTGTTCGAACGGCTTGAGAAAAAGCTTGAGCAGCACCGCGGCCAGCTGATGCGTGCGGCGGTGGAGCTGGCCAAGGACTGGCGCACCGACAAGTACCTGCGCAATCTTGAGGCGCTGATGATCGTCGCCGACAAGGACGTGCTGCTGATCCTGACCGGCAACGGCGACGTGCTGGAGCCCGAAGAAGGCATCGCCGCGATCGGATCGGGCGGGAACTACGCGCTGTCCGCCGCCAAGGCGCTGACCGACTACGAGGACGACCCCGAAAAGATCGCCCGCCGGGCCATGGCCGTGGCGGCCGAAGTCTGCGTCTTCACCAATGACCGCGTCACCGTGGAAACGATCTGAACCGTCATCCCCCTCCCGCTTGCGGGAGGGGCTAGGGGAGGGCCAGTCTTGAATTCGAAACCGCTCTCATGTGCCGACACACCCACCCCCAACCCCTCCCGCAAGCGGGAGGGGGGAGCTAAAGAATGAACGAGAACCTGACCCAAAGTCTTACGCCCCGAGCAATCGTCGCTGCGCTCGACGAGCATATCATCGGCCAGCACGAGGCCAAGCGCGCGGTCGCGGTGGCTTTGCGCAACCGCTGGCGGCGCCAGCGCCTGTCGGCCGAATTGCGCGACGAGGTGACGCCCAAGAACATCCTGATGATCGGGCCGACCGGCTGCGGCAAGACCGAGATTTCGCGGCGGCTGGCCAAGCTCGCCGAAGCCCCCTTCGTCAAGGTCGAGGCGACCAAGTTTACCGAAGTCGGCTATGTCGGCCGCGATGTCGAACAGATTGCTCGCGACCTGGTCGAGGAAGCGATCAGGCTGGAGAAGGATCGCCGCCGCGAGGCCGTGCGCGAGGCGGCCGAAAAGGGCGCGATGGACCGGCTGCTCAAGGCCCTGGTTGGCGATGGCGCTTCGGAAGCCACTCGCGAAAGCTTCCGCCAGCGGATCGCCCAGAAGGCGATGGACGAAGTCGAAGTCGAGATCGAGGTTGAAGACAGCCCCGGCATGGGGATGGACATCCCCGGCATGCCCGGCGGGATCGGGATGATCAACCTGTCCGAAATGATGGGCAAGGCGATGGGCAAGCAGAACCTCAAGCGCCGCAAGCTCAAGGTGCCCGATGCCTGGACCAAGCTGGTCGATGAAGAATGCGAAAAGCGCATGGACCAGGACGATGTCGCCCGCGTTGCGCTCGCCAATGCCGAAACCAACGGGATCGTTTTCATCGACGAGATCGACAAGATCGCGGTCAGCGATGTGCGCGGCGGTTCGGTATCACGTGAAGGGGTGCAAAGGGACCTTTTACCCCTGATTGAAGGTACCACCGTTGCCACCAAGTATGGCCCGATGAAGACCGACCATGTGCTGTTCATCGCCAGCGGCGCGTTCCACGTTGCCAAGCCCAGCGACATGCTGCCCGAACTGCAGGGCCGCTTGCCGATCCGGGTTGAGCTGAAAGCGCTCAGCGAAGACGACTTCGTCCGCATCCTCTCCGAAACCAAGGCCAACCTGGTCGAACAGTACCGGGCCTTGCTGGGAACCGAGAAAGTCAGCGTCGATTTCACCCCCGAGGCCGTGCGCGAGGTTGCGCGGATCGCCTGCCAGGTGAACGAAGCGGTCGAGAATATCGGCGCACGGCGGCTCCAGACGGTGATGGAAAAGCTGCTCGAGGACCTCAGCTTCGAAGCCGAAGACCGCGCCGGGGAAAGCGTCATCATCGATGAAGCCTATGTCAGCCAGCGGTTGGCTGGGCTGGCACGGGATACCGACCTTTCGAAATACATCTTGTAGGACGCGGGTTGTTCCCATAATGTTCTCGCCAACGAGTCGAGGGGAGAACGACCATGAAACTGAGCGGCGGATGTCAGTGCGGCGCGGTGCGCTATGCGGTTGAAGGCGATCCGCAGCATGTCGCGCTGTGCCATTGCAATGATTGCCGCAAGAGCGCGGGCGCACCGATGGTCAGCTGGGCGGCCTTTGCGGAGGATGAGTTCACGCTCGAACAGGGCGAGCTGACCACGTACAACTCGTCCGGCACGGCGCTGCGCAGCTTTTGCCCCCAATGCGGCACCGGGATCGCTTACCGCAATGCCGAGTTTCTGCCCGGCATCGTCGATATCCAGTCGGCCACGCTCGACGATCCGCAGGCGCTGCCGCCCGGCGCACACATCCAGGTTGCGGAACGGATCGGCTGGATGGAAAGCCAGCACGAGCTGGTCCAATTCGCCCGCTATCCCGGACAGGACTAGGTTCGTTCGCGCCCAGGTTGGCGCAGTTTAGCCCTTCCCCGCTGGGGAAGGGTTGGGATGGGGGTTCCACGCCAGCGTCGAGCCCCCACCCCCAACCCCTCCCCGCTGGGGAGGGGAGATTCGACCGAGGCGAGCTTAGCGCGCCTAAGCGGAACCCCGTCCCCAATCGAACCGGGTCGGCACTTCGTCGACTTCGCTAGGGCACTTCCCGACCATTCTGGGTCATCGTGACGGAGTCTATTATGGTTCAATGCAAGGAAGAATGGCGCAGGAATATGTCGATATT
>PNJT01000193.1 GCA_013822005.1 Novosphingobium sp. | reverse complement strand
GGCTGCTGGCCGAGGCGCTGCGGCCGCAATTCCCCGACCTGCGCATCGAAGTGACCTTCCAGTCCCGCTTCGGCCGGGCCAAATGGCTTGAGCCCGCGATCGACACCGTGCTCGCCGCCGAGGCTGCCAAGGGCACCAAACGGCTCGCCATCGCCGCACCGGGATTCTCCGCCGACTGCCTCGAAACGCTGGAGGAACTGGCAATCCGGGGCCGCGAGCAGTTTGGGAAAGCGGGCGGCGAGAAGTTCGCGGCACTGACTTGCCTCAACACATCCGAGGCGGGAATGGCCATGCTGGAAGGGCTGATCCGGCGTGAACTTGAAGGCTGGTGCTAATCGCCCGATTAAGTTACAAAAGTGTCAGTAACGAGGACCCCCATGGCAACGCTCGCACCCGATACTCCCGCCTATACCCACTGGTCCCAGCCCCAGCCCAAGGGCGCGCTCGATCATATTCCGGGCGAAGACGGCTGGCCAATTCTGGGCAACACGCTGGCGCTGCTGGCCGATCCGATCAAGTTCGGGGACCGCATGCGCCAGACCTATGGCGACGTGTTCCGCAACCACGCCTTTGGCCGCCGCAGTGTATTGCTGTTCGGGGCCGACGCGAACGAGCTGGTGTTGTTCGATCGCGACAAGAACTTCTCCTCGGCGCAGGGCTGGGGATCGGTGCTTGATCTGCTGTTCCCGCGCGGGCTGATGCTGCTCGATTTCGATCATCACCGCGCCGATCGCCGCGCGCTGTCGATTGCGTTCAAGCCGGGGCCGATGCGCCACTACGCCGATGCGCTGAACCGCGGAATTGCTGATACGGTCAGCACCTGGGCGAACCGCGAGATGAAGTTTTACCCCGCGATCAAGCAGCTGACGCTTGATCTGGCCGCCGACAGTTTTCTGGGCGTGCCGCTGGGCACTGAGGCCGATGCAATCAACAAGGCGTTTGTCGATTCGGTTCAGGCCTCGATCGGGGTGGTGCGCAAGCCGCTGCCGTTCACCGCGATGGGCCGCGGCGTGGCGGGCCGCAAGTTCCTGGTCGAATACTTCACCAAAGAAACTCTGCGCCGCCGCGCCGAAGGCGGCGGGCAAGACATGTTCAGCCAGTTCGCCACGGCCACCCACGAAGACGGCAGCCTGATGCCGGTCGACGAAGTGGTCGATCACATGATTTTCCTGATGATGGCGGCGCACGATACGATCACCAGCTCAGCCACTTCGCTGGTCTGGCTGCTCGCCAAAAACCCCGAATGGCAGGACAAGCTGCGGGCCGAAGCGCTCGCGGTAACCGGCGGTGTGGGCCGTCCGCTGGCCTATGATGATGTGGGCAAGCTGGAACTGACCGAGATGGCCTTCAAGGAAGCGTTGCGGCTGATCCCGCCGGTCCCCAGCCTGCCGCGCCGGGCGCTGCGCGAATTCGAATTTGGCGGCTACCGGATCCCGGCCGGAACCGGCGTCGGGATCAGCCCCTCCGCCGTCCACAAGGATCCGGCGCACTGGCCTGATCCGGAACGTTTCGATCCGCTGCGGTTCACACCGGAACAGGTCGCCAAACGGCACAAATATGCCTGGGTCCCGTTCGGCGGCGGCGCGCACATGTGCCTGGGGCTGCACTTTGCCTATATGCAGATCAAGGTGCTGATGGTGCAGGTCCTGACCCGCTATCAGATCGAGGTTGCCGAGGGCTATGCGCCGCAATGGCAAGCTTTCCCGATCCCCAAGCCCAAGGACGGGCTGAACGTGCGGTTTAAAGCCCGGCAGCCTTGCGCAGCTCATCATTGATCCGCGTTTGCCATCCTTCGCCGCTACGTTTGAACCAGTCGATCACATCGGAATCGAGCCGTAGTGAAACCGGCTTTTTCGGGTTAGCGACGCGCGGCCTCCCCCGGCGCACCAGTTTGGTGCCGACATAGGCATCGGCCTCGGCAAACCAATCGTCGTCAAGCTCGGGCTTGACTTCATTCAAGCCGCCCACGGGCTTCTTCAAATTTCTGTCGTTCATTGTCATTGGCTTTCCACATCGTCACGATGCGGCGCAGGGTGTCCCTTGGCGTCCAGACAATGATGACCACATCGGCATCGAGTTTTCCGACTGAAATGTATCGGTCTTCAGCTTCGCTGTGTTTGTCATCGTGTCTGGTCAGATGAAAGCCGCCAAAGGCTTCGTCGCACCGGGCCATATCCAGGCCGCGTTCGGCGAGGACCTGGTCGCGTTTAGCGGGGTCGTACTCGATCTCCATTGGAGGTGCTCCATTCAAGCTTCAGCATTGCCAAACTGATCCTCCTTGATCGGTGCGCCGTCGACAATTCGGCGGCGCGTTATTGTATATACACAAACGACTCTCACTGTCAATATTGGTATATACAACAATTAGCCCTTAGAAATCTACCGCGATACCCTTTCGAACCCAGTCGCCATAGCGGGTAGGGGACAGGCCGGCAGGGTCGGGCTCGTCGCCAGGCGCGGCGGGTTGCGGCGCGGGATCGTTGGTCCAGTGCGCTGGCTTCTGGAAATCCTTCGGTCGTTTGGTTGCGCGCAGGGTCATGGCATGCAGATAGGCCTTTCGGGCGCGCAGGCCAAGGGCTAGGGCGCTGCCTATGGACATTCCCGGCCTGCCCGCGCGCAAGGGTGCGCTCAAATTGCTCGATGCGGTGCTGCGTCGGGGCGAGACGCTCGATGTGGCGGCGAATGCCGCGCTGCTGGGGGTCAAGGGCCAGGCTGATCGCGCGCTGGCCCGGGCGCTGGCGGGGGAGGCGCTGCGCTGGCTGACCGACCTTGATGCCATGATCGACAGCGCGACCCGGCAGGTCTTGCCCGAAGATGCCAAGCCGCGCATGGTGCTGCGGCTGATGCTGGCCGGCTGGCTGCGGCTGGAAACTCCGCCGCACGCGGTGATTGCGACCGGGCTGGAGCTGCTCAGCGGCGGGCCGCGGCGGCTGGCGCACGGGGTGTTTTCGGCATTGCTCAAGCGCGAGGTGAAACTGCCGGACTATCCGACGCTGCCTGCCGATGTGGCGGCGCGCTGGGGTGAGCGGGCCGAGGCGATTGCCGAGGGGCTGGGCGCTCTGCCGCCGCTCGATCTGACCTTGCGCGATCCGTCGCAGACCGCCGGATGGGCCGAAAAGCTCGGCGGAGTTTCGCTCGCCCCCGGCCATCTGCGCTTGCCGCGGGGGACTGCGATCGAGAACCTGGAGGGCTTTTCCGAAGGCGCCTGGTGGGTCCAGGACCTTGCCGCCAGCCTGCCCGCGCGGCTGCTGGGTGCGGGCGAGGGCCGCCGCGTGCTCGATCTTTGCGCCGCGCCGGGCGGCAAGACGCTGCAACTGGCGGCGGCCAGCTGGCAAGTGACCGCGCTCGACATGAGCGCCAAGCGGCTGGCGCGGATGGGCGAGAACCTGCAACGGGTCGGGCTGAGCGCCGACACGGTCTGCGCCGACGCGCTGCACTGGCAACCCGATGCCCCGTTCGACGCGGTGCTGCTCGACGCGCCTTGCTCGGCCACCGGCACCTGCCGCCGCCACCCCGACGTGCTCCACCGGATCGGTCCGCGCCAGATCGCCGAACTGGTGGAACTGCAGGCCGCGCTGCTCGAGCGGGCTGCGAGCTGGGTCAAGGTGGGCGGGCGGCTGGTCTATGCGGTCTGTTCGCTGGAACGCGCCGAGGGCGAGGAGCAGGCGGGCAAAGTGGGCCTTACGTCTGACCCGGTTCGCGCCGAAGAGCTACCCGCCGGGATTGAACCGACGCCCGAAGGCCGGGTGCGCACCGATCCCGGCATGCTGGCCGAGCATGGCGGACTCGACGGGTTTTTCGTCGCGCGGTGGATTAAAGGCTAAGCAATTCCCCCTCCTCTTCAGAGGAGGGGTCAGGGGTGGTGGCGATGCGCAGCATCGCTTGCGCAGCAAACTTGTGGGTTGCCGCAGCACCCCCGCCCCAACCCCGCCCCTGAAGGGGAGGGGTTTTCACCCCTTCAACTTCTCCGCAAAGCCCTTCTGCAGCTTGGCG
>PNJT01000192.1 GCA_013822005.1 Novosphingobium sp. | reverse complement strand
TTTCCCAGAACAACTTCTCGCCGGCCTGCGATCCCAGCGCGTGCGGGCGCGGGCCGACCAACGACATTTCGCCGCGCAGCACATTGAACAGCTGCGGCAGTTCGTCGATGCTGGTGCGGCGGATCAGGCGGCCGACGCGGGTGATCCGCGCATCGTCACGGCGGGCCGAGAGCTGGCCCGCGCCGTCGCTGTCGGTACTGCGCATCGAGCGGAACTTGAGCATGTTGAAGAAGCGGTTGCCGCGTCCGACCCGGCGCTGGACAAACAGCACCGGACTGCCGTCTTCGAGCAGGATCGCGATCGTGACCAGCAGCAACAAGGGTGAAAGCAGGATCAGCCCGCCGCCCGCCAGGACCAGGTCGAACAGCCGCTTGGCGGCGCGGGCGCGCAGTCCTAACGGTCCGATCGAGACCCGCAGAAAACCAAGCCCGTCAGCCACCCGGGCACCGTGTGCGCCCAGCGCCGCAACACTGGGATCGAGCACCTCGCCATCGATATTCGCGCCTTTCAGGATCGTTGCCCAGGCCGCCCGGCGTTCGGGCGGGCAGCTCACCACAACCCGGTCAATCGCGTGCAGCAGCGCGCCAATGCGGTTAAGCTGCACCGGATTGTCCAGCGCCGGGACCAGCTCCAGCGCCCTGGCATCGACCCGGTAGGCCCCGGGCAGGGCGACAGCGGGGCCGCCGTCGTCGATCAGCAGCTCGTTGACCAACCGCTCTCCGCAGCGCCAGCGCACGAAAGCGCGCATCTGCATGCGGGTCCAGACCAGCACCAGCCCTGACAGCAGGCCGCCGACGGTAAACAGCACGCGCGAAAACTCGGCGCTCGATTTGGTGTAGAACGTGATGAAGACCACCACCGCGGCGCTGATCGCCAGCGCGCCCAGACCGCGCAAGGCCCCGGTCCGCGCCGAGCGCAAAGTCGAAAGCGCATAGGCCCCGTTGTAAAGCGCGACGGTCAGGAACACCGGCAGCAGCAATTGCGCCAGGATTCCGGCCTGCTCCAGCCCTTGACGACCCAGGTACAAATAGCCCGAGACGGCGTATCCGGCGAAGATCGACAGGATATCGCCCAGCATCTGCGCCAGATAGGCTTGCAAACGGCGGCGTTCGAGCGGCTGGGCGGGAGTGAACGGCTCGCGCGGCGCAGGCGCTGGCATGCTCGATCGATCGGCGCTGATGGCGGCAAACTCGTTCATCGATGGCAACCCGTTGATCAGGCGTCTGCGCTGCGCCGTGCTGTCTCATGCAAGAGAACGGCTGCCGCTTCAAGCCTCGTCTGGGGGCTTCGCCCTACGTCCGGGGCGCTGCGGCGCGGGCGATCTCGGCCAGGCCCTGGGCCAGCAGCAGTTCGGCGTTCTGGCTGTTGGCGAGCAGCTGGCGGTGCAGTTCGATCAGACGGTCAACCAGCCGCGCCAGTTTGCGTCCGCGCCAGGCGGACAATTGCTGGATCAGATCGCGGCTGTCCTTCCAGAACACCCGTTTGGCGTTTGATTCCGCCTCGATGAACTGGCGGACATTGCCGCGCGGTCCCATCCGTGCGGCGAGCTGCGCCAGCTGGGTCGCCCGGCGCTCGAAAGCCAGCAGCAGCCCGACCGGATTGAGCCCCAGTTCATGCATCCGCTTGAGCTCACCGCTGAGTTTGGCGACCTCGCCGCCCAGCACCACGTTGACCAAGGACATGAACCCATCATCCTCGGTCCGCGCGCCAATCGCCTCCAGCGCAGCGGCATCGGCCTTGCGCGGAGCCTGCGCGCTGGCATCGAGGTAAAGCGCGAGCTTGGTCACTTCGCTTTGTGCAAGCCGCGTATCGAGCGCGGCAGCCTTGGCGATCCGTTCGGCCAGGTCCCCGCTCAAGGTCACCCCGGCAGCATCGGCCATGTCGCGCACCGCGCCGGTTACGCTGCGCAGGTCCGGGGGATAGAACATCGCCACCAGCGCATCGCCGCGCCCAGCCAGCAGCTTGGCGGTGCGCGACTTGTCGGTCGCGCCGCTGGCCACCACCAGCACCGGCCAGCCGGGGGTATCGTCGGCGACCAGGTTTTCCAGCGCGTCGTGGGCCTCATCGCCCGTGGCGCGGATCCAGATGTGGCGGCTGTCGCCGAACAGCGAGCTGGAACGCGCCTCGTCGCTCAGCCGCACCGGATCGCGCTTGATGTCTGCGCCGGAGAATTCAACCCGTTCGCCCGGATCGGGCAGCAGCGACAGCACATGGTGCGCGGCATCGTGCGCGCCCGCCTCGTCGGGGCCGCAGAAGAAGAACACCCGCGCTTCCCTGGCGGCGCGCGGTGCCTGGGCCTTGAAGTCCTTCTGGGTTGCCTTCACGGCACGGTGGGGGCCGCGCCCCTGAGCTTGAGCGCGACGCGGGTGACGATCCGGTCGGCCACTTCCTTGGCCAGGTTTTCCAGCGCGGTCTGCTCGGCCGCAATGGTCGCATACTCGCTGCTGGTGACATCAATCCCGGCGTCCGATCCGGCAGTTGCATCGAGCACGATCTGCCCGGTTTCCAGATCGACCAGCTGATAGCGCGCGCGAAGCGTCCGGCGCTCGCGCGCGACGGTATCGTCGGACAGCAGGCCCAGCCCTTCCAGCTTGTCGTCCAGCCGCACGTCAAGCCGGTAGCGCTTGGGACCCGTTCCGCCAGCGCCCAGCCGGTCGGTCAGCGCATTGCGCACCAGCCAGCCGGCCTTGCCCTCAATCGGGGCGACCTCGATCGAGGACAGGCCTTGCACCACAGAGCCGCTGGCCCCGCCGGCATACATTGGTTTGAGCCCGCAGGCGCTCAGTGCAAGTGCCACTGGCAGGAGCAAACCCAGCCCCGTTCGTGTCGAGCCCTTCGGCTTGCGGCTTAGCAGCCGCTGCTCAGGATAAACTTCGGCCTCCGGCCGAAGTCGAGACACCTCCGCGCGGCCTCTCGACTTCGCTCGAGGCGAACGGAGGTTGGGGAAGAGGGCAGCGATCCGCTTCATCACGCCACCAGATTGACCAGCCGGTCGGGCACCACGATCACTTTCTTGACTGCCTTGCCATCGAGCGCACGCTGGACCTTGTCGCTCGCGAGGGCAAGCGCTTCGATCTCTTCGCGCGGCAGGCCCTTGGCCACGGTGATGGTGTCGCGCAGCTTGCCCAGCACCTGGATCGCGATGGTCACTTCGTCATCGACCAGCATCGCGGGATCGACTTCCGGCCAGGCGGCGTTTGCGGCCATACCTTCGTAGCCGAGCAAGGCCCAGGCTTCTTCGGCAAGATGCGGAATCATTGGCGCGATAGTCAGAACCAGCGCCTTGATGTCGTCATCGTGGACCAGTGGCGATTTTTCGATAGCGGAAAGAAATGTGTAGAGCTTTGCCACCGCCTTGTTGAACTGCAGGGCTTCGACATCCGCTGCCACGCCTGCAATGGTCTTGTGGCGCAGCCGTTCCAGCGCCAAGCTTTGCTCGTTGACAACAAACACAAAGTCCGGATTGGCCGACAGCCTGGGTGAGTGGGCCACCACTTGCCTCCAGACCCGCTGGACGAACCGCGCGCAGCCTTCGATCCCGGCTTCCGACCACGGCAGGTCGCGCTCGGGCGGGCTGTCGGACAGCATGAACCAGCGCACCGCGTCAGCGCCGTACTGGGCAATGATATCGTCGGGATCGACGACGTTCTTCTTGCTCTTCGACATCTTCTCGATGCGGCCGACTTCTACGCCCAAGCCATCGGCCTTGAGCGTCGCGCCATCGCCGCTGCGTTCGATTTCTTCAGGGCTGAAGTATATCGGTGCGCCGTTGCTGGGATCGACGCGCGAATAGGTCTCGTGCGTCACCATGCCTTGCGTGAACAGGCTGGCGAACGGTTCCTTCACCTGGATCATGCCGATGTGGCTGAGCGCGCGGGTCCAGAAGCGGGCGTAGAGCAAGTGCAGGATCGCATGCTCGATCCCGCCGATGTACTGTTCGACCGGCAGCCATTGCTTGATGACCTCGGGATCGAACGGACGATCGCTGGGCTGGCTGGCGAAGCGCAGGAAATACCACGAGCT
>PNJT01000191.1 GCA_013822005.1 Novosphingobium sp. | reverse complement strand
GCGGCCTTCGACAAGCTCAGTCCTCCGGCTCCTCAGGACGAACGGTTATAGGGTGGTTCTGTCGGTGCTGCTCCGATATTGGCAGCCGATGCACAAAGGATTCTCATTATGACCCGCCGCCCCGAAGACAAACCCACCCGCGCGCTGCGCGGCCGTGCGGGCCGGATGAAGGGCGGACGCGGATCAGGCCGGGCAAGCACCGGCGCGGTCCGGCTGTGGGGCCGCCACGCGGTCGAGGCCGCGCTGCTCAACCCCGAACGCCGCCACCGCAAGCTGTGGGCGACCCGCGAGGGCGTCGCCGCGCTGAATGGTGAGCTGCCCGAGAATTTCCCGGTCGAATGGGCCTCGCCCGCCGATCTTGGCCGACTGGTGACGCGCGATGCGCCGCACCAGGGGCTGGTGCTTGATTGCGACGCGCTGGAGGACGTCTACCTCGAGGATGTGCTGGACGGCGATCCGGCGCGTCCGCTGGTGGTGCTCGACCAGGTCACCGATCCGCACAATGTCGGCGCGATCCTGCGCTCGGCCGCGGCCTTCAATGCCTGCGCGATCGTCACGCAAGACCGCCACGCCCCGCCCGAATCGGGTACGCTCGCCAAGAGCGCATCGGGCGCGCTGGAAGTGGTGCCGTGGGTGCGGGTGGTGAACCTGGCCCGCGCGCTCGATGAGATTGCCGAGGCCGGATACTGGCGGATCGGGCTCGATGGGGCTGGCAAGTCCACCCTGGCCGAGGCGCTCCCCGCCGGGCCGGTCGCCTTGGTACTGGGCGCCGAGGGCGACGGGATGCGCCACAACATTGTGCAGCACTGCGATGCTTTGGCTCGACTGCCCATCTCCAGCGCGATAGAAAGCCTCAACGTATCCAATGCCGCCGCGATCGCGCTTTACGCCATCGCCGCGCGCACCTGACAGGGGACCCGCCGATGAAAAACCTGCCCAACCTGCGCCGCATGGCCGCCGCCGGACTTGCCGTGATGCTTTCGCTGGCCGTGGCCGCCTGCTTCGTGATGCCGGGCAAGTTCGCCGCCTCGCTGGACCTGCGCAAGGACGGGACCTTCACTTACACCTACAAGGGCGAGATGCTGGTGATCGGCCTAACCAAATTTGCCGAGATCGCCATGGCCCCCAAGAAGCCTGCGCCGTTTGTGGCCGAGCCTTGCTACAAGGACGACGAGGAAACCGAGCGCGACTGCACCAAGGCCGAGCTGGCCCAGCAAAAGGCGGACTACGACGCCAAGCAGCAGAAGAAGGCCGCAAAGGACGTCGAAGACCTTGAATTGTTCAAGAAGATGTTCGGTGGGATCGACCCCAACGACCCCAAGGCGGCCGAGGAAATTGCGGTGCGGATGCGCGGTCAGCACGGCTGGAAAAGCGTGGTCTACAAGGGCAACGGCACTTACGAAGTCGATATCGCGATCAGCGGGCGGCTGGACCATGACTTCACTTTCCCGACGATCGAGCGGATGCCCGGCGTCACCGCCTTCCTCGTCGCCAACCGCCGCGCCAACGGCGAAGTGCGGATCGATTCGCCGCTGATGCAGGCCGCCGCGCTGACCACCCCGATGGGCAATGCCGCGCAGACCGTGATGCAGTCGAAAATGCCCGCGGGCGACATTCCCGACTTCCCGATGGCAAACGGCACGTTCACGCTGACCACCGACGGCGTGATCCTGGCCAACAACACCGAAAAGGGTGCCAAGGCGGTGCCGACCGGCAAGCAGCTCACCTGGGTCGTCTCAGGCCACAACCCGATCTCGCCCTATGCGCTGATCGGGTTGGGGAACTGATCCGGACCAGCAAGGTACTTGCCCGCGGGGCCAGCGAATCCTAAGGGCCAAGCCCATGGCCCACCCCGCATCCCCCCTCGCCCGCCCCTTCCCCGCGATGCCCGTGATCGGCGGGGTGACGCTGCGTGTGGCGCGGGCTGGCTACAAGGACTGGGGCCGCTGCGATCTGACCTATGTCGAGCTGGCCGAGGGCACGGCGGTGGCCGGCGTGTTCACCCGCAACGTCTGCTGCTCGAGCGAGGTCGAACTTGGCCGCGCCAATGTGGCGCAGGGGCGTGCGCGGGCGCTGGTGGTCAATGCCGGAAATTCCAATGCCTTCACCGGCTATCGCGGGCGCGAGGCGGTTGAGGCGATCATGGCGCAGGTTGCCGCGCACCTGGACTGCGGGCAGGAACAGGTCTTCGTCTCCTCAACCGGGGTGATCGGCGTGCCCTTACCCAAGGACAAAGCCGAGGCCGGGGTGCGCGCGGCGCTGGCCTCCGCGCCTTGCAGCTGGGAAGACGCAGCCAACACCATCGGCACCACCGACACCTTCGCCAAGGGCGCGACTGCCCAGGCCGTGGTCGGCGGCAAGACCGTGACGCTGAACGCGATCATCAAGGGCAGCGGGATGATCGCACCCGATATGGCCACCATGCTGGGCTACATTTTCACCGACTGCGCGATCGCTCCCGCCTTCCTGCAGGATCTGCTGAGCGCCGCGAACCAGCGCACTTTCAGCTGCATCACGGTCGATAGCGACACTTCAACCAGCGACACCGTGCTGGCCTTTGCCACTGGCGCGGCGGGGAACGATCCGCTGTCTGGCTTCGACAGTGCCGGTGCCGACGCCTTTGCCGCTGCGCTGGAGGACATTTGCCGCCAGCTCGCCCATCTGGTCGTGCGCGATGGTGAAGGCGCGCAGAAATTCATCGCGGTCAGCGTGACTGGCGCGGTCAGTGATGACAGCGCGCGCAAGGTCGGCCTGGCGATTGCCAACTCACCCTTGGTTAAGACCGCGATTGCTGGCGAAGACGCCAACTGGGGCCGCGTGGTCATGGCGGTGGGCAAAGCGGGCGAACCGGCCGACCGCGACAAGCTTTCGATCGGCTTCGGCGGCACCTGGTGCGCGCGTGAAGGCTTGCCTTTGGCTGACTATGACGAAGCCCCGGTCGCCGCGCACCTCAAGGGGCAGGAGATTTCGATCGAAGTCGATCTGGGCCTGGGTCAGGGCCGCGCCACGGTGTGGACCTGCGATCTGACCCACGGCTACATCTCGATCAACGCGGATTATCGGAGTTGAGACCGAAGCGCGCAGGCATACTGCCCCCCTCCCGCTTGCGGGAGGGGTTGGGGGTGGATCAGTGCGCCACACAAATGCTGTTCGATGATCTAACTCGCCCACCCCTAGCCCCTCCCGCAAGCGGGAGGGGGACTTGACCCAGGCCCTGAATGCCGGTGTCACTGCCGTGCTGCACGAAGCGGCGCAGCGCGCGGTCCTGCCGCATTACCAGCGCCTTGAAAGCCACCAGATCGACGCCAAGGCGGCCGACGATGTGGTCACCGTGGCCGACAAGGAAGCCGAACTGATCCTGGCCGAGGGTCTGGCCAAACTGCTGCCCGAAGCCACCATCGTCGGCGAAGAGGCCGCGCATGCCGATCCTGCGCTGCTCGACCGGCTGGGCGATGCGCTGTGCTGGATCATCGACCCGATCGACGGCACCAACAATTTCGTCGCCGGGCGTCCGCCGTTCGGCCTGATGGTCGCGCTGGCCGAAGGCGGCGAGACGATTGCCGGGTGGATCTATGACCCGCTGACCGGGCGGCTGTGCCACGCGCATCGCCGCGCGGGGGCGTGGATTGGCGATGAACGGATTACCGCGCGCACCACTGGCGCCGAACCGCCGGTCGCGGCGATCAGCCTGGTCTTCATGGACCAGGCCAAGCGCGCCGCGATGAAGGACCACATCGCCCCGCACTACACCCTGGTCGATATCCCGCGCTGCGCCGCCGAGCAGTACCCGCGGCTGGTGCTGGGGGTGAACGACTGCTCGATTTTCGAACGGACGCTGGCCTGGGACCATGCGCCGGGGGTGCTGTTCGTCAACGAAGCCGGCGGCAGGGTCGCGCGGACGGACGGGCGGCCGTACCGGGTGGATGAGGCGCACTTGCCGGGGCTGCTGGCGGCGGCGAATCCGGCTCTGTGGGATGAGCTGGCGGAGCGGCTATCGCAAATGCCCGCTTAGGGCACTTCCCGACCATTCTGGGTCATCGTGACGGAGTCTATTATGGTTCAATGCAAGGAAGAATGGCGCAGGAATATGTCGATATTTCAAGACATTCTGACGCGG
>PNJT01000190.1 GCA_013822005.1 Novosphingobium sp. | reverse complement strand
ATGTCTTGAAATATCGACATATTCCTGCGCCATTCTTCCTTGCATTGAACCATAATAGACTCCGTCACGATGACCCAGAATGGTCGGGAAGTGCCCTAAGACTGCCGCTCCCGCAGCGTCGCGCTTCTCAGCTGCGGCTTCTCGTCCAGTTCGCCCTCTTCCATGATCTGCGCGCGCATCTGGTCGCGCTTTTCGTGGATCGAAGCGATCACCGGGCCCATCGCCACGCCCAGATCGACCAGCACGGCTTCCGACAATTGCAGCGAGCTCTCCAGTGTTTCCGGTACCGCGTGGCTGGCCCCGGCGCGGTAGAGTGCGGCGGCGTGGCTGGCGTCGCGGGCGCGGGCGATGAGGGGCAGGCTGGGGTGCGCGGCGCGCAGGCGGCGGACCAGGCGCTGGACGCCGACCGGATCGTCCATCGTGAAGATCACCGCGGTCGCCTCGTCCAGACCCAGCCGTTCGAGCGCATTGGCGCGCGCGGCATCGGCGAAGCAGGCGGAAATCCCGGCCTTGCGCGCCGACTGGACCAGTTCGGGATCGACATCGATCGCGACATAGGGCTGGCCGTGCTCGGTCAGCATTTCGGCCACCAGCCGGCCGACGCGCCCGCAGCCCACCACAATGGCATGACGCGGGGCGAGTGGTTGATCGGCGAGTGGATCGGCGGCGGAATCAACCCGCCGCGCCGCCCAGCGGCCCAGGATCGCGAGGATCGGAGTGACTGTCAGTCCAAGGGCGGTGACGATCTGCCAGAACTGCGCCGCATCCGGCAGGATCAGGTTTCCGGCCTGCGCCGCGCCAAGCACGATCAAGGTAGTTTCTGACGGGCTGGCGAGCAGGATTCCCGCCTCGGTCGCGGTCCCGGCACGGGCACCGGACAGGCGCAGCATGACCCCGGTGACCAGAGCCTTGGCACCAAGCACCAGGGACGCTGCAATCAGGATCTCTCCCAGCCGGTCCCAGACGAAGCTCAGATCGAGTCCCATGCCGATGGTGATCAGGAACACACCCAGCGCCAACCCCTTGAACGGTTCGATCATCGCTGCGACTTCGCTGTGGTATTCGGTTTCGGCAATCAGCAGCCCGGCGGTCAGCGCGCCAACGATCGGGGAGAGGCCCACCGCGCCGGTCGCCAGCGAGGCGAGGATCACCACCAAGAGGCTGATCGCCAGGAACAGTTCGGGGCTCTTGGTGCGGGCGGCCTGCTCGAACAGGCGGGGCAGCAGGTAGCGCCCGCCGCCCAGCAGCACGACCAGCACCAGCGTGCCCAAGACCAAGGTGCGCAGCAGGTCGCCCATGTCCTGCGCACTCTCGCCCCGGCCCAGCGCGCCCAGCAGGAAGATGATCGGCACCAGCGCGATATCTTCGAACAGCAGCATCCCCAGCGCCGAGCGGCCAACCGGGGTGTCGGGCTTGGCGATCCGCAGCACCAGCGCGGTGGAGGAGAGTGCCAGGGCGAGGCCCAGCGCCAGCGCGGTTGCCAGCGAGTTGCCCAGAGTGACCAGCACCACCGCAATCAGCAGCGCGCTGGCCACCAGCTCCTTCGCGCCCAGGCCAAAGACATCGCGCCGCATCGCCCAGAGCCGTGCAAACGAGAGCTCCAGACCGATCGAAAACAGCAGCAGCACGATCCCGAATTCGGCAAACGGGGCCAGCCGCGCAGGATCGCTGATCGTCACCCACGACAGCCAGGGGTAGGCGCCTGACAGCCCGCCCAACGCAAAAGGTCCGATCAGGATCCCGACCAGGATGAACCCGATCACCGGCGTGATCCGGAACCGCGCGAACAGCGGGATCACGATCCCCGCCGCGCCCAGGATCACCAGCGCGTCAGACAGCGGCGAAGTGGAAACAAAAGCGATCGGATTGGCCATGCCCTCTTATGCAGAGGCCCTCGCAGCTTGTCACGTGCTGCAATTGCGAAAAGGACGGCCGGATCGCTTTTGCCGCCCCATAATTTCATAGATTCGCGGAAGCTTACTTCCAGTTCTTCATCTCGGTCTCGAGGTTCTGGACGATCGCTTCGAAGAACCCTTCGGTGGTCAGCCAGGGCTGGTCCGGGCCGATCAGGATCGCCAGGTCCTTGGTCATCTTGCCGCCTTCGACGGTATCGACGCAGACCTTTTCCAGCGTTTCGGCAAAGCGCACCACATCGGGCGTATTGTCGAACTTGCCGCGATAGATCAGCCCGCGGGTCCAGGCGAAGATGCTGGCGATCGGGTTGGTGCTGGTCTGCTTGCCCTGCTGGTGCTGGCGGTAGTGGCGGGTGACGGTGCCGTGGGCGGCTTCGGCCTCCACGGTCTTGCCGTCGGGGGTCATCAGCACCGAGGTCATCAGGCCAAGGCTGCCGAACCCTTGCGCGACCTGGTCCGACTGGACGTCGCCATCATAGTTCTTGCAGGCCCACACGAACTTGCCCGACCACTTGAGCGCCGAGGCGACCATGTCGTCAATCAGGCGGTGTTCGTAAACGATCCCGGCCGCGGCGAACTTTTCCTTGAACCCTTCGGTTTCGTAGACTTCCTGGAACAGATCCTTGAAGCGCCCGTCGTAGGCCTTGAGGATGGTGTTCTTGGTGGAGAGGTACACCGGCCAACCCAGGTTGAGGCCATAGTTGAGCGAGGCGCGGGCGAAATCGCGGATCGAATCGTCAAGGTTGTACATCGCCAGCGCGACGCCGGGCGAAGGGAACTGGAACACTTCCTCATCGATCTTGCTGCCATCGTCGCCTTCCCACACCAGCCGCAGCTTGCCGGGGCCGGGAACGAGGAAATCGGTCGCTTTGTACTGGTCGCCAAAGGCATGGCGGCCGACCACGATCGGGTCGGTCCAGCCGGGGATCAGCCGGGGCACGTTCTGCATCACGATCGGTTCGCGGAAGACCACCCCGCCCAGGATGTTGCGGATCGTCCCGTTCGGGCTCTTCCACATTTTCTTGAGCTTGAATTCTTCCACCCGGGCTTCGTCGGGGGTGATCGTCGCGCACTTCACGCCGACGCCGTACTGCTTGATCGCATTGGCCGAATCGACGGTGATCTTGTCGTTGGTTTCGTCGCGCTTTTCGACGCTCAGGTCATAATACTTCAGGTCGATATCAAGGTAGGGCAGGATCAGCCGTTCGCGGATCCACTGCCAGATGATGCGGGTCATCTCATCGCCGTCGAGCTCGACAACGGGGTTTTTCACCTTGATCTTGGCCATGCCTGTTCTCTTTCCCGGGGAAGGTCTTTCCCGGTTCCCTTAGCACGGCTTGCCGACCGCGCAAGTAAGGGCTGGACGAGGGCTCTGCGGCGCTTTAATCGAACGGTTAAACGCCAGCTGAGAGGATCATGGCCATGAGCGAGGAAAATGCAGTCCTGACCGAAGTCGAAGACGGTGTGCTGATCGTCACGATGAACCGGCCCGAAGCCAAGAACGCGATGAACAAGGCCCAGGCCGAAGGCATTGCCGCGGCGATGGACCGCCTGGAAGCCGACGGCGATCTGCGCTGCGCGATCCTGACCGGGGCGGGGGGAACTTTCTGTTCGGGGATGGACCTCAAGGGCTTCCTGCGCGGCGAACGCCCCTCGATCGAAGGGCGCGGCTTTGGCGGGCTGACCGAATGGACCCCCAGCAAGCCGGTGATCGCTGCGGTTGATGGCTATGCCCTGGCCGGCGGGCTGGAACTGGCGATCAGCTGCGACCTGATCGTTGCCAATGCGGGATCGAAGTTCGGCATTCCCGAAGCCAAGCGCGGGCTTGCAGCTGCGGCCGGCGGCCTGATCAAGCTGCCCCGGCAGATCCCGCCGCGGATCGCGATGGAGCTGGCCCTGACCGGCGACTTTATCGATGCCGCGCGGGCCTATGACCTGGGCCTGGTCAACCGGGTGGTCGATGGCCCCTCGATCGAAGGCGCCAAGGAACTGGCCAAGGCGATCGCCGCCAACGGCCCGCTTGCCTTGATTGCCTCGAAGGCCGTGATTCGCCAGTCGCACACCTGGAGCGACGAAGAGATGTGGCAAAAGCAGAATGCCCACACCATGGCCGTGTTCGTCAGCGAAGACGCCCGCGAAGGTTCGCTCGCCTTTGCCGAAAAGCGCAAGCCCAACTGGCAGGGGAAATAGGCTTCTTCAGATCCTCTCCATTTTCCGCGAATGCGG
>PNJT01000189.1 GCA_013822005.1 Novosphingobium sp. | reverse complement strand
CCGGCCCGGACTGACGCCGGAAAGCATGGGGCCACCCCCAAGCCACACCACGTCCGGGGACACGACCACTTCATTCGCCATTCCGGCTATGTGCAAACCTGATCGAATCTAAGTCTAGTCGCCTACTACGGTCCGGGCTGAACGTATCGAATTGAACGCAAAACATGGGGTGGCAGGCTCGCCTGGGGGTCACATTGGGGGTCATTTCAAAATCAAATTCAGATAAATCGTTGTTTATCAGTTTGATGTGACATGCCTTCGGTTCCCTTCATCTCCAAATTCCTCCAGCCTTGGTCACGCCCGCCAGAGCACGGTCCCTGGCTGGATCGTCATGTCATAAACGATCTCCACTCCCAGCACCGTCTGCTTGGGCGCGATGCCGAACTGCGCGGCGACAGGGGAGGAATCGAGCGGTTCGAGGACCATGTCGAACAGCGTCAGCTGCGGCAGGGCGTCGAACCTGGTGACCTGGCCCATCGCCTGGTTGATCGCCTGGTAACAGGCGCGGGTGCCGTCGGCGACGTCGCGGAACTGTTTGAGGAACAGCTGCGGGATGCGGCGTTCGAGCACATCGACCAGCAGCTCTTCGCCAAGCTCCAGACTGGGCTGCCAGTGCTGGCCATCGGCCTTGAGCCGCGACCACAGCGCCCTGGCCCCGCCTTCGAAGCTGCGCCGTACCGTGTCGAGCTCGCCGCCGCCCAGCGTGGGGGTCATGGTCAACAGCCGGTGGTAGGCTTCCTCGGCATCCGCACCAAAGGTCCTGGTCGCGAACAGATCGACCTTGAGGTCAGCGGGGTTGCCCGGATCGCCCGGACAGGTCAGCCGCCCGGCCTGCTTGAAGTAGCCGAAAATTTCGCGGCCCGAGGCAATCGCGACCGGATTGTCGAGCACCAGGCAGGGCATCGCCATGTTGAAATGGGTGGCGACTTTCTTGCCGCCGCGATCCTCGACCCGAACGCACGGCAGCCAGAAAGTCAGCTCGCGTTCCTTGGACCAGCCCATCTGCGGGGCATCCGTAAACCGGCCGACCCCGATATCGACCACGCTCATCATCAGCAGCGAGGACAGCGGCAGCACCTGCACCGCGCCGCTGCTGGGCGCGTCGAACATGGCCTGGCACCAGGCGGTCATCTTCGCATAGTCGCCTTGCAGCAGGAAGGCCCACATCCGCGTATCGTTGAGCGTGATCGGACCGGGGAAAGTCGCCGCGCCGGGATATTCGATGAATTTCGGCAGCACGCCGAGGTGGGGCCCCGGATCGCTGTAGCGCGCCGCATCGACGCGGGCGATCGTCTGGGGAAAGCCCGAGATCGCGCGGCTGGCGAGCATGCCCGAAACCGTCGTCGCTTCAAACGAGCCGAGGTTCTGGCCGTTGAGGATCCAGTCGCCGGTCAGGTACAGGTTGCCATAGCCCGAATCGCAAGTCCGCATCCGCGCCTGGCTCGAACCGGCGACGCTCAAGGTATAGCGCTCGCTCGGATCGATGTTGGCGCGGGTGTAGGAACTGACCAGGACATCGGGGGTCAGGCCGCCTTTGGCAAATTGCTTGGGCCAGAACACCCCGGCATCGGCGGCAAGATAGGCGGCGCTGCTGGCATCTGCCAGCAGCTGGGCTGCAAGCGGATAGCCGACATCCTCGCGTGGCGGCGGATAGGGCGGGCAGGCCAGCGGCCCGCACATGATCTGTTCGGCCACGACATTCATCTCGGCCGGCCATTCCTCGGTGGCGACCACTTCGGAGATGTCGGCCCACGAATTGAGATTGGTCGCATCGAAGCCGCCGATCATCGCCGGATTGGTCCAGCCAAGCTGCGCTTCGTCCAGTGTGGTCCAGGTTTGCAGGCTTTGGGTTGCGACCGTCTGGATCCGGTCAATGTACTGACGCCAGGCCGGTTTCTGCCGGATCAGGTGTGCGCAGATATCGCGGTGCGCGCCCGGCGGGATCGCCAGCACCAAGAGGTCATAGTCCTGCCCGGCCTTGAGCGTGCGAGGCGGCAGCGCGTCGGGCCAGGTGGTCCATTTCGATTCAAGGTCCGCGCCGCTGGCTTGCAGCTTCGCGCCGTCCTTCAGCTGGCCGAACAAGGGTCGGTCGGGCCAGACCAATTGGCCGCTCTTCAGCGGATAGAGCGGGTTGTAGCTATCGCCCGCCAGTTCCACTTGCCGGCCCATCGTCACCACATCAATCGCGGTGCCATCGCCATTGGGGACCAGTTCATCGACCCGGTGGAAGAATTCGAACTTCACCCCGCGCGCCTTGAGCACCTGGTACATCGGCTCGACCACCAGATCGCCGGTCGCGGTGTTGAACTTCCAGATGATCGAGCCCTGATAGGTCGCGGTATTCATCAGGCTGAGAAACATCGTGCCCGCTTCGCAATTGCCCGGCCCCTGCCAGTCGCCCTCGGGATAGGCGAAGATCAGGTCATAAAGCGCGCGGACCAGCGCCGAATTGGCGGTCAGCGGGTCGGCCCCGTGCGCGGCGAGCCACTGTTTGTAGTCCAGCCGGTTAACCCGATCGAGGTGCTTGTCGGGGTCGAGCAAAAGCCCGTCGCGCAGGCCGCCGATCAGGCTGGAGAGCCCCAGGTCGATCATGATCCACAGCCGCCTGAGAACTGTGTTGCCCGCCACCAGATGACCGATGGTGCTGCCAATCGCCACGCGGATTTCATGCAGCAGGTCGGCCAGACGGTTGTGGTCAGCCGCGCTGTGGGTGATCGGAGCGGGATCGAGCGCATTGATCAGCGCCATCGCCTCGCGCAGCAAAAGCAGCGCGGCGTGTTCCACAGCGCTGCCCAGCAGGCCAAGCAGCCAGTCGATCAGGCGCTGCCACCACGGCTTGTCCGCCCCCGCGCCGGGCTGGAAATGCTGAGCGTGCGGTCCCTTGAGTTGGCCCAGGATCCATTCGAGGAACTGGAACGCGCGGATAAACAGGCTGGGCGGCGGGTCGATCCCGGGGGTGCCGGGGAAGACCGGCGCTTGGATCACCCAGGGGATCCACTGGCCGTCCACTTGCTTCCATCAGGCTCATCGCCGGAACCTGGGTATAGCCCGCGCGCCAATCGGGGAACGGCGGTTTGGCAGCTTGCGAATAGAGCCTTTGAACCATCGCAAAGGCATTGTCGTACTGCCCCATGAACACGTGCAGGCCGTGCTCCTGAATGCGCTGGTGGTGATCGGGATTGCGCCCGGTGGCGCATTTGCCGCCCAGCCGCCAGCCAAGCTGGTAGATGGTGATATCGTACTGCTGGTTCTGTTCCGGCGCAGACAGGTTGAAGGCCGTCACCAGTCCCGAAAGTCCCCCGCCGAGAATTGCTACCCTGGTCCTGGTCACAGCGGCTTCCCCTTAATCTCGTATCCGTGGCTGCGACCCCACATCAATGGGCGGCGGCGCTATGGCTCGTGCTTCGGCCAGAAGGGCAAGTCACTGCGCGCGAACAGGGTGAAGGCCGCGAACAGGAACGGGATGCCCATCACGAACGGCGCGATCAGGTGGACATTCTCTACCTTGGGATTGCCCAGCCAGGCATCGATAAAAGCCATCGATCCGTAGGCCAGCACCGGCAGTACCACCAGCACCTTGGACAGTCCGCCCGGCCAGGGTGCATGGACCAAACGCCGTTCGAGCAGACGGTAGAGCAGGAACACCACGAAGGCGGTCAGCAGCCAGCCGCGATAATTGCTGTAAGGCACGCCGAAATAGGCCCCGCCCATGGTCCAGACCCAGGCCGGGTGGCCGACCACCGCCTCGTCGAGCACCGGGGGCAGGCAGGTGATGGTCCCCGTGGCGCAAGGGTTGAAGCTCATGATCGGGTCCATGGTCAGGTCCCAGGCGGTCATCACCAGCGCGCTGAGTGCACTGATCCACACAATCCAGGCCGTGCCCCTGCCCTGCGCCACCGGGTGGCCCTCGGCCAGCAGGTTGGTGACGACGTAGCTGGGGTAGAACATCATGTACCAGGCGAACGGGATCAGCACCGGGATCCGCCCCAGGATCTTCGTGCCCAGCACCTCGGTATAGAAATAGGGGCCAAAGATCGTGCCGGTGCTTTCCCCGATATATTCCGAGGCAAAGGCCAGCGTGGTGCACAGCACCAGCAGCAGCACCGCGCGCTGGTGGCCCAGTATCACCACCGAGTGGACAAAGCAGAACGCCGCCAAGGCCGGCACCAGGATCGACCAGGGCATGCGCTCGATCGGATAGTTGAA
>PNJT01000188.1 GCA_013822005.1 Novosphingobium sp. | reverse complement strand
TGCCAGGGGGCCTGTAAGCCGGGTTCTGTAGCGCGGCCCGTATCCGAAGACGCGGCACGCGCTGGCAGCCATTCCTCTAGGCGATGCATTGCTGCAACGCTCAAGCAACCAACCCGGGCGGTCGATGCGAAACCCACCAGCCTGGCCTTGCGACCAGGCGCGCCGCCCCTATTCGGTCTTGCTCCGGGTGGGGTTTGCCGTGCGAGTGATGTTACCACCACCCCGGTGCGCTCTTACCGCACCCTTTCACCCTTACCTGCGTGAAGCAGGCGGTCTGCTCTCTGTGGCACTTTCCCTGGGCTTCGCTGCAAGCAACTCGCCCGGCGGGCATTACCCGCCACCCTTGTTTCGTGGAGCCCGGACTTTCCTCGGCCTTCAAACCCGCTCATCCTGAGCTTGTCGAAGGACGCGGCTGCCCGGCCCCCTGGCGGAGCCTATCTAGCCTTTCCGGCGTCGCGATCCAACATCAAAGAAAACAAGATCGCCGAACACTCCCCGTCAACCATCCCGTCGATGATATGCGGCCGCCACCTTCGCTGGAAGGCGCGCACGGCGGCTGGCTGGTCGGAGATGTCATAGCCGAAGCGTTCGAGCGCGAGGAAGAACGCGCCGTCGTTCTCGTACGGCGAAGGCATCCTGACCCGCGGGGTCTTGAGCGCGAGGCGGTGCGCGGCCAGCAGGTCCCAGTCGAACAGTTCGCCGGGGTCTTCCTTGCGGGCAGGCGCGATGTCCGAATGGCCGACGACATTGGCGCGCGGTACGTCCCAGCGTTCGACCACGCCCGCCAGCAGCGGCACCAGGGCTTCCATCTGGGCGTCGGGGAACGGGCGGTAGCCGAATTCGTGACCGGGGTTGACCAGCTCGATCCCGACGCTGGCCGAATTGATATCGCGGATCCCGCGCCAGAAGCTTTTGCCGGCATGCCAGGCGCGGCGGTCTTCGCGGACCAGGCGGTGGACGCTGCCGTCTTCCTCGATCAGGTAGTGCGCCGAGACTCCGGCCTCCGCATTGCACAGCCGCTGCAGCGCCTGCTCGGCACTTTGCATGCCGGTGTAGTGCAGCACCACCATCGACACCGGCAGCTGGCGCTCGTTCCAGTTGGGCGAGGGAGTTTCGTAGTCGATCAGTTCCGACATTCAGTGCGCTGCCCGGTTACCCTGTGTTTTGCCTGTCGTAGCAACCTCTGGAGCCTCGCAATTGCACGGAATCGCCGTCTTAGCCTTCGGGCAGCACGGCACCCATCACCAGTGCATCATCGCTAAGCGCGAATTGCAGCCCGCCGCCCTGCTGCTGCGCCAGCTCGTGCAACATCCAGGCCGGCGCGGTGCGGCTGGACAGGTCCGCCACCGGGAGCGAACCGTCGAGCGCGCGGCCGACATCGCCGTCAAAGGCGATCCTGGGCCCGGCGGCGCGGACCACGATCTCGCTCGCGCCGCCGCGGCTTTCGACCCCGATGTCGAGCGTGCCGCCGCGGATCAGCGCGTCGATCCCGATATGCGCCAGATTGAGCAGCACCTTGACCGCCGCCTTGGGCAGCGCATCGACCCCCAGCGCCCACTGGATCGTGATCCGTTCGTTCCCGGCCACCAGCGCGTCGATCAGCGCTTTGGGCTCTTCGATCCCGACGCTCGATCCGAACCCGCCGGCCGCACCGAAGGCCAGGCGGAAGAACTTGAGCTTGTCGGCGCTGGTCTTGGCCGACTGCTCAAGCAGTTCCATGCAGCGCTTGCGCATTTCCGGGTCCTTCTCCTCGGCGAGGAGTTCGAGCCCGTTGGTCATCGCGCCCACCGGCGAAAGCAGGTCGTGGCACAGGCGCGAGCAGAGCAGGCTGGCAAGGTCTACGGCGTTGTCGGTCATCTTGGTTCCTCTTGATCCTCCCCCACCGGGGGAGGGGGACCATGCGCAGCATGGTGGAGGGGCACGGGCGAGTTTTCCTGACCTCGCCGGCCAGCTTGGGATCACCCGCCAGTGCCCCTCCACCACCCTGCGGGTGGTCCCCCTCCCCGTCCCGGGGAGGAATTTCGTTACCCTTAACCTGCCGCGAGTCGCGTGGGAAGCGGTTCGAAGCACTGGGGCGTATCGCGCCACCAGCTGACCTCGCCGCCCGCCACAATCGCCCAGACCCGGCCATCGCCGCTGGCCTGCGCGCGGTCTTCGGCGGAGGGTTCTGCCCGGCCATTGGGGTGCGAGTGGTAGTAGCCCAGCACTTGCAGAGCCCCGGCCCGCTGCGCCCGGTGCGCGGCGATCAATGCTTGGGGGTCGATCTCGAAATGGCTTTCGGGCTGGGGGTGGATATTGGCGCAGGGCCGGGCTTCAAGAACCACGCCGCACTCGCCCAGCAGCAGCCCGCAGCATTCGCGCGGGTGTGCCAGCGTCGCTTCTTCGAGCAGTGTGGCAATCGTGCCACTTGTCACTTCAAGGTCCATCCCCAACTAGCTAGCAATGAATGAGGGAGAATCCATCGTTTCCGGACGTGTAGCCACGGACGGCCAGCGGCTCGACAAGGCGCTTGCCGAGGCCAGCGGGCTGTCGCGTGAGCGGGTCAAGGCGCTGCTGGGCCTCGGTCGGGTGCTGCTGGGCGGCAAAGTGGCCCACCAGGCCAGCGCCAAGCTGCCCGAGGGCGTGACTTTTGAGATCCACGTGCCCGAGGCGGCCCCGTCCGAAGCCCAGGCTCAGGACATTCCTCTAACCATCGTGTTCGAAGACGAACATCTAATCGTGATCGACAAGCCCGCCGGGCTGGTGGTCCATCCAGCAGCGGGCAACCTTGACGGCACGCTGGTCAATGCGCTGCTGCACCATTGCAAAGGCCAGCTTTCGGGGATTGGCGGAGTAGTCCGCCCCGGGATCGTCCACCGGATCGACAAGGAAACCTCAGGTCTGCTGGTAGTCGCCAAGACCGACAAGGCCCACGAAGGCCTGGCCAAGCAGTTCGCCGACCATTCGATCGAACGCGCCTACCTCGCGATCGTCTCCGGTCTGCCGGTTCCCGCATCAGGCACGGTGCGCAGCCAGATCGGCCGATCGGACCATGACCGCAAGAAGATGGCCGTGCTGCACGAGCACAACAAGCGCGGCAAACACGCGGTGACGCATTACAAGGTGCTGCGGCCGCTGGCCGGGGCCTCGCTGGTCGAATGCCGGCTCGAAACCGGGCGAACCCACCAGGTCCGCGTTCACATGTCATCAATCGGCCATCCGCTATTGGGCGATCCCGTATATGGACGTTCCAGTTCGCGGTTCAGGCCGATTCTGGGCCAGCTTCGCTTCGCCCGGCAGGCACTGCACGCTGCAGTGCTGGGCTTCATCCACCCCGTCACGGGGGCAGCACTGCGTTTTGAAAGCACGCTGCCTGCCGACATGGCGGGGCTGTTGGTCGAATTGGAGACCTAAAGCCGTTCTATTGTGGTATAATACTTTCCCATGTGGCCACCGAAGCGAGACGCCTCTAAAGGGTCTCTTAAGGGTGGGCTGACAATGAAAGGACGAATGAAGACGATGTCCGAAGCTAAACGCAACCTGCCTGCGACCGGCGGTTCCAGCCTGCCCAGCCTGTCGGGTGAGCAGGGCCTCAACCGCTATCTGGCTGAGATCAAGAAATTCCCCTTACTGACGGCTGAGCAGGAATACATGCTCGCCAAGCGCTATGCCGAACATCAGGATCCCGATGCCGCCAAGCAGCTGGTGACCAGCCACCTGCGCCTCGTCGCCAAGATCGCAATGGGTTACCGCGGCTATGGCCTGCCGGTTTCCGAGCTGATCAGCGAAGGCAACATTGGCCTGATGCAGGGCGTCAAGAAATTCGAGCCCGACCGCGGTTTCCGCCTGGCGACCTATGCGATGTGGTGGATCAAGGCGAGCATCCAGGAATTCATCCTGCGCAGCTGGAGCCTGGTCAAGATGGGCACCACCGCCGCGCAGAAGAAGCTGTTCTTCAACCTGCGGCGGATGAAGAAGAACCTCGACGCTTACGAGGATTCGGACCTCCACCCCGATCAGGTCAAGAAGATCGCGACCGACCTTGGCGTGTCCGAGGCCGAAGTGGTCAACATGAACCGCCGGATGATGATGGGCGGCGATGCGTCGCTCAACATCTCGTTCAACGAGGACGGCGAAGGCCAGTGGCAGGACATGCTGGAAGACAGCGGCCCGCTGCAGGACCAGCTGGCCGAAGACGCGCAGGAAGCCGGAAACCGTCACGCGCTGCTGGTCGAAGCGATGGACAGCCTCAACGAGCGTGAGCGCCACATCCTGACCCAGCGCCGCCTGACCGACGATCCC
>PNJT01000187.1 GCA_013822005.1 Novosphingobium sp. | reverse complement strand
GGGGCAAGCACTCGCGCCGTTTGTGACGGCGATGACGGATGTTTCGGACGGGCTGCTGCTCGATGCCCGGCGGATGGCCGAAGCGTCGGGGGTGACGCTGGCGATAGACAGCGCCGCCGTTCCGATCGCCGCGCCCGAGCATCGCCGCGCCGAGGCGCTGCGCTGGGGCGAGGATTATCAGCTGCTGTATACTGTCCCGCACAGCGCCACTCTTCCCCTGCCGGCGCAGTGTATCGGACAGGTTCTGACGCCAGGCGATGCGCCGCTTTTGCTGGATGGCACACCGCCTTCAGGCCAACTCGGCTACGAACATCTCTGAACCCAGAATCTCATTTCCCCAAAGCCCGTTCGTCCTGAGGAGCGGCTGAGCGTAGCGATGACGCGTCTCGAAGGACCGCACGCGAACGCTGTGGTTCGAGACGGGCCTTCGACGAGCTCAGTCCCTCCTCACCACGAACGGATAGAAGGATTGGGATTTGTCATCGAAACGACCGCTCAACCGTTGCATTGCGGCGAATCCTGCCTATAGCTCTCGCGCGACCGCCCCGCAGGAAATGCGGGGCTTTCACTATGGACACCGATAAAAGGGGGAGCGTCCCGTGAATTTGGATCTAGTCACGATCTCGATACTTTTGGGCCTACTGGCCGTCGTTTACGGCTTCGTCACCAGCCGCCAGGTGCTGAGCGCATCGGCGGGCAATGAAAAAATGCAGGAAATCGCTGCGGCGATCCAGGAAGGCGCACAGGCCTATCTCAAGCGGCAGTACACCACGATCGCTGGCGTCGGCGCGGTTGTCGCCATCATCGTCTTCGTGGCGCTGGGCGGTGTTTCAACCATCGGCTTCCTGATCGGCGCGATCCTGTCGGGGGTGGCGGGCTTCATCGGGATGAACATCTCGGTCCGCTCGAACCTGCGTACCGCTGCGGCCGCGCAGACCGGCCTTCAGGCTGGCCTGACCCTGGCGTTCCGCGCCGGAGCGATCACCGGCATGCTGGTGGCCGGCCTCGCGCTGCTCGCGATCGCAGGCTTCTACTGGTACCTCACCGGCCCCGGGGGGTACACCGTCGGCGGCGATGACCGTACCGTGGTTGACGGCCTTGTCGCGCTGGCCTTTGGTGCCTCGCTGATCTCGATCTTCGCGCGTCTGGGCGGCGGGATCTTCACCAAGGCTGCCGACGTCGGCGCCGATCTGGTCGGCAAGGTCGAAGCGGGCATCCCCGAAGACGATCCACGCAACCCGGCGGTGATCGCCGACAACGTGGGCGACAACGTGGGCGACTGCGCCGGCATGGCTGCCGACCTGTTCGAAACCTATGTCGTGACCGTTGGCGCCACCATGGTGCTGACCGCACTGCTGCTCAAGGGTCTGGGCACTGCGCTGCCCGCGATGATGGCGCTGCCGCTGCTGATTGGCGGCGTCTGCATCGTCACCTCGATCATCGGCACCTATTTCGTCAAGCTGGGCAAGTCGAACAACATCATGGGCGCCATGTACAAGGGCTTCCTGGTCACCGCCGTCCTCTCGGTCGGGGCGATCTATTGGGCCATCGGCCACGCGCTGGGCGGCATGGATACGGCGATGTCGTACACCGTGCTGGGCGATACGGTGGAGTTCACCGGCATGACCCTGTTCTGGTGCTCGCTGCTGGGCCTGGTCATCACCGGGCTGATCATCTGGATCACCGAGTACTACACCGGCACCAACTATCGCCCGGTGCGCTCGATCGCCAAGTCTTCGGAAACCGGCCACGGCACCAACGTCATTCAGGGGCTGGCGATCAGCCTTGAATCGACCGCGATGCCGACCATCGTGATCTGCGCCGGGATCATCATCGCCTACCAGCTCGCCGGCCTGATCGGAATTGCCTATGCCGCCACCGCGATGCTCGCGCTGGCCGGAATGGTCGTCGCGCTCGACGCTTACGGCCCGGTCACCGACAATGCCGGCGGCATTGCCGAAATGGCCGGTCTTGACGATTCGGTTCGTGAAAAGACCGACGCGCTCGACGCGGTGGGCAACACCACCAAGGCCGTGACCAAGGGCTATGCAATCGGATCGGCGGGCCTGGCCGCGCTGGTGCTGTTCGCCGCCTACACCACCGACCTGCGGGAATTCTTCCCGGAACTGACGGTCAACTTCAGCCTTGAAAACCCCTATGTCATTGTCGGCCTGCTGCTTGGCGCGCTGCTCCCGTACCTGTTCGGTGCGATGGGCATGACCGCCGTGGGGCGTGCGGCCGGTGACGTGGTGATCGACGTGCGCAACCAGTTCCGCGACAATCCGGGCATCATGGCCGGAACGTCGAAGCCGGACTATGCCCGCACGGTTGACCTGGTGACCAAGGCAGCGATCAAGGAAATGATCGTCCCGTCGCTGCTGCCGGTGCTGGCGCCGATCGCGGTCTACTACGTGATCACCGGCGTGGCTGGCCAGGCCAACGGCTTTGCCGCGCTTGGCGCGCTGCTGCTGGGCGTGATTGTCGGCGGGCTGTTCGTCGCGATCTCGATGACCTCGGGCGGCGGCGCATGGGACAATGCCAAGAAGTACATCGAAGACGGCAACCACGGCGGCAAGGGCAGCGAAGCCCACAAGGCCGCAGTGACCGGCGATACCGTGGGCGATCCTTACAAGGATACCGCGGGTCCGGCCGTCAACCCGATGATCAAGATCACCAACATTGTGGCGCTGCTCTTGCTCGCGGCTCTCGCGACGCACTAAGCACCTAACCCAGTTGGGGAAAACGATACCCCGCCCGGAGTTTCTTGTCCCTTTGCGGGGGCAGGCCGGGCGGGGTTTCCGTTGACCTTGGCGAAGCGCACACTAGTCTTGGGTTCATGGGATTGGCCGCCAGATGCGCTGGCCAAGGGACTTTTGAGGAATTTGGGGATGATCAAGACGAACAAGCAGCCTTCGCGCCTTGCCGCGCTGGCCTTGGGGATTTCAGTATTGGCGCTGGGCGGGCTGGCCGGCAGCGCGGCCGTTGCCAATGAAGTGGCACCTTCGTCGCTCTATGCGAACGAACAGATCCCGGGGGGAGAGTTCGTCAAGAAGGCCAACATGCGCAATACCCGCATTTCGCCCGATGGTCGGCACCTGGCCTATGTGGCCGGGGCCAGCGGCCGGGAAGTGCTGGTGGTGATGGACCTCGACAACCCCAACGCGGCACCCAAACCGATCATTGCCGCTGAAGATGCGGTTGATGGCGGCGACCGCTCGATGACCGGGTTCCGCTGGATCGGCAATGACCACGTGGTGATCACGATCATCCAGCGTGAAAACATGGGCGGCCCGCGCCCAGTCGATTTCCGGCGCCTGATTGCCTATTCGGTTTCCACCGGGAAGATCGTCAACCAGGCTTGGGACAAGGCTGGCGGCGATGCGTCGGCGGTGCTGTGGATCGATCACCAGAAGGGTGATTACCTGCTGCAGCGCGACGCCGTGGGTGACAGTACCGAACGCTTCGGCTTGCCCGAAGTCGTCCGGGTCAATGTCGCAACCGGCAAGTATTCAACGGTGCAGCGCACCAACCCGATCGTCAATGCCGGCTGGTCAGTCGATGCCGATGGCGTGGTTCGCGCAGGGTTTTCGAACAACAGCGAAAACGGCAAGCTGCGTATGCTCTACCGTTCCAACGCCAAGGAGAGCTTCCGTACGGTCTACAACGCCGCCGACAGCACCTTTACCGAAACGATCCCGGCTCCGCAGCTGTATATTCCAGGTACGGACAAGGCCTATGTCATCAGCAACAAGGACGGGGTCGACAAGGTCTATACCATGGACATGACCAACCTGTCGTTGTCGGCTCCGGTGTTCGAAACACCCGGGTTCGACGTCCAAGGCGTGATCACCGACTATGATGACCGCAAAGCGATCGGGTACTCGACCTTTGACGGTACAATGGGCCGCACCTATACCGACCCGCGCAGGAAGGAAATTCAGGGTTTCCTTGATGAAATGTTCGGCAAGGGCGAAGCGCAGCTCGTCGATAGCGATCGCGAAGAAAATCGCCTGATCTTCTTCGCTGGTGGAGCCAACCGGGGCGGCGGTTTCTATCTCTACGACGTCCAGGCCGGCAAGATCAGCGTGCTCAACTGGCAGCGCACCGCGATCAAGGACGCCAAGCTCAACCCGGTCAAGGCCGAATGGGTCACGGCCAGCGACGGCACCAAGATGCAGGTGATCGTCACCTATCCGCGCCACCGCAAGGGCAAGAACCTGCCGGTGGTGATCATGCCCCATGGCGGCCCGTTCGGGGCGCTTTCGGCCACCAACCAGCTTGAACCCTGGAACCAGCCGCTGGCCGAAGCCGGCTATGTCGTGATCCAGCCCAA
>PNJT01000186.1 GCA_013822005.1 Novosphingobium sp. | reverse complement strand
GCCAGGAACCCCATTCCGATCGAGAGCAGGACAGCCAGCAGGCCATAGACGAAGCCATAGTCCTGCGAAAAATCGGCCACCGCCTTTTCAAACCCCAGCTTCTTCACTTCGACCCGGCTGATCGCCGAGGCCACCACCCGGCCGCGGCTGATCGCAAAGGTTTCAGCGGTATAGACCCCGGTCTGCACGCTGGAAGGCAGCGCGATGCGCGCCTGGTAAAGCACTTGCTGGCTGACCTGCACGCCCCTGGTGTCCTGCCGGTAGAGTCCCTCACGGCTCATCAGATCGACCAGCCCGGCCGACATCCGCGCCTGTTCCTTGGGATCGTAAGACCCGATCGGCGACAGTTGCAGCCAGGGCAGCCCCAGCTCGTAAATCGCGGCGGTCTTGTCATCAACGATCCGGCCGATCGGCTTGGACGAGGCGACCGCGAAATAGGTGGGTGCGGAGCGAAACTCGACGCTTTCGGCGTTAACCCAGATCCCGGCGATCCGCTGCTTTTCACGCAGGACGATCGATTTGGTCGGCCCTTTCAGCACCACGACGATGTCATAGTCCTGCCCGGCGCGGGTGCCATCGGGGCTGAGGATCGCGCCAAACAGCACCAGTTCGGTGCCGCGAAAGCCTTGACGGACCTGGACCTCGTGCTGCGAGATTTCCGGCACCAGGATCGGATCGCGCGCGCCGCCGAGGAGAATCAGGGCAAGGAGCAGGAACAGCCGCTTCATGACGGCGTCACCGTGTAGATCTCGTCGGGCCGCCAGGCCAGCCCCAGTGCCAGCCACAACGCCACGAACAGCACCACCCCGGCCAGCACGAAGCGCAGCCGCTCGGCCGGGAGCTTTTGCGCCAGTTGCGCCCCGATCTGCGCCCCCGAAACCGAGCCCAGCAACAGCAGCGCCGCCAGCACGATATCGACCGCACGGGTGGTCATGGCATGCATCATGGTGGTGGCCATGGTCACGAACAGGATCTGGAACAGCGAGGTTCCGACCACCACATTGGCGCTCATCCCCAGGATGTAGAGCATCGCCGGGACCAGCACGAAACCGCCGCCGATCCCCATCAGCATGGTCAGGATCCCGGTCGCGATCCCCAGGACCAGCGGGGCCAGCGGCGAGATGTAGAGCCCCGAGCGGTAGAACCGCCAGCGCATCGGCAGGCTGGCGACCATCGGGTGGTGGCGGCGTTTGCGTGCGGGCAGCGCGACGCCGGTCTTCTGCGCCTGCAACGCTTGCCAGCTTTCGCGTGCCATGATCCCGCCGATCGAGCCCAGCAGCACCACGTAGAGCAGGTTGATGACCACATCGATCTGGCCCAGCGCCTGCAGCAGGCTGAACAGCGCGGCACCGATCAGGGTGCCGATCAGGCCGCCGGCGACCATCACCGCGCCCATCTGGTAATCGACCCCGCCGCGCCGGGTATGGGCAAAAACCCCCGAAACGCTGGCCCCGGTGACCTGGCTGGCGGCCGAAGCCGCAGCGACTGTCGGGGGGATTCCATAGAAGATCATCAAGGGCGTGGTCAGGAACCCGCCGCCTACTCCGAACATGCCCGACAAGATCCCCGTCAGCGCGCCCAGCGCGACGATTACCAGGCCGTTGACCGCAAGGTTGGCGATGGGAAGATAGACGTCCATGCTTGGCCCAAGGGCCTAGCCCACCAGCAAGGCCAAAGGAAGGCGCTGCCCCTAAAAACCCACCGAAACCGTGACTACCGGGCCCGAACCCGGCGCTGCCCCGCCAGTCAGGCGGAAACGGTAGTCGGCCGCGAGCCGCGAGGTCGCGCCGCCCAGCGGGATTTCCAGCGTGGCCGTGGGACCAAGATCGAGCCGATTGGCCCCGCGCTGCGCCCCGCCCCAGGCTCCGCCGCCCGCCCGAAGGCGAAACTTGCCAAGGCTGGCCAGTGGCTTTTCGATCCGGGCCTGGCCATCGACAAAGCCCGTCGCATCGCGCCCGCCGACATAGCCGGCCTGGAGATAGGCCTCGCCCCGCAGCCCGCCGGGCAGGCGCGCCGGGGGCAGTTCGGTAACCAGGGCGGCGGCCGGACGCACCACGGTTCCGGTCATGGTCCGGGTCGCGCGGCCTTCGATCATTGCCGCGACCGGCACTTGCTTCAGCGGGCGGAAGGAAAAGCCCAGCGCTGCTTCTTCGCCGCGCGGGCGTTCGACCCCGCTGGCCGCGCGCAGGTACAGCGTCGGACGCCAGGCGCTGGCCGGGGCCAGCCGGTAGCGCAGCACCGCCCCGGCCTGGCTGCCGCCATAGAAACCGGCTGGAACAATCGCCCCGGGCAGGCCGGCACCGGGCGCATTGAACCCATTGCCGCCTTGCCGCCAGAGCAGCCAGGCATCTCCCGACCAGCGCGCCAGTGCGGGGGCCTGCCCTTCGCGGGGATCGGTTTGCGGGGTGACTGGCGCTGCGGCCAGCATCGCAGGAACAGCCATGGGCGGCGGCACGGTAGCCATGTTGGCCTCGCGCTCGGTCAGCGGCATCTGGCTGGCGACCAGCAACATCTGATGATGCGCTTCGGATTGCAGCATGACTTCGCGCTGGCGCTTGGCCTTGGCCGGATCCATAGGCGGCGCGGGCTCGAACGTCGGGGCGGGCAATGGCTCGCCCGCGGGCGCGATCCTGGGCATCGCGGCGGGTTCGGCAGGCTTGGCCCGGCGCGGGGCCAAAGCGGGGGCCGATCTGTCTGCGCCGGGCTTGGCCACAGGCTTGACCGGCTGCACCGGCTTGGCCGCCGGAACCGCATGCGGCGCTTCCCACAAGGCAGCGCGCGCGCCGACCCAGCTGACCATCAACAGCGCCAGTGCCAGCAGCGGCTGCCCGCGCGACCGGACCCGTCGCCGCTTGGGCGGCGGAGAGGGCGGCCGGCTGCTCATGCGCGGACCTTGCGGGGGCGGATCAGGGCGGGGTGCAGCTCGTGCGCGGTCTTGTCCCAGGTGACCCGGCCGTCTTGCAGCGAGCGGAAATAGGCACCCAGCGCGCGGCGCCCGGCCATGATCGCGATGACATTGGCGACCGGAATCCGCAGCACCGACCGCAGCCCTTCGCGCCAGCCATATTCGCGCCCCGTGAACACCGCGCGCGACACCGCCCGCCACAGGAAGCCGACAAAGCTGGCCAGCAGCATCGCTTTCAGCGGGAACGACAGCGCCAGCACATCAACCTTGCCCAGCGCATGCAGCACGATCAGCACCGCATCGAGCAGCAGCAGCAGGTATGCCGCGGCCAGCACCAGCGCGGTCAGCGGCCCGCGCCGGTCGCGCAGCGCCATCCAGATGTCGATCGGGTGAAAGCGCCAGCCCATCCGGTCCCAGCCCTGGAAGGCGATCCCGTGGACCCAGCGGGTCTTCTGGCGCACCGCCGTGTCGAGCCGGTTGGGGAAGTAGCTGCGGGTCGCGACCAGCGCGCCGGCATCGTCGCGCAGCCGCAGGAACGCGCTGCCGCGCCCTTCGCGCGACAGCAACATACCCAGCTCGTAATCCTCGGTCAGGCATTCGGGCGCAAACGGTCCGCTCTCGCCCTCGGCGGCGCGGCGATCGGCAAGCCGGCCCAGCGCCGCGCGCGAAAAGCCGCAGCCGACGCCAGCGGCCGGGATCGAGGCCCCCAGCGCGGCGCGCACGACCATGCCCTTGGCGTGGTTCTCGGCAAATTCGTCAGAGTAATGCCCGGCGATCCAGCGCGAATCGTCCTGCGGTTCGGGGCGGACCGGCAGCTGCACGAAATCGCGCATCACCAGTGCCGCGTCGATCGCTTGCAGCGCGCAAGGGTGGACCATGTCTTCGGCATCGTGGAGCAGGACATTGGCAAAGCTGCGTCCGCGCCGGTCTTCATCGGCACACAGCGCAAGGTAGAGCCGATTGAGGCAATCGGCCTTGGTGGTTGGCCCCTGGTTGCCCAGCAGCACCAGCCGCAGCCGCGGATCGTCTTCGGCGGCGGCCATCGCCGCGGCCACGGTGGCGGGATCGTTGCGATAGCAGCCGACATAGATCGCCAGGTCGCGCTGCGGCCAGCTTGCCAGCATGTGCGCGATGGTCGTGCCGATCACCTGGCTTTCGCGGAAGGCGGGGATCATCACCGCGCAGGCGCCCGACAGCGGCTCGGCCCCATAGCCCACCGGCAGGCGCGGCGTGGCGATCTTGCCCTTCAGCCTGAGCCAGAGGTAGGCAATGTCGATCGCGAATTCGTCAAGCAGGCCGATGCAGAACCAGAAGGCGGCAAAGGCCAGCAGCTCGCGTTCGGCCAGCAAGAGCCAGTTCAACGCCGCTACGGCCATTCCCCCTGCTTCACCCATTGCCGAATCGCTCGCTCAGGCTGCCCCAAAGACGCAA
>PNJT01000185.1 GCA_013822005.1 Novosphingobium sp. | reverse complement strand
ATCCCGCCGTTGAGCAGGGTGCCCAGATCGAACCCGCCCGAGGGCGAGGCCTGATCGGTGACGCGGATCCCGTCGATCATCACCAGCAGCTGTTCCGAATTGGCCCCGCGCACAAACAGCGCGGTCTGGCTGCCCAGCCCGCCGCTGCGGGCGAGCGAAACGCCGGGCAGGCGCTCGATCACGCGGACCGGGTCGGCGCCCTGGACGTTTGCGATGTCTGCGGCGGTGATGACCGAGATGGATTGGCCGCTGTTTTCGCGTTTGGTCCAAAGTCCAGTAACTGTGATGGAATTCTGTTCGTCAGACACCTTCTCGCTATAAGGAACGACAAGACCAATCTGAGCATCCGCTTCTGCGGTCTCATCCTGCGCCCAGGCAGGCGAAGCAACCAGCAACGATGCAGCCAGCGCGGCCAGTCCAGATCCAGACCTCCCCCACAAAACCGTCCATGCTGAGCTTGTCGAAGCACTGTCCTTGTTCTTGGGGTCGCGCATTGCCGCCCGAAGCAAAGGACGATCCTTCGACAAGCTCAGGACGGACGGGAATTGGGGCGATGTGCAGTGAAAATCGAAAGGGGTCATCAGATATAGCTCCGCCATTGAACGATTGCCGTCCATGGCGAGAGCGCCCGCACCATTGCGGGCCTCTGCTTACATCCGGTACACCCCGCCCGGCTGCGGAACGACGGTCATGGGCAGGTCTACTGGCTCCCGGATCGTCGCTCGCCCCGCCTTCCCGGTTTCCCAGTGGCTTCAGGGGGTCGCTCCCCGGTCACAGTTGCGGGGGCAGCGCGGCATTTCAGACCGCTTCCCTCTTAGGCTCCCTTGCGGGAACAACCCGTGACGTGGCCCGCGCCCTACTCCCGCTGCGGCTAATGCACAAGTTCCAGCTTTTGCATGGCTGTTTAGCTTTTTTTGAAGCCTGCAAGGGTATGGCTGGCGTTCGTCCCGCTTCGGCACGGCGCGATCTGTGCGCTGGCGCCCGGCTGCCATTACGGATCTACGCGCGAAGGCGCGTAACCGAACTCGAGAGTACATGACCCATCTGCTGACCTTTCCCTATGAGCCAAGGCCGCGCGATTTTGCCGCGCGGCTCAAGCGGCGGGGCGCGCCCACGGTGGGTTGGCGGCAGGCGCGGCGGCACCGCGGGCGGCGCTTGCTGCTGCTGGCGGCCGCGCTGGCGGTCCCGGCGCTGGCCGCGCCCAGCCCGTGGCAGGCCTTCGGGATCGGCAATGCCGGCAGCAGCCAGTTCGCACTCGATCCGATGCCGTTCGAACGGCCGGGCGACAGCTTTCCCGGATCGGCCTCTTACTATGTCGCGACCAGCGAAGTTCTGCCCATCGGCAGTACCGGCAGCGAGAGCGCCGGGCTGATCGATTTCGCCGGCGGACCGATCGCCAAGGCAATGCGCATGGACCTGTCCGGCGTCGATCGCAGCCGCGCGCTCGATTGCCTGACCGCCGCAGTCTATTACGAAGCCCGCAGCGAGCCCGACCAGGGCCAGCGCGCGGTGGCGCAAGTCGTGCTCAACCGGGTCGCGCACCCCTCTTACCCCAACACCGTCTGCGGCGTGGTCTATCAGGGCAGCGAGCGCACCACCGGGTGCCAGTTCAGCTTTACCTGCGATGGATCGCTGGCGCGGCGGCCGCAGGAATACTTCTGGGAGCGTGCCCGCAATGTCGCGGCGCAGGCGCTGTCGGGCTATGTCGAACCGTCGGTTGGCCTCGCGACGCATTACCACACGATCCAGATCTATCCCTATTGGGCGCCCAGCCTGTTCCACATCACCACGATCGCCGCGCACCGGTTCTATCGCTTCAACGGCAGGGCCGGGCAGGCCGGGACCTTCCGCTTTGCCTATGCCGGGGGCGAACCGATGGCTGTGCCGCATACCCGCAATCCCGCCGCCGACAAGCTGCCCGATCCGGTGCTCGATCCGCTGGCGCTGCAAAAAAGCTATGACGCCGGGTTGCAAAGCGCGCAGGGCAATGGTCCGGCGCAAGTCGGCGATACCGGCCAGGCCCCCACTCGCCCGGCCCCCGCCCCCAGCTACTCCGCAGAAGTCCAGTCACGCGGCGGCGACAAGCAATACAGCGGCGACAAGCTGCCGGGATCGGGCGTGAAGCCTGAATTCCAGAACTCCGGCCAGTGGATTGGCCGACCGGGCGGATAGGCCTAGCCAGTCCCCTCAACCGTTCGTGGTGAGGAGGGACTGAGCGCAAGCGAAGGCCCGTCTCGAACCACCGTGTGCGCACGCAGGTCCTTCGAGACGCGTCTTCGCTGTGCTCAGCCGCTCCTCAGGACGAACGGGGCTATTTGGGCCAACATGGTAAATCCTTGGCAACCATAGCCCAACACCAAGAGTTAGCGGGGGCGCCGCTATGAGGCTGGTCCAACGAACAAAAAGGTCGCGCCCAGCAATGTCCATCCGTTATGCCGCTGCCCGCCCGATCGCCCAGCCGGTTCTCCTGACCCGCGCGGCGCAAGGGCGGCTCCAGGCGCGTGCCGCCAACGATAATGGCGATGCGGCCCGGCACGAACTGGTGCTGCGCGCGGCGCTCAAGCACTTTGCCGCGCACGGCCTGCGCGCTGCCGAGGATGCCGCCGAACGCGCCGCAGTGGCGCACCGCACAGGCAAAGGCGAGGATATGCTCCACTGGCTGGAGATCTGCCGCACCCTCGACCCGCGCCGTGCGGCCAGGGTCAACGCCCGCCTGGCGCGCGGGAACGATTGAGTTTATCCATCACATTGCAGCACTACTAAGCCCCTCCCCGCCGGGGAGGGGTTGGGGCGGGGGCTCGACGCCAGCGTAGATGCGAGGCCTTATGGCCTCGCTCCCCCACCCCCAGCCCCTCCCCGACGGGGAGGGGAGAAATTGCTTATTGCAATTGCGAACCATTATCAGCAAATAGTTGCATCTACGACCTTTTAGCACCTTGCAATCGTTCAAACTGCGGCTTAGGGCCAATTTGTTCACTGGGCGGCCGATAGTCCTCGCGGGATGGAAGGGCCTTACCCTCAGCCAGTTGTCGATCCCGCTTTCAAGGCAAAGGACGATTTCCCCAATGGCTCGCAAGAAGATTGCCCTTATCGGCGCCGGCATGATCGGTGGCACGCTGGCTCACCTCGCCGCGAAGAAGGAGCTGGGCGATATCGTCCTGTTCGACATTGCCGAGGGCATTCCTCAGGGCAAGGCGCTCGATCTGGCACAATGTGGCCCGGTTGAAGGCTTTGACTGCCAGATCAAGGGCACCAACGACTACGCCGATATCGCCGGGGCCGACGTGATCATCGTCACCGCCGGGGTGCCGCGCAAGCCGGGGATGAGCCGCGACGATCTGCTTGGCATCAACCTCGGCGTGATGAAGGCGGTCGGCGCCGGGATCAAGGCCCACGCTCCTGACGCTTTCGTGATCTGCATCACCAACCCGCTCGATGCGATGGTCTGGGCACTGCGTGAATTCTCGGGCCTGCCGCACAACAAGGTGGTCGGCATGGCCGGAGTGCTCGACAGCGCCCGCTTCGCCACTTTCCTCGCCTGGGAATTCGGCGTCTCGGTCAAGGACGTCAACGCCTTCGTGCTGGGCGGCCACGGCGATACCATGGTGCCGGTGCTCGAATATTCGACCATCAGCGGCATTCCGGTCACCGACCTGGTCAAGCTGGGCAAGAGCAGCAAGGCCCGCCTCGACGAAATCGTCGCCCGCACCCGCAGCGGCGGCGGCGAAATCGTCGGCCTGCTCAAGACCGGCTCCGCCTATTACGCCCCCGCCACCAGCGCGATCGCCATGGCCGAAGCCTATCTGGGCGACCAGAAGCGGATCCTGCCCTGCGCAGTCTATGTTGACGGCCAGTACGGCCTCGACGGACTTTACGTGGGCGTGCCGGTGGTGATCGGTGCAAACGGCGCCGAAGAAGTGATCGAAATTGCGCTGGACGATGAGGCCAAGGCCAACTTCCAGGTCAGCGTCGATGCGGTCAAGGAGCTGTTGGTCGCCTGCAAGGGCATTGAGCCGAGTTTGGGGTGAACACGCTATGATAACGGCCTGGGTTGCAGGTTACGTGCTTGCCGGATTCGGCTTCGTGAATAAGGACTTGGCAGAGCCAGTCTACAATCAGCCCCCATACGTCCGATCCGCTAAGAGCCGTTGGCTCGTGCGGGCGTTCTGGCCAATCGTCAGTATTGTCCTTTTGTGGCAGCATTCGCGCTGGAAGACGGGCGAGTTGAAGCATGAATATGTTGGAGGTCAGTTCATTCCTACCTGGTTCCTGTTTGTCGGTGTCGGCGCAATCGGAACGTTGATCGGGAATTGGATTTCCGGATAGATTTGGAGATTACGCAATGAACATCCTCGTCAACAAGAACACCAAGGTCATCACCCAGGGGATGACT
>PNJT01000184.1 GCA_013822005.1 Novosphingobium sp. | reverse complement strand
TGGTAGATCGTGTCGGACACTTCGCGGATCCGCGCTTCGAGCGTGGCATCGTCGTGCCAGTCGAAGGGATTGCGCTCTTTCGCGCCAAGCTCGGACAAGGGCGGGGTTTCGGCGATGCGGTGCATCAGCCGGCTGGCATCGCGCAGCAGGTGGAGGTCGCGTTCGTCCGCCAGGAAGTTGGGGTTGATCGCCGGGGCGACAGTCGGATCACTCGATTTCAGCTTCACCCAGCCGCGGCTTTCGGGGCGCAGCACGCAGGCGTGGAGCGAGAAGCCGTGTTCCTTCAGCTTGTCGCGCCCGTGGTTCTGCACGATCGCGCGGATGAAGTGGTACTGGATATCGGGCGCGGGGGCATCGGGGCGGATCGTCACGAACCCGCCGCTTTCGGCGAAATTGGTGGTCAGCATGCCGGTGCGCTTGAGCCGGTGTTCGACGAAAGCCGCGGCGACTTTCATCAGCCCGCGCAAGGAGCCGCCGAACAGGCTGAGGTCGTTGAGTTCATATCCGACCAGGTAGTCGCAGTGGTCCTGCAGGTCCGCGCCGACCGCCGACTTGTCCAGCTGCACCTCGATCTCGTGCTCCTGCAAATGCGCTCCGGGGCCGATTCCGGACAGCATCAGGATCTGCGGGCTGCCGAAAGCTCCAGCCGAGAGCACCACGCCGCCTTTGGCCTTGATCACTTCGCGCCTGCCCCCAAAGCGCACCGCGACCCCGGTGGCGCGCCCGTCCTCGATCACGATCCTTTCCACCAGCGCGCCGGTGCGCACCGACAGGTTGGGCTTGCCCGCCAAGGGATCGATGAACGCCCGCGCGGCGCTCCAGCGTTCGCCGTTGCACTGGGTGACCTGGTAAAGCCCGAAGCCCTCTTGCTTTGCGCCGTTGAAATCGTCGTTGAGCGGCAATTGCAGGCGGCTCGCGGCATCGACGAAGGCCTGGCCGACCGGGCTGGGGGCGATCTGGTCAGAGACGTGGAGCGGGCCGCCTCCGCCGTGGAACATATCCGCGCCGCGCTGGTTGTTTTCCTGGCGGCGGAACACCGGCAGCACCTCGTCCCAGCTCCAGCCAGTGCAGCCGAGCGCCGCCCAGTTATTGTAATCCCACGCATTGCCGCGGATATAGACCATGCCGTTGATCGCGCTCGATCCGCCCATCCCGCGCCCGCGCGGCTGGTAGCCGATCCGGCCACCCAGCCCCTCCATCGGTTCGGTGTCATAGGCCCAGTTGCTCGATTCGGGGGCGAAGCTGAGCAGCCCAGGCGTGCGGATCGGCAGGCCGGTGTTGGCCCCGCCGGCCTCGAGCAGGCAGACGCGCAGCTTGCCATCGGCCGCCAGCCGCGCAGCCGCCGCGCTGCCTGCACTACCGCCGCCAATCACCACCACATCGAACTGATCCATCTACCCGACTCCGTAACTTATCGGGCGGGATTAAGCGCGCGCTTAAACCGGCGCAATCCTATTCCGCAGGCGATTGGAATCCTGCCAGCGATCCCTGAATAGCCCTTCCCCATTGGGGAAGGGTTGGGATGGGGGTACCACGCCAGCGTCGGGCCCCCACCCCAACCCCTCCCCGGCGGGGAGGGGCTTTTTGGTTATTCCGCAGGGGCTTTGTCCTGCAGGGCCAGCCAGCGTTCGCGGATCGCATCGCTGGTGTCGCGGCTGCCGTCGTGGCTCCAGCCGGGCGGACGCCAGACATAGCCGAATTTGGAGCCCCACGGCGCGTTCCAGACGTCCTTGGCGATCCCGATCCATTCGTGGAAGGCGACCCACAGCAAGTTGAAACTGCCCAGCTGCTTGACGATCCCGTAGTGGATCCGTTCGCTGCCGAGTTCGGGCTGGAAAGTGCCGAACAGCTTGTCCCAGACGATGAACACCCCGGCATAATTCTTGTCGAGGTAGAGCGGGTTGGTGGCGTGGTGAACGCGGTGGTGGCTCGGCGTGTTCATCACCGCCTCGAACCAGCGCGGACACTTGCCTATCGCTTCGGTGTGGAACCAGAACTGGTAGATCAGGTTGAGCCCGGCGCAGAACGCGATCATTGCCGGGTGGAAGCCGATCAGCAGCAAGGGCATGCGGAACAGGAAGCCCAGCGCAATCGTGCCGGTCCAGGTCTGGCGCAGCGCGGTCGACAGGTTGTAGTGCTGGCTCGAATGGTGGTTGACGTGGCTCGCCCACATCCAGCGGACCCGGTGAGCGAAGCGGTGGAACCAGTAGTACGCCATGTCGTCGAGCACGAAGCAGATGATCCAGGCCCACCATTGCCAGCCGATGTCGAGCAGGCGGAACGGATAGACCGCCAGATAGAGCGCGGCGACCAGCGAGCCGGTGAGCAGTCCGGCGACGGTCGAGCCTACGCCCATGCCGAGCGAAATCAGCGTATCGCGCGGCTCGTATTTCTCGGGTGCCTTGCGGCGCGCCCAGATCATTTCGATCAGGACCAGGACGATGAAGCCGGGCACCGCATAGTCGACCGGGTTGAAATCAGGCATGGGTGGCCCCTCTCAGGTGCCTCAGGCTGCTGGCCCAGATCTGGGCCTTGTCGCCAAGGTCCAGCGTAACCTTGCCAAAGGTCTCGTCGCCGGTGCCGATGGTCAGGAAATTGCGGTCGAGCCGGGCGAAAGCGTGGCTGTCGAGCAGGCGCGAGGCGAACATCGCGCCGTGGCGGCGCAGCAGCATCACCCGGCCCTGGCGATCGCGCAGCAAGGCCCCGGTCCCGGCCCGGTCGAGCGCAAGGTCGGTTGCCTCGAACCCGCAGAGCGCCTCGGCGGCCAGCCGCCGGGCTTCCTCTTCCGAGCCGATCCGCACATCTGAGCCCAGGCCGAGTTTGGCGCAGATCCAGCCGAGCAGCAGCACAGCCAGCACCGAACCGCCCAGTTGAAGCAATTGTTCGAGCATCGTCCCTCAGCCTTCTTTCGCCGCCAGCATGTCCATCAGTGCGCGGACCGGGGTCAGGTCATAGCCGGCCTGCGCGGCGGCGGCGGTGAGGGCGTGTGGGCTTTGCCCCCGGCTGGCTTCGGCCAGGGCCCAGAGCAGGGTCGAGCGCGTGCCCGAGCGGCAATAGGCCAGGACTTTCTTGTCGGTCGAGGTCAGCGCAGCGGCCATCGCCTTGACCTGGCTTTCGGAGAAGCCTGCGTGGGTTACGGGAATCGCGACATAGTCCATCCCCGCCGCGCGCGCTGCCGCCTCGATCTCGGCCCCAGGGGTCTGGTCGTCGCTTTCCGCTTCGGGGCGGTTGTTGACGATGAGCCCCACCCCGGCAGCCGCAGCTTCGGCTACTTCGGCAAGCGTGATCTGCGGGCTGGCCAAGACCCGATCGGTAAGCTGGCGGAACATCGCGTGCATTCTCCCTAGGTTGCCGCGCTGTGCCAAGGCAGCCTGCGCCATGCAAGCTTGCTGCAAGCCGGCGCAGCAAAGATTCGTGGAAGAGCCCGTCCGCGAAGCAATGTTTCGTGCAGAAATGTCACAGTTGCGGGGCCTTGGATTCGCACCGCTGATTCCATTCGCCAATGACAAATGATTCGGTTATGTGGAAAAGTGCAGAGGAGGCGGCTTTTCGGTCGCCTGTCCTGTCGCCCGGTGCGATTCGTCCGCGCCCCCGGGGGTCTGACATGGGGCGAAACAAGGTAAGTAGCGAATTTATGGGTTTTGACAGAGGGCGTCGCGGGCGTGGCCGCGACAAGCGGGACGGTTTCGGCGAAGACAATTTCGATCCGTTCATGGGCGGCGGCGGTGGCGGCGGTGACCGTTTCGGCGGTGGAGGCGGTGGTCGCGGCGGTTTTGGCGGCGGTGATCGCGGCGGCTTCGGCGGCGGCGATCGTGGCGGCTTTGGCGGCGGCCTGCGTAGCGGCGGCGGTGGTGGCGGCTTCGGCGGCCCGCGCGGCGGCGGCGGCGATCGTGGCGGCGGCATGCCGGCCCAGGTCGTCGGCGAAGGTACCGGCACAGTCAAGTTCTTCAACGCGCACAAGGGCTTCGGCTTCATCCAGCAGGATGCCGGCGGCGAAGACGTGTTCGTCCACATCAGCGCGGTTGAACGCGCCGGTCTTGAAGGCCTGGCCGAAGGTCAGCAGCTCAAGTTCCAGCTGGTCGATCGCGGCGGCAAGATTTCGGCGAGCGAGCTCGAAGTGGTCGGCGATGTGATCGCGGTCGAAAAGCGTGAAGCCCCGCAGCGCCAGCTGACCGGCGAACGCGCCAGCGGCACGGTCAAGTTCTTCAACGGGATGAAGGGCTTCGGCTTTATCACCCGTGACGATGGCCAGCCCGATGCTTTCGTGCACATCAGCGCGGTTGAGCGGTCGGGCATGTCGGGCCTCAATGAGGGCGACCGGCTTGAGTTCGATATCGAAGTCGATCGACGAGGCAAGTACTCGGCGGTCAACCTCGCTCCGCTTCAGGGTTGATTGCC
>PNJT01000183.1 GCA_013822005.1 Novosphingobium sp. | reverse complement strand
CTGCTGCCGGAGCAGATCGAAATACCAGTTGCCGTCCTGCGTATCGCCATACAGCACCGCGCCGACGACGCGGTCGTCCTTCACCACCACGCGCTTGTAAATCCCACGCGCTGCATCGCGCAGGACAATGTCCTCGCATCCCTCGCCACCGCTGAAGTCGCCGGCGGAGAAGACATCGACGCCCGAGACCTTGAGCTTGGTCGAGGTGACCGAGCCTTCATAGCCCTTGGGGCTGGCGGCCAGCCCTGCGGCGAGCGCGCGGCACATCTCCCAGATCGGCGCGACAAGGCCGTAGCACGCCCCGCGATGCTGCACGCATTCGCCCACGGCAAGGATCGCCGGATCGCTGGTGACCATGTCGTCATCGACGATGATCCCGCGCTCGACCGCCAGCCCGCTGGCCTTGGCGAGAGTGCCGTTGGGCCGGATGCCGACCGCCATGACCACCAGATCGGCGGGGATTTCGGTGCCGTCCTTCAATCGGACGCCGCCCACGCGCCCGTCCTGTTCGATGATTTCGGCGGTGTCCGCACCGGTCAGGATCGTCATCCCCCGGCCTTCCAGCTCGGACTTGAGGAGATAGCCCGCCGCCTCGTCGAGCTGGCGTTCCATCAGGGTGGGCATCAGGTGAACGACCGTCACTGCCATGCCGCGCAAGCTGAGACCGTGCGCCGCTTCGAGCCCGAGCAATCCGCCGCCGATCACCACCGCCCTGCTGCTGGTCTCGGCCGCGGCGAGCATCGTCTCGACATCGTCAAGATCGCGGAAGGTGACGACGCCGGGCAGATCCTTGCCCGGCACCGGGATCACAAACGGATCAGACCCCGTGGCGATCAGCAGCCGATCATAGCTTTCGATCCGCCCGCCGCGCGAGACCACCTGCTGTGCGGCGCGATCAATATGCACCACCGGATCGCCGCTGACGAGAGTGATGCCATTGTCGGCATACCATTCGGCGGTGTTGATCACGATCTCATCGAAGCTCTTCTCTCCCGCCAGCACGGGGGAGAGCATGATGCGATTGTAATTGACCCTTGGCTCTGCCCCGAAGATCGTGATCGCCCAGCGGTCCGGTTCGAGCGCGAGGATTTCCTCCACCGCGCGGCACCCGGCCATGCCGTTGCCGATCACGACAAGCCGTTCCTTGGCGTCAGCGTGGCGGGGTGCCGGGATGCTGGTTTGCAGGTTCACTTGGGTTCTCCGTTGATGCGGGGCAGAGCGCCGGGCTCAGAAGCTGACTTCGGCCTGGAGGGTGAAGCGGGTGGTGTCGGGGCCGAAGCCTTGGGTCTGGTAGTTGCCGTATTTCGCCAGCAGGCCGACATCGCCGATCTTGAAGCTCACCACACCGTCGACTTCGGTGCCGTAATCCAGCCCGCCGAAGTCGCTGTCGAATTCGTGATAGGTCGCCTCTACGGTCAAGCCGCTGGGCAAGCCCTTGATCGCGAACTTCTTCGAAAGGCGGACGTTGCTGTCGCGCACGCCACCCGCCGGGGTGATGAGGAACAGGTCGGCATAGCCTTGGAAGGCGTGGGCCGTGGCGAGCGGGGTCTGGAACGCGGCGCGCCCGCCATCGCTGCCCAGCTCTTCATACTGGGCGCGCAAGGTGAAGCCCGCGTAGGCCACGCTGCCTTCGGCGAGGAAGTAATCCGCGCTGAAATTGACCGGGTTACGCCCGGTATCGCGCTCGTTGGCGTAGCCGCCCTTCAGGCCGATCTTGGCCTTGCCGGCCGGGATCGTCGCGGTGACGGTCGCGCCATAGGTCTGGCTCGAAAAGGCAAGGCGGGTGTCGTAATCATACTCGTAGCGGAAGGCGACGATGCGCACCGGATCGAACACGGCGGCGACCTTGGTTAACAGGAAATCGCCTTCGAATTCCTGGTTCGGGCTCTTCGATCCGAAGATCGTGCGCTGGCTGATGGCATAGGTCTGGTCGATCTCGACCGGGCCGAGCTTGCCGATCGCGCGCACTGCATCGAAGGTCTGCTCGTTCTGCCGCCAGATGACGTTGCCGATGAAGCGCGCGTTCTCGTGGATGATCCGCTGGCGGCCCACGGTGGCGGAGAAATCCTTGGCGGCATAGCCGATGCTGAGCCGGTTGAGCTCGGTCGTGTCGGGATCGGCGATGACGGGGAAGGGCTCCACCCCGTTGCCGGGGATGGTGTCGTTGAAATCATCCTCCAGTGCGCGGGTGAACTCGCCCTCGGCAATCAGCGAGAAGCCTTTTGCCTTCAGCTCCGCCCCCAGGCGGGTGTGGACCGTGATCGAGGTGGCGGTGTCCGGGAAGTTCGACTGGTCATTGGTTTCCAGCCGCAGCCGCGCATCGACAATCGGGTCCAGAGTAACATCCTCGCCGATCTTCTGCGGGGCAAGTGGCCCGGCCAGCGCGGGCGTGGAAGTGACGGCAAGGACAGCGGCACAGGCGAGAAATTTCGAACGCATCAAGACCCCCTTTGCGCCGCCGTTGAGCGGTCGCATCGTGCTAACGGGAAGCCGAGCATCGTTGCCCGAACAGTGGTGACCCATGCGGGCCGCCGGAGAGGCGTGGCTGACAGAGCGCGGCGCCATTGCCGCAACTCACCACGTGGAAGCGGTGGGCCCGGTCAGGCAGCTTTGGTCGCCGGGCCGTGGTCATATTCGGCAAGGAAATGCAGCACCTCCTGCCGGTATTGGTAGAACTGCGGGTGTTCGAGCAGCTCCTTGCGATTGCGCGGGCGAGGCAGGTCGACCGTCAGGATCTTGCCGATCGTGGCGCGCGGCCCGTTGGTCATCATCACCACCCGGTCAGCCAGCAGAATCGCCTCGTCCACGTCATGGGTCACCATGATCGCGGTCACCTTGGTGCGGTTCCAGGTTTCGACCAGCACGTCCTGCAAATCCCAGCGCGTAAGGCTGTCGAGCATCCCGAAGGGCTCATCAAGCAGCAGCAGCCGCGGTGAAAGCGCGAAGGCGCGCGCGATGCCAACCCGCTGGCGCATCCCGTTCGACATTTCGGCGGCCATCTTGTCCGTGGCATCGCCAAGGCCGACCCGGTCGAGATAGTAATCGATGATGTCGGCCCGCTCGGCCTTGGCGGCGTGGGGGTAAACCCGCTCCACCCCCAGCGCGACATTCTCGCGCGCGGTCAGCCAGGGCATCAGGCTGGGGGCCTGGAACACCACCGCCTTGTCGGGCCCTGCGGCGGTGATCTCGCGGTTGTCGAGCACGATCCCGCCGCCGCTGATCGCATTGAGGCCTGCCGCCATCGACAGCACAGTCGATTTGCCGCAGCCCGAATGGCCGATCAGCGAGATGAACTCGCCCCGGTCCATCAGCAGGTTGAAATCCTCGACCACCTTCAGCGGGCCCTTGGGGGTGGGGTAGACCTTGTCGAGCCGGAAAAACTCCAGATAGCGCTTGTCGACCGCACTGCGGGCCGCATCGCGATAGGCCTGCGGCGGGGGCGCAAGGTCGAGCGGGGTGACATTGGGCAGGGCAACCGTGCTTTCGCCCACGCTGCCGCTCTGCTCATTCAGCGCGCCGAGATAGTCGACGATCTCCTTGCGCAGCCGCTGGTAGGTGGCATCGGCGTTGACCCCTTCGCGGTCGCGCGGGCGCGCCACATCGACTTGCCAGATCTGACCGATCCGCGCGGCCGGTGCCGGAGTCAGCACCGCCACCCTGTCTGCCAGCAACAAGGCCTCGTCCACATCATTGGTGACAAGCAGGATGGTGCGGCCCTCCTCCTTGCGAATACGCTCGATCTCGTCCTGCAGTTTTGCGCGGGTGAGCGCGTCGAGCGCCGAGAGCGGCTCGTCCAGCAGCAGGATTTCGGGCTCCATCGCCAGTGCGCGCGCCACCGCGACCCGTTGACGCATCCCGCCCGAAAGCTGCGCGGGCTTGCGGTCCATTGCGTGGCCGAGCCCGACCAGCTCGACCTTCTGGCGCACCAGCGCGCGGCGTTCGGCCTTGCTGCGGGTCTTGTGGACCGCATCGACCGCGAGTGTCACGTTGCCTTCGACCGTAAGCCAAGGGAACAGCGAATAGGACTGGAAGACGAGGCCCCGTTCCCGGTCAGGCCCGTCAATCGGCTTGCCCCGCAAGGTCATGGTGCCGCCGTCCGGCTCCACCAGCCCGGCGAGCGCGCTGATCAGCGTGGTTTTGCCTGCCCCGGAAAAGCCGAGGATCGCCACGAACTCGCCCTCGGCCACATCAAGGTCGATGCCGCCCAGCACCTCGGTGACGCCGCCGGTCTTGCCGACATAGGACTTGGTAAGGCCGCGCAGGGAAAGGAATGGAGTGTCGCTCATGCCCGCCTCCTCAGACCGTGCGGTTCTTGGAGACGAGGCCTTGCAGCGCCATCATCACCCGGTCGAGCAGGAAGCCGATCAGCCCGATCACGATCACCGCGAACATGATCCGCGCGAGGCTCTGCGAAGAA
>PNJT01000182.1 GCA_013822005.1 Novosphingobium sp. | reverse complement strand
TCTATGGCCTCAACAATTCGGGTGCCAAGGTGCTGGTCTGCGATGCCGGGCGGCTGGAGCGGACCCAGCCGCACCGGGGCGAATTGCCCGCGCTGGAGCATGTCATCGCCTCGCGGCTCGACGTGCCAACCCAAGGCGCGACGCGGCTGGAGGAGGTGATCGGGCCAAGTTCGGCCTGGTCCAGTCTGCCCGATGCCGAACTGCCCGCGGTTGAGCTCCACCCCGACGATCCGGCGACAATCCTCTACACCTCGGGCACCACCGGCAATCCCAAGGGCGCGCTGGGGACGCACCGCAACTTCCTCTCCAACATCCTCTCCAGCGGCTATGTCGCCGCGCGCTCGTTCCTGCGGCGGGGCGAGCCGCTGCCCGAACCGGCGAAAAGAGTGCTGCTGACCGTCATTCCGCTGTTCCATGCCACGGCTTGCAGCGCGACCATGATGGGCGCGGTCGCGGGCGGGCATACCATCGTGCTGATGTACAAGTGGGACCCGGTGAAGGCCTTCGGGATCATCGAGCGCGAGAAAGTCAACGCCACCGGCGGGGTGCCGACCATCGCCTGGCAGCTGATCGAGCATCCCGAGCGTGAGAACTATGACCTCTCCTCGATCGAAAGCATTGCCTATGGCGGCGCACCCTCTGCGCCCGAACTCGTCAAGAAGATCTATGACACGTTCGGCGCGATGCCCGGCAACGGCTGGGGCATGACCGAGACCACCGCGACGGTCACAACTCATTCCTCCGAAGATTACATCAACCGCCCGACCAGCGCCGGGCCGCCAGTCGCCGCCGCCGATATCGAGATTCGCGGCGCGGACGGGGTGACCGTGCTGCCGGTGGGCGAAATTGGCGAGCTGTGGGCGCGCGGGCCGATGATTGTGGCGGGGTACTGGCAGAACCCCGAGGCGACTGCGGCAACCTTTATCGACGGCTGGGTTCGCACTGGCGACCTGGCCCGGATCGACGAGGAAGGCTTCCTGTTCATCGCCGACCGGGCCAAGGACATGGTGATCCGCGGCGGTGAGAACATCTATTCGACCGAGGTTGAGAACGCACTCTACGAGCATCCCGCGGTGACTGACGCAGCCGTGGTGGGCATTCCCCACCGCGTGCTGGGCGAGGAGCCGGCGGCCGTGGTCCACCTGGGCGCCGGGCTGGAGGCAAGCGAGACCGAGTTGCAAGAGTTCTGCCGCGCGCGGATCGCCGCGTTCAAGGTGCCGGTGAAAATCCTGTTCCACGCCGAAACCCTGCCGCGCAACGCCAATGGCAAGATCCTCAAGAAAGACCTGCGCGCACTGTTCGAAGCCTAAAAAGCCCCTCCCCGGCGGGGAGGGGTTGGGGTGGGGGCTCGGCGCTGGCGTGGAACCCCCATCCCAACCCTTCCCCAGCGGGGAAGGGCTTCGGAGTTTACCCTTTGGTAATCGCGCCGCGCGATAAGGGCGGTATGGCCAAAGTCATCGCCTATGTCATCGCGCGTCCGCTGGTCGATCCCGCCGAGCTGGTGCGCGGTTCGCTGGTGATCGGCTGCGCTTTGGCCTTGATTCTGGCCGGGCCGTTCTGGCCGTTAGGTCTGTAGCAATTTCCACACCGCGGCAATCGCCGCCAGCCCCAGCACGCCTCCGGTAAAGCTGCGCCAGGCGGTGTCGCTGATCTTGCCAAAGGCCTTGGTCCCCAGCCAGTTGCCCAACAGCACCGCCGGGAAGAGAATTGCCGCAAAGGCCGGTTCGCGCACGGTCGCCACCCCCAGGACCGAGGCCGAGACCACTCCGGCCAGCGAGGTCGCCATGAAGATCGTCATCATCGAGGCACGGGCCAGCTCGGGCGCGATCTCGCGGCGCAGGTAATAGGGCACTACCGGCGGCCCGGGCATCCCGGCAAAGCCGGTCAGGATCCCCGAGAGCAGCCCGGTTCCCCCGGTTTCGGGCAGGCTGGGGGCATAGTGCGCGGGCTTCTTGGGCAGCAAGACCAGCAGGAACGATCCGAAGGCGATCAGTGCAATCAGCAGCCGCGCCAAGGCCGGATCGGCCACCGACAGCAGCCAGACCCCCAGCGGGGTCGCCAGCACCGCCACTACCGAGATCTGGAACGCGGTCTTCTCGCTGGCGTGGAGGATATTCTTCAGGCCGACCAGCCCGATCAGCAGCCCCAGCCAGTTCGCCACCACCACCGCCTCGCGCGGCGGGATCGCGAGGCCCAGCACCGGCACCAGCAGGATTGCCATGCCGAACCCCGCCAGGCCCCGCACGAAGGCAGCGCCCAACGCGGCGGCGATTGCCGCGGCAATCTGAAGTTCCGTCAATCCCCCTAACATCCCAACCCCCGTTCGCATCGAGCCCTTCGGCTTGCGGCTGAGCAGCCGCGCTCAGGATAAACTCCGTCGAGATGCCGTGCCCCCGTGTCTCGACTTCGCTCGACACGAACGGAGGTGGGTGCTTACCTCAGATCGGGTGGTGTTGCCTCAGCCTTCAAGAGCGCAATCACCTCAGCCAGCGACATCACCTTCTGGTGCTCGGCCCCCAGCGTGCGCAGCGCGACGGTGCCTTCTTCGGCCTCGCGCTTGCCCACCACCAGCAGGTGCGGGACCTTCTTGAGCGAATGATCGCGGACCTTGTAGTTGATCTTCTCGTTCCTGAGGTCGGTTTCGACCCGCACCCCGGCGGCGGCCAGCTGCGCGGTCACCTCTTCGGCATAGCCATCCGCATCCGAAACGATCGTCGCGACCACCGCCTGGACCGGCGCCAGCCAGACCGGGAGCTTGCCCGCATAGTGCTCGATCATGATCCCGATAAAGCGCTCAAACGTTCCCAGGATCGCGCGGTGCAGCATCACCGGGCGGTGGCGCTCGCCATCCTCGCCGACATAGCTCGCGTCAAGCCGTTCGGGCAGCACCGTATCGGTCTGCAAGGTGCCGCACTGCCAGGTCCGCCCGATCGCGTCGGTCAGGTGGAATTCCAGCTTGGGGGCATAGAACGCGCCTTCGCCGGGCAGTTCTTCCCAGCCGAATTGCTCCGTGGCGCGGCCCGTAGCCTTGACTGCATCGCGTAAGGAAGCTTCGGACCAGTCCCACATCTCATCGCTGCCAAAGCGCTGTTCGGGGCGCAGCGCCAGCTTGATCGCATAGTCGGGGAAACCCAGATCCTTGTAGACCGAGTCGAGCAGGTCGCAGAACGCGCGAACTTCATCAACCAGCTGGTCCTGGCGCACGAAGATATGTGCATCGTCCTGGGTGAACTGGCGCACCCGCATGATCCCGTGCAGCGCGCCGTGGGCCTCGTTGCGGTGGCAGCAGCCGAATTCGGCCATGCGCAGCGGCAGGTCGCGGTAGCTCTTGATTCCCTGGCGATAGATCAGCACGTGCGCCGGGCAATTCATCGGCTTGAGCGCCATCCAGTCGGCCTCACCCGAAATCACTGGCCCCTCGTCCTCGGTGTTCGGCACCTCGTCGGGGATCACGAACATGTTCTCGCGGTACTTGCCCCAGTGGCCAGACTGCTCCCACTGCTTGGCGTCCATCACCTGCGGGGTCTTGACCTCGACATAGCCCGCCCCGTCCAGGCGCCGGCGCATATAGGCCTCCAGCGTCCGCCAGATCAGATAGCCTTTGGGGTGCCAGAAGACGCTGCCATGGGCCTCGCTCTGCAGATGGAACAGGTCCATCTCTTGCCCAAGCTTGCGGTGGTCGCGCTTGGCGGCCTCTTCCAGCCGGGTCAGGTGTGCATCGAGCTGCTTCTTGTTGAGCCAGCCGGTGCCGTAAATCCGCGTCAGCTGCGCATTCTTCTGGTCGCCGCGCCAGTAAGCGCCCGCGACCCGCATCAGCTTGAAGGCAGCCGGATCGAGCTTGCCGGTCGAGGGCAAGTGCGGGCCGCGGCACATGTCGAGCCAGTCATTGCCCGACCAATAGACTGAAAGTTCCTCGCCCTCGGGCAGTTCCTGCGCCCATTCGGCCTTGAAGCTTTCGCCGTCCTTGGTCCACTTGTCGATCAGTTGCTGACGGCTCCAGACCTCGCGGCGCAGCGGCTTGTCGGCGCGAATGATCGCGCGCATCGCCTCTTCGATCGCGGGCAAGTCGTCCATCGAGAACGGTTCGCGGCCCTCGGGCGCCATCACGTCATAGTAGAACCCGTCGTCGGTGGCGGGGCCGAACGTGATCTGCGTGCCGGGGAACAGCGTCTGCACCGCTTCGGCCAGTACGTGGGCAAAGTCATGCCGAGCGAGCTCCAGCGCATCGGCCTCGTCGCGGGCGGTGACCAGCGCCAGCTCAGCATCGCCGTCAAACGGACGAGTGAGGTCCACCAGCTCGCCATCCACTCGCGCGGCCAGCGCGGCCTTGGCCAACCCCGGGCCGATCGCCAGGGCTACGTCTGCGGGGGTGGAACCGGCCGGCATCTCGCGCACGGAACCATCGGGCAGGCTGATCTTGAACATCTCGGACATGCTGTACTCTCGTCGTCGTTGCCGGGCGCTTTGGCACAAGCCGAGGCGCACCGGAAGGGGCGGCG
>PNJT01000181.1 GCA_013822005.1 Novosphingobium sp. | reverse complement strand
AGCGAGCAGACATCGGCCGAGAGCACTTCGGGCAGCATCGGCACCACGCGGTCGGGGAAATAGACCGAATTGCCGCGCTTGCGGGCATCGCGGTCAATCGCGCCGCCTGGGCGGACATAGAAGCTGACATCGGCGATTGCCACCAGTGCGCGAAAACCGCCCTGACCGTCGGGCTCGGCCCAGATCGCGTCGTCATGGTCACGGGCATCGCTGGGGTCGATTGCGACGATCGGCAGGTGGCGCAAGTCTTCGCGGGTCTCAACGCTGAGCGGCAATTTGGCGGCGACATGCGCCTCGTCCACCGTTTCGGGCGCGAAGGCGAACGGAATGCCGTGCTTGTGGATCGCGATCAGGCTGAACGCCCTGGGCGCCAGCGGATCGCCCAGCACTGTGGTGACCTTGACGCCAGAGCGCGGGCTGCGGCCAACCGGCTCCGCCAGTACCAACTGCCCCTCCTCGGCCCCGCCAAGATCGGCGATGACCTGTGAATGGCGCTCGCGCTTGTCCACTGGCGCGAGCCAGCCCTTGCCGGTCTTGTCGATCTCCACCACGCCCATCACCTGGTCGGCTTGGGCAGGCAGCTTTTTCATCGGGTGCGCGATCCAGCCGGTCGCGGTTTCTTCTGTGCGGGCCAGCACGCGGTCGCCCGAGCGCAAGGCCGAGCCACGGCCCTTCTCGCGCAGCACCAGACGCGGCGGCGGGAGCTTGTCGTCGGGCGTCCAGCTGTCGGGCACCGCCACGGCCTCGCCGTCCTCGATTGCGACCACCCGCAGCACGGTCACCTTGGGCACCCCGCCCATCCGGTGGAAGGCGGTGCGGTTGCCGTCGATCAGGCCTTCCTCGGCCATGTCCTTGAGCAGCGCCTTGAGCGCGATCTTTTCCTGCCCCTTCAGCCCGAAGGCACGCGAAATCTCGCGCTTGCCAACCGGATCGGCGCTGCCGGCGATGAGGTCCAGGATTTGCTGGCGGCTGGGAAGGCCGGGTTGCGGTTTGGGGCCTTTCACCCTGCCGCACCGTCCGAATGGTTCGCGCGAAGACGCGAAGACGCGAAGGAAGAAGAGTGGTTGCGCACCAGACGGCGTAAGCCGTCCTTGAAGGTTCCCATTCCGAAATTCATGACAAATCCTAGCGTGAGCCCGGTGAAGGCCAGGTACGTGAGGACCTGTTTTGCGTGAACCGGTTGGGTTTGCTCCACGGCCTTCACCTCAATGATGAGGCAATGATTGAGCAGCAGATCGATCCGATAGGCCTCTTTCACTTCGATGCCATCATATTTGATATCGATCGGCACTTGCCGATCGACCTGGATACCTTTCGACCTCAGCTTCTCAGCCAAAATCATCTCGTAGGCTGATTCAAGCAAACCCGGCCCAATATCCTTGTGAATCTGGAATGCAGTATCGATTGCGATAGCGGCAAGCTCTTCCGGATCGGTCATCACGCCACCTCTTCGCGTCTTCGCGTCTTCGCGCGAACCATTCCACGGCCCGATCAGTATGCCCGCGCCACGTAGATCCGTTCGACCGCCGGTTCGCCGGTGAACATGCAGGTGCCGGACACCGGCTCACCGCCCAGCGGCGTGTTGCGCACGGTCAGCTTGAGCGCTTTCAGCTTCTGGACCACGGCCTCAAGCGCCGCACCGCTGGGGCGCGACCAGGGGAGTTCGACCCAGCCGGGGTAGCGGTTGCCTTCGGCGAAGTGGGCTTCGAGCCCGGCCATGTTGGTCACATCGCGGCGGATGTTGGCGTCGCGATGCGCCTTGGCCTGGGCGTAGAGTGCGCGCTGGATATCTTCCAGTTCGGCAGCAGCGTTGCCGAGGAACGTGTCCTTGTCCTGCCCGACAAAGGCCACCTTGCCATCCTCGCGGTAGAGCCGGTCGCGGCGCACAACCGAAACCTGCCCGCCGGCCGCATCGCGCCCGCCGATTTCGAGGATCAAGGGCACACCCTTCTTGACCCAGCCCCAGCGCTTTTGGGTCGCCTTGCCGGCGCGCTTGTCGAGCAGCACGCGGATCGGCTCGCCCAATGCGGTCTGCGCGGCGAGCGCGCGGCGCAGCTCTTCGCAATAGGCCAGCAGTGCCTCATCGCCGTCGTCATCGCGCAGCATGGGCAGGATCACCACCTGGTGCGGGGCGATCGCGGGCGGCACGCGCAGCCCATCGTCGTCGCCGTGGGTCATGATCACGCCGCCGATCAGGCGGGTCGATACGCCCCAGCTGGTGGTGTGGCACAGCGTCTGCTGGCCTTCCTTGTCCTGATACTTGATCCCGGCCGCCTCGGCGAAACCGGTGCCAAGGTAGTGGCTGGTCCCGGCCTGGAGCGCCTTGCCGTCCTGCATCATCGCTTCGATGCTGTAGGTCGCGACCGCGCCGGGGAAGCGCTCATGCTCGGGCTTTTCGCCGTGGAGCACCGGCAGGGCGAGATCGTCCTCGGCGCAGGCGCGGTACATTTCGAGCGCGCGCAGCGTCTCCGCCATCGCATCGGCCTTGTCGGCGTGGGCGGTGTGGCCCTCCTGCCAGAGGAATTCGCTGGTGCGCAGGAACATCCGGGTGCGCATTTCCCAGCGCACCACGTTGGCCCACTGGTTGGTGAGCAGCGGCAAGTCGCGCCACGACTGGATCCAACGCGCCATCGCCTGACCGATCACCGTTTCCGATGTGGGCCGCACAATCAGCGGTTCTTCCAGCTTGGCTTCGGGATCAGGCACCAGCCCGCCCTTGCCGTCCTGGATCAGGCGGTGGTGGGTGACCACGGCCATTTCCTTGGCAAAGCCGTCAACGTGTTCGGCTTCCTTGGCGAAATAGCTCAAGGGAATGAACAGCGGAAAATAGCAGTTATCGACGCCCGCCGCCTTGATCCGCGCGTCCATCAGCGCCTGGATCCGTTCCCAGATGCCATAGCCCCACGGGCGGATCACCATGCAGCCGCGCACACCGCTTTCTTCGGCCATTTCGGCCTCGGCGATGACCTCCTGGTACCAGGCGGCGAAGTCTTGTTGGCGGGTGACGGTGAGTGCGTGCTTCATGGCCGCGCCGATAGCGGCTTGGGCCCGGCGGGGCAAGGATTGCTGCGGACTAGTCCTTGCCCAGCTTGTCGAGCTTGGCCTGCATTTCGGCCATCTGCTTGCGCAGCGCGGCGATCTCGTCGCTTTCGCTCTTGGCGGCGGGGGCATTCTTGTCGTCGGTCAGACCCGGCACGAACGCCGATGCGGCGGCCTTGAATATCGCCAGGTTCTGCTGGGCGAGCTTGGCCAGCGGGTTGCCCGCCAGGCTCGATTCGAAGGCCTCGCGCAGCTTGGCCTGGTTGGAGCGGAACTGCTCCATGCTGGCTTCGAGGTAGTGCGGGACAAGTCCCTGCATCGAATTGCCATACATCCCGATCAGCTGGCGCAGGAAATTGACCGGCAGCATCTGTTCGCCGCGCACGGTTTCTTCTTCCATGATGATTTGGGTGAGGATCTGGTGGGTGATGTCAGCCCCGGTCTTGGCATCGACGACTTTGAAATCCACGCCCTCGCGGGTCATTTTCGCGAGGTGATCGAGCGTGATGTAGCTCGAGCTCTTGGTGTTGTAGAGCCGCCGGTTGGCGTACTTCTTGATGATGACCGTTTCGCCCTTGGCGTCGCTCATGTCCGTAATCCCGCAGGGGAGACGTCCCCTTGGCGGTTCGTTAGCACCTGCAATAGGTGCAATGCAACATCGCTATGCTGCGCAGCACGCGTGCAGCATCAGCGCGGAAAACGGCGGCCCAGCGAGGTCAGCAGCTCATATTGGGACAGCCCGCTGAGCGCCGATGCGGCGGGCAGGTCATAGTCCAGCGCCAGCCAATCCCCCTCGCCGACTTGGGGTGCATGGCTCAGGTCGATCACCGTCATGTCCATCGAGACACGGCCCAGCACCGGCAAGCGCAGCCCATCGGCCAACATCGCACCCTTGCCCGACCAGCAGCGCAAATAGCCATCGGCATAGCCCAGGCTGACCACGCCCACGCGCATCGGTCCGTTTGCGGTGAAGGTAGCGTTGTAACCGACCTGGTCCCCGGCCTCGAGCTCGCGGGTCTGGATAACCTGAGCCTCGGGCCGGGCCACCTGGCGGATTTGCCCGGTCAGCACGGCGCAGGGCACCCCGCCATAAAGCGCGATGCCCGGCCGGGTCAGCTGGCCGTGATAGGGACTGCCCAGCGCGATCCCCGCACTGTTGGCCAGGCTGGCGCGGCGGTGCTGGACCAGGCCCTGCGCCTCAAGCCAGCGCAGCCGCTGCGCTTCGTTTTGCGGCACGTCCTCATCGGCCGAAGCCAGGTGCGAATGCAGCACATCGACTTGCAGCCCGGCGATCACCGGGTCGGCCAGGTCACCAAGCGGCAGGCCCAGCCGATTGATCCCGGTATCGACCATCAGGTCGCACAGCCCGCCCCCCCCCTCCTGCCAGATCCGCGCCTGGTGGAGCGAATTGATTACCGGGCGCAGGCCGGTGTCGCGCGCAAAGACGGCATCGGCGGGGTTTTGTGGGCCGTGCAAGAC
>PNJT01000180.1 GCA_013822005.1 Novosphingobium sp. | reverse complement strand
TCGAACCATCCCGTCCGCACCAGGGCATCGCTTGAAGCGATCGCGCGCGCCTGTTCAGCAAGGGGCCCGCGGAACCACTGGGCGATTGGAGTGACGAAGCCCTGCTTGGGGCGATAGAGGATATCGTCGGGCAGATAGCGCTGCATGGTCTTCTTGAGCAGCCACTTGCCCTCGCCGCGCCGCACGCGCAGATGCTCGGGCAGGCTGGCGGCAAATTCGATCAGGCGGTGGTCGAGCAGCGGCTCGCGCGCTTCCAGGCTTACCGCCATGCTGGTGCGGTCGACCTTGGTCAGGATATCGCCCGGCAACCAGAATTTGAGGTCGGCATATTGCGCGCGGTCGAGGCCTGAGCGGGCCTGGGCCTTGCGCATCGTTTCCTCGAAGGGCTGTTCGGCCCGGTAATCGCCGCGCAGGCGCAGGAACTCGGGCGAATAGAGCGTCTGGCGCAGCTCGGGCGGAATGATCGAAACCGCGCGGGCATAGCCCTCCTCGCTGGTCCCGGCGAGCGCCAGCAAGGTGGTCTTGGCACGCAAGGGTCGCGGGGCCCAGTCGGCCTTGGGATAGAGCGCCCCCAGCCCGCCAAACACCGCCCCGCGCAAGGCTTGCGGCAGCAGCGAACGGACCCGGTCCTCGCCGTGCTGGAAGACCTGGCGGCGGTAGCCGGCGAAAGCCTCATCCGCGCCGTCGCCCGACAGCGCGACGGTCACCGTCTCGCGCGCCAGCTGGCAGACCCGCCAGGTCGGCAAGGCCGAGGCATCGGCGAAGGGTTCGTCGAACATGCCGACCAGTGCATCGAGATGCTCGAAGTCGTCGGGCGAAACCGTCCGCGCACGGTGGTGGCAAGCGAACTTGCGGGCGATCTGTTCGGCGTAAGTACTTTCATCGGTCGCCGCGACATCGAAGCCGATCGAGCAGGTCTTGACCGGCTCGCGGCTCGCCTCGGCCATCAGCGCAACCACCGCCGAGCTATCGACCCCGCCCGACAGGAAGGCACCCAGCGGCACGTCCGAGACCATCCGCGAAGTCACCGCCTGGCGCATCAGGTGCAGCAGTTCGGCCTCAAGATCGGCAGCGCGGCCCTTGCGGCGCTCGGCAAAGCTGACGTCCCAGTACTGCGAGGGCGCGGGCAGCGGGGCATCGTGGCGCAGCAACAGCGTGTGCCCGGCGGGCAGCTTCATCACCCCTTGCAGGATCGAGCGGTGATCCGGGACATAGCCCCAGGTCAGATAATCCTCGATCGCCAGGGGATCGACCTCACGCCGCAGCAGCGGGTGCGCCAGCAGGCCCTTTAGTTCCGAGGCGAAGGCCAGGCTGCCATCGCTGAGCGGGGCATAGAACAGCGGCTTCACCCCCAGCCGGTCGCGGGCCAGGAACAGCGTGCGTGCGCGCTGATCGTAGATCACAAACGCGAACATGCCGTGCAGCCGCGAAACGCAGTCCGGCCCCCAGTGCTGCCAGGCGGCCAGGATCACTTCGCTGTCACCATCGGTGTGGAACTCGGCGCCCGCGCCTTTCAACTCCTCGCGCAGCTCGCGGTAGTTGTAGATCTCGCCGTTGAAGACCAGCATCGCCGCGCCATCGGTGGAGGCCATCGGCTGGGGAGAACCGGCAATGTCGATGATCGACAGGCGGCGGTGCCCCAGCCCTACCCCCGGCGCGGTCCAGACCCCGGCCCCGTCGGGTCCGCGGTGGGCCATGGCATCGCACATCCGCTCAACCCGCAAGGGGTCAACCGGCTTGGGCGTGGAGAGGTGAAAGATTCCGGCGATTCCGCACATGGCAGAGGCGCTTAGCGGGGTTCGGCGATCCGGTCCATCCACGGACCGGGATCGCCGATCGCGGCCTGGAATGCGCTGAGCCCCTTGGCTGCGTCAAATCCGGGACGCTGCTCGGCTGAAAGGATCAGCGTGGCGGTCGGCCGGGCGCGCAGCAACAGGCGGTCGCCGATATTGGCGAGCTTGAGCCGGGCATTGCTGCCGCCCAGCATGTCGCCGCTGCGGTACCAGGTCAGTGCCAGGCGTTCGATCTTGCCGCCCGCCATCAGGCGATCCGACTTGGCCAAGGGCACCGCAGGTCCGCTGCTGGTCCAGGACCAGGCACTGTTGGGGGTCAAGGCCCCCTGCCCGTATCCACCGGCTTCCTTGCCTTCGCCTTGCGAGGCGTAGAGCGCGTAGAACACGTCAACCTGATTGCCGGCGGCGTCCTGATAGCGCCCCAGCAAGCGGTGGTCCGCCCCGCCCGCCAGCGGTTGCCAGGGGGCCCGCGGGGTGTAATCGACGCGTTGCCAGCCTGGCACTTCGGGCAAGTTAATCCGCGCCGGCATCGGTGCCGACAAGGCCGCAGCGGCCGCGGCCCAACCGATCCCGCCGCCGACCAGCAGCAGGGTTCCCGCCAGTGCGCCCCATTCGGGCAGGCCGGCTTGTTCAAGGCGGCCCAGCAGCGGCGAGGCTTTGATCGCCTCGGCATCGATCATCGCATCGTCGATCGCCCGGTCAAAGAACCGCCAGGCCATCGCCATCACTGCCACGATCACCAGCGCGAAGAAAATCCAGCCATAGATCAGGTGGTCGATCCCGGCGGCATTCTCGATCCCGACATATTGCGCCGCATAGATCGTACCCCAGGCCCGCACTCCATTGGCCAGGATCGGCACCACCAGACACAGCGCGAAAAAGCCGATCCGGCGGCGCCAGCTCTTGAAACAGACATTGCCGACCAGGGCCCCCAGCGCGATCATCGCGATCAGGAATTTGACCCCCGAACAGGCCTCGGCCACTTCGAACAGCCCGGCAGGGGTATCGATAAACACCCCGTTGATGACCGCCGGAACCCCGCTTGCCTCGACCAGCCAGATCGTGAGCACCGCAGTGATCGATTGCAGCGGCGGGACCAGCTCGTCACCAAACGGCACCAGAAAGGCCAGGTATGAGAAAGGAAACAGCAGCGCGGCGAAGATCCGCGGGCCCAGCAGCAGCAAGGCGCTGGAGGGCAACATGGCTGCCGCCCCGGCCTGGCGCAGCAGGTTCAGCTCGGCAAAGGCACCCAGCACCCAAAGCAGGACCGCGCCGCCCAGGAACGCCAGGCCCCAGCGCCACGGGCGTGGTTCAAAGTGCGCCAGCTGCTCAGCGCGCAGCCAGACCAGCCAGCCAAAGATCGCCGGGACCAGCAGGATGTGGTTGTAAGTCGAGGAATTCCACCACTGGTCGAACATCGCCAGCCAGTCAGAGCCAAAGGCCACGATCAGCGCGGTCCAGATCAGGCCGAGCTTGATCAGCGCCTGCCGCCAATGCGCGGGCATGGCTTCCAGGCTGAACCGCCCGGGCACGGCAAGGGCCTCAGGCGGCATGGCGCGAGGTGCTTTCGGCAAGGCCCAGCATCGCGGCGAGCGGTGCAAGCGTCGCCTGCCAGCTCATCCCATCAACGACGAAGCGGCGGGCTTCGAGGCCCATGGCCCAGCCATGATCGTGATCGCCCAACAGTGCGATGGCGCGTTCAGCCAGGGCAAGGTCGCTCTCGGCCACGGCGTAGTGGCGCGCGTCGATTCCGCCTATTCCGGTTGCGGCACCGGGGGTCAGCACCACCGGCATGGCCATGGCCATCGCCTCAAGCACCTTGTTCTGCACCCCGCGCGCCAGTTCCAGCGGCACCAGCGCCAGGTCGGCAGCGGCGAGCCACTCGCGGATGTCATCGACCCCGCCCCAGACATAGGCCCCGCCCTGTCCGTGACGCGCCAGCAGCGTATCGGGCGCGCTGCGTCCGACCACGTGGAAGCTCGCATCGGGGAACTGTTCGCGCACCAGCGGCAGGAGCCGGTCGATCACGCGCTCGGCGGCGGCGATGTTGGGGGCGTAATCCATCTGCCCGGTGAAGATCATGCGGGGTCCGGCGCAATCGAGCATGGCCGGTGCCGGGCGGACCAGTTCGCGGTCGAAGAAGCGGCTGTCGATCCCGTTGCGCAGCGCGCGCACGTCGCAAGTGGCGCGGTCCACAGGTGAAAGCCGGGCACGGAACAGCGCGGCTTCCTCGTTGGATACCAGCAGGCTGGCCTGGCTGCGGCGGGCAAGCCGGGCTTCCTCGGCACCAAGCAAGCGCCCTTCGCGGGCGTCGATCCAGCCTCGCGGAAAGCTGCCGCTTGCCGCATAGGCCTCAAATTTGGCCGAATCGACATCGACAAAATCGAACAGCACGCGGCCGGTGAAACTGTCGGGGATGTACTGGCCCATCTGCCCGGAGAAGGCATAGATCGTGTCGATCGGGCGCTCCGCCAGCGCCTTGCGGACATAATCTGCCAGCGCGGGATGGTGGAACGCGGTCAGGCTGACCGGCTTGCCTTTGACCAGTGCCTCGATCCCGGCGCGGACCAGCGACTTGTCACGGCGGATCAGGCAATGACTGGCGGCCAATGCAGACAATTCGCCCTCTGCAGCCAGGTCGGCATCGTCATCGGCGAATGTGGCGACATGGACCGGAGCCAATTCGGCCAGGTGCCGCAAAACATGGTGCGAACGGATCTTGTCTCCGCGATTGGGCGGGAACGGCATCCGGTGCGCCAGGAACAGGATCTCGCCCATTACCC
>PNJT01000179.1 GCA_013822005.1 Novosphingobium sp. | reverse complement strand
AGGTGCCGAGCGCATGGCTGATCAGTGCGCCCTGTTCGGCTTCGTGCCGCTTGGCGAGGCCCGTGGCGGGCGAGGCGCTGGCGACGCGGCCGGCATAGCGCGGGCGCGTAACCCCACATTTCTCTGGGCGCTTGGCCGCGATCAGCGCCTCCTCGATCAGGCTTTCGACGAAGAACCACGAACCGTTGTTCCTGGGCTCTTCCTGGCACCAGACCACTTCTTCCAGATCGGGCATGCGCGAGAAGCGCAGCGCCAGCGGCTCGCCCGGGAAGGGATAGAGCTGCTCGAGCCGGATCACCTGGGTGTCGGTAATCCCGGCGGCATCGCGCGCTTCCATCAAGTCATAGGCGACCTTGCCCGAGCACAGGATCACCTTGCGGGTATCCTTGTCCTCAGCGCCGCTCCGGTCCGAGAGGATGCGCTTGAAGTGCGCTTCACCCAGGAACTCGCTGGCCTCGCTCTTGGCCAGCGGGTGACGCAGCAATGACTTGGGCGTCATGATGATCAGCGGCTTGCGGAAGCTGCGGTGCATCTGGCGGCGCAGCACGTGGAAATAGTTGGCCGGGCTGGTGATGTTGCAGACCTGGATATTGTCCTGCGCGCAGAGCTGCAGATAGCGCTCAAGCCGCGCCGAGCTGTGTTCCGGCCCCTGGCCTTCGTAGCCGTGGGGCAGCAGCAGGACCAGGCCATTGGCGCGCAGCCACTTGGCTTCGCTGGCGGCGATGTACTGGTCGATCACGATCTGCGCGCCGTTGGCGAAATCGCCGAACTGGGCTTCCCACAGCACCAGACTCTTCGGATCGGCGCTGGCATAGCCATATTCGAAGCCCAGAACACCGTATTCCGAAAGCGGGCTGTCGTGCACCTCGAACCGGCCATGCGGCATGGTGGAGAGCGGGACGTACTTGTGCTCGTCGGTCTGATCGACCCAGACCGAGTGGCGCTGGCTGAAAGTGCCGCGGCCCGAATCCTGGCCCGACAGGCGCACCGCGTAGCCTTCCGACAACAGCGAGCCAAAGGCCAGCGCCTCGCCGGTGGCCCAGTCGAAACCGGAGCCGGTGGCAAACATCTCGCGCTTGGCGTCGAGCACGCGGGTCAGGGTCTTGTGGATCTGGATGCTATCAGGAATCGTGGTCAGGGTGCGGCCCAGGCTGTCGAACAGCTTGCGGTCGATGCCGGTCGGCACATTGCGGCGTGCGGTTTCGGGGTCGGCGGGGGCATGCAGTCCGCTCCAGCGTCCGGCAAACCAGTCGGCCTCGTTGGCCTTGTAGCCTTTCGCGGCCTCAAACTCGCCCTCCAGTACCTGAGTGAAGCGCATTTCGGCTTCGGCGCCGTAATCCTTGTCGATCACGCCTTGTTCGACCAGCCGGTCGGCGTAGATCTTGCTGACCGGCGGGTGCGCGCGGATGATCTTGTACATCAGCGGCTGGGTGAAGCCGGGCTCGTCGCCTTCGTTGTGGCCGAAGCGGCGATAGCACCACATATCGACCACGATATCGCGGCCGAAGGTCTGGCGATAATCGACCGCCAGCTTGCAGGCAAAAGTCACCGCTTCGGGATCGTCGCCATTGACGTGCAGGATCGGCGCCTGGACGCCCTTGGCGACGTCCGAGGGGTAGGGCGAGCCACGCGAAAACTGCGGGCTGGTGGTAAAGCCGATCTGGTTGTTGATGATGAAATGGATGCAGCCGCCGGTGTTGTAACCCTTGACGCCCGAAAAGCCGAAGCACTCCCAGACGATGCCCTGGCCCGCAAAGGCCGCGTCGCCATGGATCAGGATCGGCATCACCGACTTGTGCTTGCCCGGGCCGATATCGTCGCGGAATACCTGCTGCGCGCGGCACTTGCCCAGCACGATCGGATCGACGGTTTCAAGATGGCTGGGGTTGGGGACCAGGCTCATGTGCACCTTGATCCCGTCAAATTCGCGGTCGGTGCTGGTGCCAAGGTGATACTTGACGTCGCCCGATCCGCCGACATCCTCGGGATTGGCGGTGCCGCCCGAAAACTCGTGGAAGATCACGCGGTAGGGTTTGGCCAGCACGTTGGCGAGCACGTTGAGCCGGCCGCGGTGGGCCATTCCGTAAACGATCTCGCGAACGCCGCGCTGGCCGCCGTATTTGATCACCGCTTCGAGCGCCGGGATCATCGATTCCCCGCCGTCGAGCCCGAACCGCTTGGTGCCAACGTACTTGCGGCCCAGGAACTTCTCATACTGCTCGCCGCGCACCACCGCGCCCAGGATTGCCTTCTTGCCTTCGGGGGTGAAGTCGATCGACTTGTCGCCGCCCTCGATCCGGTCCTGGATGAAGCGGCGCTCCTCGACATCGGCGATGTGCATGTATTCGTAGCCGACCTTGCCGCAGTAATTGCGCTTCAGCACATCGACCAGTTCGCGCACGGTGGCCCATTCAAGGCCGAGCGTGCCGCCGAGATAGACCTTGCGGTCGAGCGCCGCGCCCGAAAACCCGTGGTAGGCGGGGTCAAGGTCAGCCGGCAGGTTCTGGTGGCTGAGCCCCAGCGGATCGAGATCGGCCCCCAAATGTCCGCGCACGCGGAAAGTGCGCACCAGCATCATCGCCCGGATCGAATCCGCCGCAGCTTCTTCAATCGCGCGCGGGTCCAAGGCCGCACCGGCCTTGGCAGCGGCGGCCTTGATCGCCAGCTGCATCTGCGTGGGGTCGAGCGCGGCGGTCAGATCATCGCTGGCCGAACGCCAATCGGGGCGCGCCCAGCTTGGGCCCGGCTGCGGGTCATCGGGTAGGAAATCGTGGCTTTCGTTGCCCATCGGTCTTGTTCCATTCCCCCCTCCCCGGCGGGGAGGGGCAGTGAGACTTGGCAGCTTGCTGCCAAGTCGCAGCGGGGTGGGTTCCAATCCATAGCCTAGAACCCCCACCCCAACCCCTCCCCACCGGGGAGGGGCTTTACGTAGTTCAGACGCTCACTTTCAGCGCTTCGGCCAGGGTCTCACCCAGCAGGCTGGGCGAGGCGGAAACGCGGATGCCCGCGGCTTCCATCGCCGCGATCTTGCTTTCGGCATCACCCTTGCCGCCCGAAACGATGGCGCCAGCGTGGCCCATGCGGCGACCCGGAGGGGCGGTGCGCCCGGCGATGAAGCCGGCCATCGGCTTCTTGCGGCCGCGCTTGGCCTCATCGATCAGGAACTGCGCGGCCTGCTCTTCGGCATCGCCGCCAATCTCGCCGATCATGATGATCGACTTGGTCTCGTCATCGGCCAGGAACAGTTCGAGCACGTCGATGAAGTTGGTGCCGTTGACCGGATCGCCGCCGATGCCGACCGCGGTGGTCTGGCCCAGGCCGATCTGGGTGGTCTGGAACACGGCTTCATAGGTCAGCGTGCCCGAACGGCTGACCACGCCGACCGAGCCCTTCTTGAAGATCGAACCCGGCATGATCCCGATCTTGCATTCGTTTGGGGTCAGCACGCCGGGGCAGTTGGGGCCGATCAGGCGACTCTTGCTGCCTGTCAGCGCGCGCTTGACCTTGACCATGTCGAGCACCGGAATGCCCTCGGTGATGCAGACGATTAGCTCGATCCCGGCATCGATCGCTTCCAGGATCGCATCGGCCGCACCCGGGGGCGGAACGTAGATGCACGAAGCGGTCGCGCCGGTGACGGCCTTGGCCTCGGCCACCGAGTCAAACTGCGGCAGCCCGATGTGGGTGGTCCCACCCTTGCCGGGGGTAACCCCCGCAACCATCTGCGTGCCATAATCGAGCGCCGCCTGGGTGTGGAAAGTGCCGGTGGCGCCGGTCATCCCCTGGGTGATGACCTTGGTGTTCTTGTTGACGAGGATGGACATGCCAATGCTTCCGATTTCTAGTGGGTCTGTGGTTTGAAAGGGTTGATGACCCTAACGTCGCCGTAGGTCTGGCCGTCGTTAAGGTCTTCGGAGTAGAATGTCTCAACGCCGAGAAGATTGGCGGCAGCGAGCATCGCGCCATCCCAATAGCTTACATCATATCGCTCGGCGAGCGCCGCGCCGGCTTGCACCAAAGCCCCGTCGAGCTGTGCCAACGGCTGCCTGGCCATCAGATCCAGCCATTCCAGCGCCTCGCCATGACTGAGCGGTGCCGAACCTTTCTTCCGCGCGTTGTAATAGAATTCCCCGAGAACCTGCGCCGAAACGCCGAAATTGCACTGCGCTATAAGCTCAAGCGCGATCGGTTTCTTGAACTCGTCTGCTTCCGGCAATGCCCGCATCGCCGCATACAGAAAGACGTTGGTATCGAGAAAAGCGGTTGCGGTCATTGCTTCTTGGGCCATTCCCGTTCGGCGTAGGTTTCCTCGCGGCTCCACCGCCATTTTTCGATTTTTCCGCCCGCTTCCTTGATTTCCGCGCTATCCCGCGCGCTCGCCTGGCCCAATTCGATCATGCGTGCGATCGCGTCCTTGCGCTTCCTGGCAGTGCCAGTGGCTTCTTCCATGTGCTTGCGGACCAGCGCGTTGACTGTGGTCGATTGTTCAGCGGCGAGAATTCGGTACTGCGCAAGCAGATCTTCGGGAACGGCCAGAGTGATGTTCTTGGTCATGGCAAAAGTCCACAGTTACACAGGATACGTGTAATATGGGATGCTACCGGGTATCTGTCAACGTAAATGCCCGCCGCGATATGGAGCGCGACGCC
>PNJT01000178.1 GCA_013822005.1 Novosphingobium sp. | reverse complement strand
AAGTCGCGGCCTGCGCGCGCGGTGCAGCGGGACTGGAACAGGCCTGTGCCGAGCATGGCCGCGATGTTGTGGTGGCCTACATGCAGCACGTCCACGCCAATGCCGAAGAGGCGGTGCGGCGGCTGGTGGCGCGGCTTGAGGATGGCCAGTTTTCGCTCGATATGGACTGCGGCGCGACGATCCAGGTGGCGGTGCGGATTGACCGGGCAGCGCGGCATGTGACGGTCGATTTCACCGGCACCTCCGCGCAGCTACCCAACAATTTCAACGCCCCCTTCAGCGTGGTCCGCGCAGCGACGATGTATGTGCTGCGCACCATGATCGACGACCCGATCCCGATGAACGAAGGTTGCCTCGCCCCGGTGACGATTATTGTCCCCGAACATACCATGCTGCGCCCGGCATTCCCGGCGGCAGTGGTCGCCGGCAATGTCGAGACCAGCCAGGCGGTGACCGATGCCTTGTTCGGGGCCTTCGGGGCCTTGGCCGCCAGCCAGGGAACGATGAACAATTTCACTTTCGGCAATGCGCGCTACCAGTACTACGAAACCATAGCCGGGGGATCGGGCGCGGGGCCGGGCTTTGCCGGGGCCGATGCGGTCCAGACCCACATGACCAACAGCCGCCTGACCGATCCCGAAGTGCTGGAAAGCCGCTTCCCGGTGCTGCTTGAGGACTTCCATATCCGCAAGGGTTCGGGCGGTTCCGGACATTGGCGAGGCGGCGACGGCGCGGTGCGGCGGGTGCGGTTCCTGGAGGCGATGGAGGCCGGGATCCTCGCCGGGCGGCGGATCAACCGGCCTTTCGGCCTGGCGGGCGGCGAGGAAGCAGCGCCTGGAATCAACAGGGTAGAAAGAACCTCAGGCGAGCTTGAGGTCCTGCCGGCGACTGCCGCGGTGACAATGGCACCCGGCGATGTCATGGTGATCGAAACACCGGGCGGGGGAGGATACGGGGCGCCATGAACCTGTGGGTCCTGATCGGCATCGCCGTGATGGTCGGCGGCTTCATGCTGCGGCTCAATCCGCTGCTGGTGGTGCTGGCGGCGGCGGTGTCCAGTGGGCTGGCGGGCGGGCTCGACCTGCTGGCTGTGATTGCCGCTTTCGGCAAGGCCTTCAACGATACCCGCTATGTCTCGGTGGTCTGGATCGTGCTGCCGGTGATCGGGCTGATGGAACGCCACGGCCTGCAGGAACGCGCCCGCAGCCTGATTGCGGGCCTCAAGGGGGCCACGCTGCCGCGCTTGCTGACCGGTTACCTGCTGCTGCGCCAGGCAACCTCCGCGCTGGGGCTGACCTCGATCGCGGGTCATGCGCAAACGGTCCGCCCGTTGCTCGCCCCGATGGCCGAAGCCGCCGCCCAGCCCAAGGACGAACAGGAAGCCGAACAGGTCAAAGCCATGTCCGCGGCGACCGACAATGTCGGGCTGTTCTTTGGCGAGGACATCTTCATCGCGATCGGATCGATCCTGCTGATGAAGGGCTTCCTTGAGCAGAACGGGATTGTCCTTTCGCCGTTTGAGTTGTCGGTCTGGGCGATCCCCACGGCCATTGCCGCTTTCGCGATCCACGCCTTCCGCTTGTGGCGGATGGGGAGGAGGCAGCGATGATCGGCCTCACGCAAGTTTACCTGCTCGCCGGGCTGGTCTTCGCTGCCGTCGCAGTGCTGTCAGCGCGCGATGCCAGCAATTCGAAGCGTTGGGGCAATGCCGCGTTCTGGGCCTTGCTGGCGCTGTCGATGCTCGCGGGGGACCGGATGGGCGATCTGGGCAACGGGGTGCTGGTGCTGGGGCTGGTGGCCATCGCCGGATTTGGCGGCCTCGGCCGGGGGCAGCCGGCCGACGACAGCGCGCAGCGGCAGGAGCGCGCGGCGCGGCATGGCAACCGGCTGTTCCTGCTGGCGCTGGTGATCCCGTTGACCGCCTTGGCCGGGACCTTCCTGTTCAAGCAAGTCCCACATCTGGTCGATCCCAAGCAAGTCACACTGGTGAGCCTGGCGCTGGGCGCTTTGCTGGCTTTCGTGGCGGGGCTGACCTGGCTGCGCGAAAGCCCGGTGGTGCCGGTCGAGGAGGGTCGCCGTCTGATGGATGCGGTCGGCTGGGCGGCGATCCTGCCGCAGATGCTCGCCAGCCTGGGTGCGGTCTTTGCGCTGGCGGGGGTTGGCCAGGTGGTGGGCGGGTTGATGACTCAGGTGATCCCCAGTGGCTCGCTGGTCGCGGCGGTGATTGCCTATGGCCTCGGCATGGCGCTGTTCACCATGGTGATGGGCAATGCCTTTGCCGCTTTCCCGGTGATGACCGCGGCAATCGGGCTGCCCTTGCTGATCCACCAGTACGATGGCGATCCGGCGGTGATCGCCGCAGTAGGCATGCTGGCGGGCTTCTGCGGTACCTTGATGACCCCGATGGCGGCCAACTTCAACATCGTCCCCGCCGCACTGCTTGAACTCAAAGACCGCAATGCGGTGGTCAAAATGCAGGTGCCGACTGCGCTGCCGCTGCTGGCGTTCAACATCGCGCTGATCTGGTGGGCGGCGTTCTGATGGGCCAGCTGACCGCCCAGATTGCCGCCAAATTCATGGCGCTGACGCTCGGCCACCTGGGCCGCGAGTATCCGCACAAGCTTGACCACGTGCTCGATGGCCCGGACGATGCCCGCACGCCTTCGCAGCTTCATCCGATTTTCCACGGCAGTTTCGATTGGCACTCCTGCGTCCACGGCTGGTGGCAAGTGCTGCGCCTCGCCCGGCTCTATCCCGACCTGCCCGAAGCCGAAGCTGTCCGCCAGCGCGCTGCCGCGATGCTGACCGAGGTCAATTTTGCAGTCGAAACCGCTTACCTTGCGCGCCCTTCAGCGCGCGGGTTCGAGCGACCCTATGGCTGGGCCTGGGCGCTTGTGCTGCACGCCGAGATGGTGCAGCATAGTGCAGCATGGGCGCGGTATAGTGATCTCTTTGCTCACGCTTTTGCGCGGCGCTTTGCCGCGTTTCTGCCGCTCCAGACTTACCCGATCCGGGTTGGCACGCATTACAACAGCGCCTTTGCGCTGACTCTCGCGCACGGTTGGGCGCGCGAGCATGACGCGGCCTTGGAGGCGCTGATCGAGGCCCGCGCACGCGACTGGTACCTCGGCGATCATGGCTGCCAGGCATGGGAACCGGGCGGCGACGAGTTCCTGTCCGGATCGCTGTGCGAGGCGCTGCTGATGAGCCGGGTCCTGGGGCCGGACTTCGCGGCATGGTTCGACCGCTTCCTGCCCGACTGCGCGGCGGGCCAGCCCGCGACGCTGTTCACCCCCGCCACAGTCAGCGACCGCAGCGACGGCAAGATCGCGCATCTCGACGGGCTGAACCTCAGCCGGGCCTGGTGCTGGCGGCAGATCGCTGCGGCGCTGGGTGATGGGCATGACGCGGCGGAACTGGTCCATGCCACCGCCGAAACGCACCTCAATGCCGCGCTCCCGCACGTCGCGGGCGACTATATGGGCGAGCATTGGCTGGCGACTTTTGCCTTGCTGGCGCTGGAGGCCTGAAGGACCCAAAAAAACACCCCACCTCCGTTCGCATCGAGCGAAGTCGAGATGCCGCGCGCTGGTGTCTCGACTTCGCTCGACACGAACGGAGCTTGGTTTGGGGTTGCTGAGTTCCAAGGTTGGCACATCGCCTCCTCGCGCCTAAGGTTCTTCCCATGCTCGTTATTTCCGGCCCTTGCGCGATTGAAAGCGAAGCGCTTGCGCTTGAAGTGGCCGAGCGGTTGGCCGCACTGGCCCAGCGCCTGCCGATCACGCCGATCTACAAAAGCTCGTTCGACAAGGCCAACCGCACCGCGATTGGCTCGCCGCGCGGGGTGGGGCTGGACGAGGGGCTGAGGATTCTGGCCAAGGTTCGCGAGCAGTTCGGCCTGCCGGTGATCACCGATGTTCACGAATGCGCGCAAGTCGCTCCTGTAGCCGCTGTGGTTGATCTGCTGCAAGTGCCTGCCTTCCTCTCGCGCCAGACCGACCTGCTGCTCGCCGCGGCGGGCAGCGGCAGGCCGGTGCTGGTCAAGAAGGGCCAGTTCATGGCGCCGGGCGATATGGCGCAAGTCGTCGCCAAGGCCGCCAGCGTGCTGGGCGAGCAGGTGTCCCGCCGCCTGCTGCTGTGCGAACGCGGCACCAGCTTTGGCCATCACGACCTGGTGGTCGATATGCGCGGCCTGGCGCAGATGCGCGCGTTCGGCTGCCCGGTGATCTATGACGCCAGCCACTCGCTGCAACAGCCCTCGGCCGCCGGCACCAGCAGCGGCGGCCAGCGCGAACTGATCCCGGCGCTGGCGCGTGCGGCGGTAGCGGTGGGGGTGGACGGCCTGTTCATCGAAACGCACCCCCGCCCGGACCTTGCGCAGTCCGATGCTGCGACGGTCTGGCCGACGGACCGGCTCGGCGATCTGCTCGAGCAACTGCTGGCGATTGATGCGGTGGTTGGGGTGGAGAAGCGGACGGTGGATCTGGCCAAAGCTCCCGCGCACAAATCGCAAATCTGACACACCATGCTCACCGCCCCAGCTCCGTTCAGGTTTCTCCCCTTAGGGCACTTCCCGACCATTCTGGGTCATCGTGACGGAGTCTATTATGGTTCAATGCAAGGAAGAATGGCGCAGGAATATGTCGATATT
>PNJT01000177.1 GCA_013822005.1 Novosphingobium sp. | reverse complement strand
AGGGGGGAACCCGCCTTCGATGTCCTTGAGCACCTTAGATAGACCCCGGCGGCTTTCGCGTAAATGAACGGACCGGAACGTTTTGTCGCATTCCTACAACGTCGCCGGGCCGAGCCGTTCAGCCCGGGCGGCGAGTTGCGCGGCGCGGATCCTTGAAGGTGAACGCGCTGTCAGCGACCGCCATGCCATAGCGGTGGTTGCGCAGGCGCACGGTGGTGCGGTGATTCTGCGAATCGAGCGCAACCCAGTTGGTCAGCTGCAATCCGCCCGGCGCGGTATCGTTGCGCACGAAGATGAGCGTGATCACCCCGAATTCGGGGCGTTCGGTATCGCGCACCTCGATGCTCACTACGTCGCTGTTGCCCGTGGGAATCAGCTTGCCATAGCGTTTGACGTCGCGATTGGGATCGAGCAGCGCGCCCAGCGGGGACTTGCTGATCGGCCAGCGCTGGACCTGCTTGACCTCGTAATCGACGAGGAACAGCGATCGCCCGTTCGACACCACCAGCATCGGCACGCTTTTTTCATACTGGAAGCGGATCTTGCCGGGGCGCTTGAGCGTCATCACGCCGCCGGCAACCTGGCCCTGACGGTCGGTCTGGGTAAAATCGGCGCGCATGGTGGAAATTCCGCGCAGCGCGGCAACCGCGCGATCGAGATCGCCGCTGGCTGCGGTCTGCGAATATGCAGGCGCTGCCATCATGCCAAGCGGGAGCGCGGCGGCCAGCGCGCATGAAAACGCGGCAACCGCCGGTGAAATTCGAATGGATCGAAGGATTTTCATACTCCGTTCCTGGCCGCGCGGGCTTGAACGGGCAGTGAACTTCGGGAAGGCCCGAGGTCCGGCCGGATCACTTGATCTTGGCTTCCTTGAACTCGACATGCTTGCGCACGACCGGGTCATATTTGCGGAAGCTCATCTTCTCCGTGGTGTTGCGCGGATTCTTCTTGGTCACATAATAGAAGCCGGTGTCGGCAGTCGAGACCAGCTTGATCTTCACGGTTGCGGGTTTCGCCATGGCGGTATCCTAGTTTTCTGCGGGCCGGTCTTCAGCCGAAATAATTCAGGCGGCACGCCGTGCGCACCGCCGCTATCGGGCGGGCCATTGGGCGATTCCAGGCCCAAAGTCAAGCGCGGCGAGCCGCAGCCATGCCCTTACCAATCGACCTTGCCGCGCCCGGCCTTCACTTCGCTGCGGGCCTTCTTGGTCTTGAGCCTTTGCACCTTGCCCAACCGGTTGAGCCGCGAGCGGGCGCGCTTGGCCGGTTCGCGCTGCGCGGCTTCGAGCAAGTCCGCCAGCTTGCGGCGCGCCTCGGCGCGGTTGGCCTCCTGCGTGCGGTGCTTGCGCGCGGTGATCATCAGGTCGCCTGCCGCCGTCAGCTTGCTGCCCGCCAGACTGCGCAGCCGTTCGAACACGGGCGGGGCAAGGCCCAGCGCATAGACATTGACGCGCAGCTGCACCTCGGTCGCGACCTTGTTGGCGTTCTGCCCACCCGGCCCGCTCCCGGCGAGGAAGCTTTCCTCGGCCAGCGCGAATGCACGGTCTATCAGGCCGGGATTGTCCATTGTTCCATAGGGGCAATGCCGAAGGCGGAGAAATCCGCCGGGATCGGGCTGGTAGCGATGATCGGCGGTTTTGCGCCCCGCTGCACCACCAGCGAAGAGGCGTGCAGCATGGTACGGCGGCAGCGCGGGTCGGGCTTGCCGTAAACCGGATCGCCCACCAGCGGGAAGCCCAGCCCGGCCGCGGCATGAACGCGGATCTGGTGCGTGCGGCCAGTAACCGGGCGGAACTGGACCAGCGAGAATCCCTCGCTCACCCACAGCCGGTGCCAATCGGTGATCGAAGGCTTGCCCTTTTTTGCCGGGATCATTCGCCAGCCGGCCTCCTTCGAGCTGATCTTGGACAGCGCCAGTTCGATCCGGCCTTCCTTCTCGCTGAGCTCGCCCGCCACCAGGCCAAGATAGCTTTTCGAAACCGCCCGATCCTCGAACGCGCGGGACAAGCGCGCCAGTGCCTTGGGATTGCGCGCCATGAGCAGGCAGCCAGACGTGTCGGTATCGAGCCGGTGGACGGGCACGGGTGGCCGCTGGAAGCCCAGCTTCAGCTGGTCGAGGTGGTCTTCCAGAGAAGGTCCGCCCCGGCGTGGCCGTTCGATCGGCAGCCCGCCGGGCTTGTCGATCACCAGCGCCTCGCCGTCCTCGAACAAGATGTCGATCATGGCAGCAGCCTCGCCGCGTAAAGCCCGCGCACCGCATTGCCCAGCAGGAAGCCGCGCTCCAGATCCCCCAGCGTCAATTCAGCCTCGCGCGCGCGGCCCGCTTCGATCAGCGAGCGGCGCAGCACGCCGGGCAGCAGGCCCAATGCGGCGGGCGGGGTGAGCAGGATGCCGTCTTCTCCCTCGACAAAAACATTGGTGAAGCTGCCCTCGGTCACCAGTCCGTCAGGCCGCACCAGCAGCGCCTCGTCAGCGCCCATGGCTTGTGCTGCGGCCAGCGCTTCTTCGTAGAATGCGCGGTCGCTGGTCTTGTGCCGCAGCCGCCAGTCGCCCGGATCGAGCGGCAGCGGCAGCGCGATGCAGCTCAAGCCGCGCGGTTCCGGCGCGGGAAGCGCCTGTGCCTCGAGCGCGATAATGCCCGCGCGCGAGGCCATGAGCCGCAGCTTGCAGCGCCGGTCGAGGTTGAAGCACAGTGCCTGAATCGTGTTGCGCGCGCTGTGGCGATCGAACGCAAACCCCAGCTCGGCGGCGCTGGCCCTGATCCTTTCGAGGTGCAGCTCGAGCAGCGCGATGCCGCTGTCCGGCTCGAACAGCATGCTCTCGATCAGGTCGAACGCGGGAGCGGTCAGCGTGGGCGAGCTGGCCCGGGCAAATCCCGCCTTGATCTCGCACTCGCGCCGCTCGTCCATGGCATCGCTGTCAGCCACGATCGCCGAGCCGACGCCCAGCACGGCGCTGCCTTGCCCGTTCTCGATCGGGGTCAGCCGCAGCGTGCGGATGGCGACGTTGAACGCGGCATCGCCGCCATGACCATCCTTGGCGCTATCGATCCACCCGATCGCCCCGCAATAGGGGCCGCGCGCGTCGCGCTCGACCTCGTGGATCAGTTCCATCGCGCGGATCTTGGGCGCGCCGGTCACCGATCCGCAGGGGAACATCGCCCGCACCAGCTGGATCGCGCCCTCGCCGGGCGCAAGCTGCGCGCGGATCGTCGAAACCATCTGGTGCACCGTGGGATAGCTTTCGACCGCAAACGGCGCATCGACCTTGACGGTGCCCGGCTCGGCCACGCGCGAAAGATCGTTGCGCAGGAGATCGACGATCATCAGGTTTTCGGCCTTGTCCTTGGGCGACAGCGCCAGCTCGCGCGCCAGCGCCGCATCGGCTGCCGCATCGCTGCCGCGCGGGCGAGTGCCCTTCATCGGTTTGACCTTGGCCGTGCCCTGTTTCAGCGAGACGAACAGCTCGGGTGAGAGGCTGAGCAACCAATGTGCACCGTCGTACAATAGCCCGCCGTACCCGGCCTGTGCAGCCGGGCGCAGCCGCGCATAAAGCGCCGCGGGATCGCCGCGCCAGGAACCGGCCAGCGGATAAGTGAGGTTGACCTGATAGATGTCGCCCGCGCGGATCGCCTCCTGCAACCGGGCAAAGGCGCTTTCGTACCCGGCGACCGACAGCAGCGGCACCAGGGGCCCAAGCGAAGCTTCGCCGCCGCCCGCCCTCGCATCCGTCCGCGCTTCGAGCCAGGCCGGGACATCGGCGGCTGCAATCTCGCTCGCGCCCTCGAACAGGCCCAGCCATACCAGCGGCCCCATCGCTCCGCTGCGCTGATCGGCCAGCGGGTACAGCCGCTGCTCCAGCGCCAGCCCCGCCTCGTAGGCGATATAGCCCGCCAGCATGCCGCCGGTTTCGCGCCGCGCCTTGTCCGCCGCTTCGAGCACTTCGGTCACTTCCTCAGCGCGCCGCGCGACGAATATCCGGACCGGATTCTCGAACAGGTGCGCCGCTGCCGCGCCTTCTGCGCGCGCGTCATCAAGCAGGACGAAAGGCTTTGTCTGAACCATCGCTCCTGCCTTAGCCTGTCGTGCGCACAAGTCGAGAACTTGACCGCAGCAAAGCCACTGCGCCAAACAGGAAATCGGGAATCGGGAATGGGGCGAGCGGCGTTATGGGTGAAATCTTTCTGGGTCTGGCGGCGGGCGGCGAAAGGCAGTCGCTCAATCTCGCGCGGGCCAATCGCCATGGGCTTATTGCGGGCGCGACCGGTACTGGCAAGACGGTGACGCTCCAGGGCCTGGCTGAAAGCTTTTCCGCCAACGGCGTGCCCGTATTCGTGGCCGATGTGAAGGGCGATCTATCGGGCATTGCCATGCCCGGTTCGCCCGCCTTCAAGCATGCCGACAAGCTGGAGGCGCGTGCGCGTGAACTGGGCCTGGAAGATTACGCATATGCCGACAATCCGGTGATCTTCTGGGATCTCTACGGCGAACAGGGCCATCCCGTCCGCACCACCATCTCGGAAATGGGGCCGCTGCTGCTTGCCCGCTTGCTCGATCTCAACGAAACGCAGGAAGGCGTCCTGCAGATCGTGTTTCGCCATGCCGATGACAACGGCTGGCTGCTGCTCGATTTCGAGGATTTGCAGGCCGTGCTCGCCTGGGCGCAGGATAATGCAGCCGATCTTTCGGGCAAATACGGCAATGTCACCAGGCAGAGCGTGGGCACGATCCAGCGCCAGCTGCTCAGCTTCGAGGCGCAGGGGGCGGGCAATTTCTTCGGCGAGCCCGCGCTGGAGATCGACGATCTTCTCAAGGTGGACGATCAAGGGCGCGGTTACATCAACGTGCTCGCCGCCGATCG
>PNJT01000176.1 GCA_013822005.1 Novosphingobium sp. | reverse complement strand
GCTCGCTTATCAGGCCTTCCTCGCGGGGGAAGGCCGCGGGCTCTAGCTCGGCCGATCAGCCAGCAAGTCCACCGCAGCGTGGCCGGTCTCATTGACCAGCCCTTCAGGGTCGGGGTGGATCAGGATTTCCAGCCCCGGAAATTCCTTCTGCAGAATCGCCTCGACCTCATCCATCACCACATGGGCCTGGCGCACCGTCATGTCGGGATCGATCGCCAGGTGGAACTGCACGAAATCGCGGTTGCCCGAGGTCCGGGTGCGCAAGTCGTGCAGGCCCTTGATCTCGGGATGGCGCGCGACCGCTTCGAGGAAGGCGTCCTTGCGGGCATCGGGCCATTCGTGATCCATCAGCTGCTCGATCGCTTCCTGCGAGGCGTTCCACGCGCCCCGGCCCAGCCAGAGCGCGATGGCAAAGCCGAACAGCGCGTCGGCCCCGCCGATCCCGGCGTATTGATCGAGCCCCAAGGCCGCGATCACCGCGAGGTTGAGTGCCAGGTCGCTCTTGTAGTGCAAGTGATCGGTCGAAATCGCCAGCGAGCCGGTCCGCGCAATCACCCGGCGCTGCCAGGCAAGCAGGGCCAGCGTCGCCACCATCGCAATCGCCGAAACCGCGATCCCGTCTTCGGCCGCTTGCGGCCGCGCGCCTTCGATCCATTGCTGGACCGAGCGGACGGCCAGGGTCAGCGCCGAAATCGAGATCAGCACCACCTGGAACATCGCCGCCAGCGCCTCGGCCTTGCCGTGGCCGAAGCGGTGGTTGTCATCGGCTGGCTGGGCCGCAACCCAGACGCCGAGCAAGGTTGCCAGGCTGGCAATCAGGTCGAGCGCGGTATCGGCCAGGCTGCCGAGCATGGCGGTGGAACCGGTGGTCCAGACCGCCCAGGCCTTGAGCCCCAGCAGCAGCGCGGCCACCGCAATCGAGGCATAGGCCGCGCTGCGGTTCAGGCTGCCGTGGCTGCTCATGGGTAAAGCAGCGAGCTGGACCAGCCGCCTTCCCCATTGCGCTCAAACCGGCGCCGTTCGTGCAGGCGGAACGGGCGGTCGAGCCAGAATTCGAAAGCCGATGGGACCAGCCGGAACCCGGTCCAGTGCGGCGGGCGCGGCACCGATCCGACCAGGTAGCGCGCGCCGGTCCTGGCGATCCGGGCGATGAATTCTCCGCGCGATCCCAGTGGCCGCGACTGGTCGCTGGCGTGCGCGCCGATCTGCGAATCGCGGCTGCGGCTGGCGAAATAGGCGTCGGCCATTTCGGCCGGGACTTCCTCGATCCGCCCCTCGATCCGCACCTGGCGGCGCAGCGACTTCCAATGGAACAGCATCGCCGCCTGGGGGTTGGACAGCAGCTCGCCGCCCTTGCGGCTCTGGCCGTTGGTGTAGAAGACAAAGCCTTCCGGCCCCCAGTCTTTCATCAAGACCATCCGCACCGACGGCGCGGCATCCGGCGTGGCTGTGGCCAGCGCCACGGCTTCGGGATCGTTGGGCTCTTTTTCGCGCGCCAAAGCGAACCACTCGCCAAACAGCGCCAGCGGCGCTTCGGCCGGGATTGCATCGTGTGCCTGGTCTTCCATCGTGCTGCGCCATAGACCCACCCTGCGCGCGAGGAAAGCGCGAGCGTCTCGCAACTGGCTTAGGGCACTTCCCGACCACCCATAGGGTAACCTAGAGTTGGGTGGTCGGGAGGGGGAGCGGGCTGGTGTTGCACTCCACGCAAGTGGAACAAGGACTACAAACCTTGCCGTTTCGTGCGTGTATGCCTAGCTACGGCCTATGAATGATCCTTATTCGATCCTGGGGGTAGCGCGCAGCGCGGGCGAGAAGGACATCAAGTCCGCCTACCGCAAGCTCGCCAAGGAACTCCACCCGGACCGCAACAAGGACAACCCCAAGGCCGCGGAGCGCTTTTCCGAAGTGACCCGCGCCTATGACCTCTTGTCCGACAAGGACAAGCGCGCGCGGTTCGATCGGGGCGAGATTGACATCGACGGCAACCCGCAAGGCTTCGGCTATGGCGGCGGAGCCGGGCCGGGCGGCTTTGCGGGCGGCGGCCAGCGCGGATTTCGCGCCGACGGGTTCGAAGGCTTCAGCAACGAAGGGATCGATCTGGGCGATATCTTCGACGGGCTGTTCGGCGGAAGAGGCGGATTTGGCGGCGCGGGCGGCCCCAGGCAGCGCGCAGCACCCAAGGGCGGCAATGTCGCCTACAAGCTGGGCGTCTCGCTGAGCGATGCGGCCATGCTGGCGACCCAGCGAATCACCCTGGCCGATGGCAAGACGATCGACCTCAAACTGCCCGCAGGGGTTGAGGACGGAACGCAAATGCGCCTGGCCGGCAAGGGCGAGCCTGGCCCCGGCGGCAACGGCGATGCCACGGTCACGATCCACTTGCAGCCGCATCCCTTCTTTCGCCGCGATGGCGACAACTTGCGGCTCGACCTGCCGATCAGCCTTGATGAGGCAGTGAATGGCGCCAAGGTCAAAGTGCCCACCGCCGACGGGGTGGTCATGCTGACCGTCGCGCCGGGCACCAGCTCGGGCAAGACGCTGCGGCTCAAGGGCAAGGGCTTTTCGCGCAAGGACGGCAGCCACGGCGACCAGCTGGTGACGATCGAGATCCAGGTTCCCGAGGGCGATACCGACCTGGTCCAGCGCCTCGATGGCTGGCGCGATCCGCGCAACTTGCGCGCCCGCCTGGGCGTCTGACGCGTGGACGATCCACCCCTGGACAACGAACCGCGCCCGCCGCTGACCCTGCCCGATCTGTCGCCCGAAGCCCGCCGCAAACGCGCGCTGCAGGTGCGGCTCGACGAGCATGTCGGCACGCAAGGCTGGGTCTGGCACACCAAGGTCTTCAGGGTGCTGGGACGGGTCTGGACCGGGGCCTGGCACGATGGCTTCATCCATGCCGGCAACCTCGCCTATATGTCGATCCTGGCGCTGTTTCCGTTCTTTATCACGGTCGGCGCGGCTTTCAGCCTGATGGGCGAACAGGCCCAGCGCAGCGCCTCCGTTCACACCATCCTCAAAGCCCTGCCCCCTGACGTTGCCCGCGCGCTGGAGCCGGTGGCGCAGGATGTGATCGTGGCGCGCAGCGGCTGGCTGTTGTGGATCGGCGGGTTGGTCGGGCTGTGGACCGTGGGCAGCCTGATCGAGACGATCCGCGACGTGCTGCGCCGCGCCTATGGCACGCGCGAGACTTACGCATTCTGGCGTTACCGGCTGATTTCGACAGGCGTAATCATCGGCGCGGTGGCGGCGCTGTTTTCGGCGCTGCTGGTGCAGGTCGGGATCGGCACCGCGCTTGAAGTGATCGCTGCACATTATCCCCGCGCGACCGGCTGGGCCGATACGCTGTTCACCTCGCAGCTCTTGCCCGCCGCAGTCATTTACCTTTCGCTCTACATGCTGTTCCTGACCCTGACCCCCACCGCCTACCGCGCGCGGCGCTATCCCAAATGGCCGGGCGCGCTGCTGGTCACGGTGTGGTGGATGGCGGTTTCGATCGCGCTGCCGCAAGTATTGCGGCGCTTTTTCACTTATGACCTGACCTATGGCAGCCTGGCGGGCGTGATGATCTCGCTTTTCTTTTTCTGGCTGGTCGGCTTAGGAATGGTGGTAGGGGCCGAGCTCAACGCCGCACTGGCCGAGACGCCCGAGGAACAGGACTTGCTGGGCAAGCGCCGCCAGGCGCGCGGGTCTGGCGACAACGAAGCAACAGGAACCAATGCATGACTGGATTGATGCAGGGCAAACGCGGACTGATCATGGGGCTGGCGAACGACAAGTCGCTGGCCTGGGGGATCGCCCAGAAGCTGCACGAGGCGGGCGCGGAGCTCGCCTTTTCGTATCAGGGCGAAGTGATGGAAAAGCGGGTGCGCCCCTTGGCCGAGAGCCTGGGGGCCGATTTCCTGATCGATTGCGACGTGTCCGACATGGCCGCGCTTGATACTGCCTTTGCCACACTGGCGGCGCGCTGGCCGACGATCGACTTTGTGGTCCATGCCATCGGGTTCTCTGACAAGAATGAATTGCGCGGGCGGTATTATGATACCACGCTCGACAACTTCCTGATGACAATGAACATTTCGGCCTATTCGTTTGTTGCCGTGACCAAGCGGGCCAAGGACATGATGCCGGATGGCGGTTCGATCCTGACGCTGTCCTACTACGGCGCGGAAAAGGTTGTGCCGCATTACAACGTGATGGGCGTGGCCAAGGCGGCACTCGAAACCAGCGTGATGTATCTCGCCAATGACCTGGGCCCGCAGAACATCCGGGTCAATGCGATCTCGGCCGGGCCGATCCGCACGCTGGCGGCCAGCGGGATCGGCGATTTCCGCTACATCCTCAAGTGGAACGAGCTCAATTCGCCGCTGCGCCGCAATGTCACGATCGAGGATGTTGGCGGCTCGGCGCTGTACTTCCTGTCGGGCCTGTCATCGGGGGTGACCGGCGAGGTCCACCACGTCGATGCGGGCTATCACCTGGTCGGGATGAAGCAGGAAGACGCGCCGGATATTGCGCTGGGCTGAGGGCCCTATTTGGGCGGGGTCGGCGGGGGCGTTTCAGGCTCTGGTGCCTCGCCCGAGGCCTGCTGTTCCAGCTTGCGGCGGGCGATGATCTGTTCTTCCTGCCGCTCGACCGCGGCCTGGGTTTCGGCCGCATCGCTGTCGATATTGGCGAGCCGCCTGGCGCGTTCCTCGGCGATCAGCTGGGCGGCGCGAATGCCCGGATCGGTCTTCTTTTGGGCATAGGCTTCGTTGATCAGCTTGCTTGAACAGCCGGTCCAGCCGCCTGCGCCGACCGGGGAACAGCTTTGCGTGCCGGTCTTGGTCAAGGTTTCATAGGCGCGGACTTTCTGGTTCCAGGCCTCGTTCTGCGGGCTCA